>JAFGIS010000409.1 GCA_016929495.1 Polyangiaceae bacterium | reverse complement strand
GTCGCTCTCGTTGCGCACGTAGACGACGACGTCGAAACAGGCCCCGGCTGCCGTCGTAACGGAAATGGTTTCCGAGGACAGCATGGCCCGGAGTCCCGAGTCAGGCAGGCGGACCTGGGCGCCAGTGTCCTCCTTCGACCCGGCGGGTTGCGCGGGAACCTGAAACAGTGCGTAGCCTCCGGGCGCAATCAGTCGCACGAACTCTCGCATGTACGTACAGCTGTACCGCGGCTCCATGTGCTGCAGTACGATGTTGGAGTAGATGAAATCGAAGGTGCGGTTCGCGAACAGCCGAAGGTCGGGTTCGGTATTGACCCGGTACTCACAACGGTCCCCGTAGAGGTTGAACCTGTTGGCCAACGCAACCATGGATTCGGCGATGTCCACTCCGATGCAGCGATCGAAGAGGGAGCAGAGCGCCTGTGTCAGTCGCCCGACGCCGCACCCGAAGTCCAGCGCAAGGCCCGTGCGGTACCCGGGGACGGTGTTGTCGAGGTACTTCCTCACGCCCTCGATTTCAGTGACGCCCATGGTGAAGAACTCACCGACGTCCCACTGCCCGCCCCTTTTCCCTGGGACGGTCAGAATGGCCCATAGAGGATCCTTCCTGCCGAAAGAATCCCAGTGGCGTCTTAGCTCTTCGATCTGCATGGTCCTACCCTCGTTCCTCGGCGGCATGAACCGATGACAAACGTCCGTGTCTACAGGAATGCGACATCCACTCCCAGACGACGGGTGTCCGTTCCGATGCCGCACTCCGCCGGACACCAGTCGTCGCTCAGTGAGAAAGAATAGCGGAGCAGGCGGCCGGCATACTGCGGCGGCGTCTGCAGCGTCAGGGCGGCGCGATCGCGAAAAGTACACCGGCCGTAGGGCTTGCCGAAGAGGCGTACTCCCAGTGTCAATGCGTTACGCGCCGGGTTTCGGTTGCACAAAACGAGGCGTGTATCCTGAAACCGGTCCTGCAGCAACAGCTCGAACTCTCGCTGCGTCCACAGGTGATCTGCCGGACCGCCGCTTTCGAAGGGATAGAGCCCCTTGTGGAAGTAGGCCTGCAGTTCGCTGCGAGCGGCGCGAAAGCGCGAGAGCAGCGAGATCCCGTGCGCGAAGGACTCCTCCGAGGCGCTGCATCCCGAACACAGCGTGCTGTCGGAGCGCCGTCCCTCGACGTGCATCTTGCGGAAGGCACGCATCGCATCGCCGTTCCAGACCTCTTGCACGCTCTGCCGGTTCAGATCGCCGAGCACGCACTTGTAGTCGTAGTCGTTGTGACAGGGGACCACGACGCCGTCGTGGCCGACGACCAGGGTCTTCCAGGGTTCGCCGCAGACTTGTGTCCGCGCGTCCTCGCACCGCTGCGCGCCGAGCTCGTCTGCGCCGCCATACTGTCCCGCATAGTCATCGAGCGGCTTGACTATCGGATACACGCCGGGAATCCCGCCAAAGACCGATGCAAAGCGACGTGTTTCGTTCTCGTTGCCCGCCATTCGAATCATCTGAACGGCCACGCTCAACGTGGTCTCGTCGGCACAGGCGAAACGCTGGATGAACCGATTCACGTTGGTGAGAACGCGGTCGAATGCTCCGCCTCGGCGAATGCTCTCGTAGGTCTCGCGTTGGAGGGAGTCGACGCTGAGAATCAGGAGGCCGAGCTTGGAAGCGATCAGCGCGTCGGCGGCAGCCTCGTCGAGCAGCGTCGCATTGGTGGACATGGCCACGGTGATCCCCTTCCCCGACGCATACTCGATCAGCTCGAAGATCCCCTCGTGCAGCAGCGGCTCACCGAAGAAGTGGAGGTAGATGAACTCGGTGTCCGGAACGAGCTGGTCGATGACGCGGCGAAACAACGCCGGATCCATGATGCCGACACGACGGGTCATGGTGCCGCGGGGGCACATGATGCAGTCGAGATTGCAGCAGTTGGTCGACTCGATGACCACGCACGCAGGCAGGGTGTCTACCGTGAGGCTTCGCTCGAAGTAGGCCCGAAGCCGCTTCTGCTGCTGCGGGTCGAGATAGTCTGGATACGCTGGCTTCATGGTTCGTTCATGCGCCAATGAGACCGAGCGGGTTCTCGAAGAAGACGTTTTCGTATGCGCGGAGGTCCGACTCGGGGCGGTACCAGTAGCTGTTCTTCATACAGGCGGCGCATGTTTCGGGCACATGCTCGTCGAAGCGCCATAGTCTCCGATTCTTGGGGCTGTTGAAGATGTCACGCAGGGACTGCCCGCAGACGTTCCCCAGAAGATGCTCGTCGGGAATGTCGGCGTGATGTTTGCAGAAGGCTACGTCACCGTTGACGAAGACCTGCGACACGACCATGGGAAAGAAACACTGGCTCGTTCGACCGCTGTCGTCTCTGTACCATCGGATGTCGTCATCTTCGCAGCGCACGGAAGCTTTGTGCCAGTCGCAATACTCGGAGCCGGCCCCGAAGGGAAGCACTACGCCCAGTTGTCGATCCATCCAGTCGCGTAGCTCGTCGTCGCTCCTTGGCCCGACGAGTCGAAAACCGATCGAGAGGCGGCTGAGATCTTCGGTGAGGTCGATCAGTCGTCGTATGCTTCGCATCGCACGCGGGAAGGCGTCTTTCCGTGTCAGCCGGAAGTGCTCCGACGCATCGATGCCGTAGACCGAGATCTGCACTTTGAGCGTCTTTGCCATGACCTGACGCAAGTCGTGGTCGCTCAACAAGTCCGACGGCACGGCGTTGGTCGTGAAGCTGACGCCGCGGATGGCAGGGTAGTCTTCGACCAACGCCAGGCGATCGAGCAACCGGTTGTCGAGAAACACCTCGCCGGTTACGGGCGTCAGTGAAAGAAAACCGCCGCCCATCTCGCGATAGTCATTCAGTACTTTTGCGAACAGCGACAGCGGCATGATCTCTTTCTTGCGGCGCATGGCGCCATAGGCGCACATGACGCAGCTGTTGCAGCACATGTTGATGGTTTCGCAGATCACCATCACAGGGCGGCTGAACGAGTCCGCGTCGTTTGGGCTGCCGCACTGGATGAATCGCGCATGGTCCGGCGAGTTCAGGACAGGGTGGGCTTCGTACACGTTCATGGTGAGCTGCGCTCCGTTGCGCCGATGTCGCGTCGCTGGATTCGTCTGGGCGCCCTGGCTGGGCGCCCGGGCCGCCGCATGCTCGCCGTTGTGTCAGGACAACGGGTCAAGCACGTGGTTTCCGTGGCCCGTCGGCAGAGGGGACAAGCCGTGCCACGGTCCTCGTTCAGGCGCGCCTCCAGCGGTGCGCACGGAGTCACACAGCAACCTACCGGGACCTGCAAGAAGGGTACGCGCAGCGCCGAGGGCATCGAGGCGTGGACATGCAAGCCGCGCGCCGGCCCGCACAACGCGCGGCAACGGTCCCAGAGCGGGGCGCTCGCATGAAAGCTCTCGCCTAGCGTCAGAGTCTCGACGGCGCGTCAGCGATCCGTCAGTTGGGCGGCGCCTCGGTTCAGCGAGGTACACGGACGCGGATGGGTTCGACCACGCCGACTCGCTGCGCGAACTTCCGCATTCGTTCGAGCAGCAGCAGCGTCAGCTCCCGGCCCTCCGTCAGCACGGTGGTACCGGTCTTGGAGGTCACATTCTGAGCGAGCACCATCCCGATTCTGAGCTGGTCCAGACTGAGATGCCGGACCGTGGTGGCCGGCGCGCGGATCTCGAAGTCCTGGAGCAACTCGAGCAGATCGGTTCTGAGCGGCGGCTTGGCGCGCGCGAGATTGCGCAGGGCGACGTCGGGTGCTTCCCCGAGAACCAGCCGCCTGTCCAGAGCCAGCGCGACCTGTAGCAGCTCGACGCCCAGCCGAACCACGGGGTCGTCGATTGTCGCAGCGTCGGCGATGTTCTGCGCCCGAACGATTCGGGCAACCGGCTCGAGCCGCGGGATCGCCACCAGCACGCCGTAGGTGGTTTCGGGATGGTCGTCGAACAGGTGCTGTTCCTGGACGTCGAGCCGTTCGCCGCCCAGGCCGCGCTCCGCGATGCCCCGAGGGAGCGCCACACAGCCGAGCAGGGACAGTAGCGCGGACATCTCGTAGACCCAGCGATCCTGCTGTTCCAGACGCGCGAGCATGTGCAGCACGCAATCGCGCATGCGGCTGGCCTGACTGAACACTTCCGGGGCGGCGAGGGCGAGCACATCGACCAGGAGCTTGGTGGCACCGGCCAGCGTATCGTTCAGGAGCTCCCGTTCGGCGTGCCGCAGCCTGTAGTGCTCCACGGCGTCTTCGAGAGCAGAAATCAGCATCTCACCGGGGCACGGCTTGCTCAAGAACCGCAGCACGCGCGCATCATTCACGGCCGAGATCGCCGACTGCACGTCGGCGTGTCCGGTGAGCAGTATGCGCACGGTGTCAGGCCAACGCTCACGTACGACCCGCAGCAGGGCGGACCCGTCCATTCCCGGCATGCGCATGTCGGACACGATGACGGCATAGCTCTTCTGTTCCAGGAGCTCCAGAGCTTGTTCGCCCCCGAGGGCGACATCGATCTCGAAGTGCTCGAACAGACTGCGCTGCAGGCCTTCGAGCACGTTGGCTTCGTCGTCGACACAGAGGATCCGGCGATTCATGCGGCTGTCTTTCCGGCTGCAGCTGTCATGGACATAGCCCGGGCGCGCCAGGTGTCGAGGCGTGAGCCGACGCCCACCCGGTCGATCAGCTCGGGGGACGGCTGTTCGCCCGCCAGAAGCGCGTTGGCGATGTGAACGGCCGCAGGCACTTCGAATCTGGGGTGGACGACTCGCTCGGCGGCGTGATGGGCCGCCACCGCCGCGACGATGCCGTAGGGCAGGCCCCAGGCGCCCAGCAAGAACGCGCCGACCTCGGCGTGTGTCGTGCCCATGACGGCGCGTTCCGTTTCGTGGAGACGCTCGCCCGTGAGCTTGGCTCGCGCTCGCGCCTGCTTCCATGGCTCGGAATCGGCGATAGTCAGCGCCAGCTGGCCGACGTCGCTCAGAAGGCCTGCCATGAACGCTTCGTCTCGGCCCGGTTGGTTTCCCATCATCTCGGCGGCCAGCGTCCCGACTCTGAGGCAGTACGCCTGGATCTCGGCGACTCTTTCGAGATGGTCCGCGCCCTCGACCTTGCCGAAGACCTCGGTCTGCAGCACCAGTGCGCGGACGGTTCTGAGCCCGAGGTGGACGACCGCACACTGGATGTCACTCGTCACGACGCGTCGGGCAAAGAAGGCGGAGTTTGCCACCTGGAGCAGCTTCGCGCACAGCGCCGGGTCACGTTCGATGACCCGCGCCACATCGGCCGCTCCCGTAGACGCGTCCTGGATGACGCGACTGAGCTCCGCGTAGATGCGCGGAACCGTGGGCAGCCGGTCCAGGTGTCCCACCGCGGAACGTATCGTCGCGTCGTTCAGGATGCCCTGCAACTCCTGGGTGCGCGCGATCAACGTGATGATTTCGTCGGCGCTGCACGGCTTGGACAGGAACTGCTGCGCGACCGGTAGCGCTCGCAACGCTGTCTCCTCGCTGGTGTGTCCGGTGAAGATGATCCGCAACGCGTCCGGCTGCTGCCGCTGCACACACTGCAGGAACTGTGCGCCGTCCATGCCCCGCATGCGCGTATCGCAGATCACGACATCGTAGCTGGTTTCGGCCAAGCGTTGCAGAGCTCTCGCCGGGGTCGCGGCAACGGATACTTTCCACTTGTCGGCGTGCTCGAACAGGGTTCGTTCGATGGCTTCGAGCAGCAACGGCTCGTCGTCGACGAAGAGGATCCTCACCCGGGTCTTCCCTCCGCGTCTTCGGGGTGGAGCGGCAGGACTATCCGAAACGTCGTTCCTTGGCCGACCTCGGATTCGAAATCGATGGTGCCGGAGTGCTTCTCGACCACGACCGAGTAGGCGATGGTCAAACCCTGACCCGTGCCCCTTCCGACCGGTTTCGTCGTGAAGAACGGCTCGAAGATCCGGTCTTTGACCTGCTCGGGAATACCCGTTCCCGTGTCGCTCACGCTGATCTCGGCCCTGTCCCCGATGTGGCGTGTTCGCACGGTGATCACGCCCTTTGCCGGCTTTCCCTGCTCGATGGCCTCGGCGATCGCGTGCGCGGCGTTGACGATCAGATTCAAGAACACCTGGTTGAGCTGATCCCTGAGGCATGGCACCAGAGGCATGTCCGGCGCGAAGTCTGTCTCCAGATCCGCGACGTACTTCCACTCGTTGCGTGCGATCGTCGAGGTGGTCGCGATCGCCTCGTGTAGGTCGACGAGTTCCTTTTTGCCCGCGCTCGGATGCGAGAACTCCTTCATGGCGCGCACGATGTGTGTCACGCGCTCCAATCCTTCGAGTGACTGCGCAATGGCCCGCGGGACCTGCTCGAGCAGGTAGCCGAGCTGTGACCTCTTGAGTGCCGCGTCGGCTTCGCGCAACAGCTCCGGCGCGAGCGCGCCGGTCTGCGCTGCTTCGAACACGGAGCGATACGCTGCGAGCGCCTCCTGGAGCCTGGCCATCGCCTTGCCCAAGAACACCGTGTTGTCGGTCACGTACTGGACTGGCGTGTTGATCTCGTGCGCGATGCCGGAGGCCAGCTGCCCAATCGCCTCGAGTTTCTGGGTATGCAGCAGCTGAGCCTGCGTGCGTTGCAGATCGGCCAGAGCCGCCGCGAGCTTGGCGCGTTGCGCCTCGATGACCTCGGTCTTTTCGACGACCACGCGCTCGAGCGCGAGATTCTGCTCCAGAACCGGCAGCGAAGGTGAACCACGCCACGGCTGGTCCTCTAGCCGCTCTGTCAAGACCGCTATGGTCTTGTCCCGGGCAGCGAGCTGTCGCTCTAGCTCGAAAGCCCTATCCTCGTCGCGCATCCCGAGCTCCCATGACAAGACCGGTGAAAGTCTGATTGACGTGGAGTGAGTTGTACTGTTCGCCATAGCTGTTGAAACCGACGACGCGGTTCTCTTGCATGAGCCGCGCCACCGTGGCGTCGATGCGCTGCTGCTGGAATTCGAGGCGTCGCAGCACGCAGTCGAATCCCAGGACGAGCTCCGGTTCGCCGGCGGCCTCCCGCGCCTGGCGGAACGCCAGGTCGAGCGCGGCCAGCGGATCGCCCGGTCTGCCCAGCGTGAGTATGTGCCCTCGGTCCACAGCGCAATACAGCGTGAGACTGTGGTCTGCGTTGACCTGACGAACGGAGCGGATGTAGTACTCGCTTCCGACGCGAACCATGAGTGGAGCCCGTGAGAAGTCGTTGGCGGACAGTCGGTCAGCGGGCACGCCGACACGCTCTGCGTAGGTCAGAGCCGCCGGAACGCCGTCGAGCTCGTACAGGATCCGCCGCCTCGCGTCCGCTTCGGTCACGACCAGCTTTTCGGCTGTCGGCTCGTAGTGCTGGCAGCGGATGCTGCGGAGCGGCAGCGACGTCGACAGCAGCAGGAAGACCGCAGCGTCCGAAAGGAACTGGCCATCGACGTACACCCTGGTGGTCTGGAATGCGAGGTCGTCCCCGGCGGAACCGCCGACGAGGGGCAAGTGGGGGAGGGCATGGTACAGCGCAGAAACGACCCGTTCTTCCATCCCCGACAGGCCGTCGATGAGCAGCAGTCCAGCGGCCGTCCAGTCCACCGGGCAATCCGCAATCCTCGCGCGCACGGAGTGTCCGACCTCGAGGGCTCGAGTCCGATACGCGAGCAGAGGCGAGATGACGAAGGGCTCGATCTTGACGCGTGGACCTGACAGAGTGACAGCGGTCATTCCGCTTTGCTGCAGGCCGCGACATCCGATCAGCCCGGCGGTCGTACAGCCGTAGACGCGACCGGGCAGCGAACCGAGCGCGCGGCCCAGGAGCTCCAGATCGTAGTGGGCGGAGGCAAAAACGAACGTCGCGCTGGAGCGCGTCGGCCTGAGCTGCTCGAGCAGGTCGGCCACTGCGTCGCCTTCGTCACGTTCCAGGGTGGCAGCGAGCGTGGACGTCCTTCCGGGTGAATTTGCCGATTCAGCGGGCGTGGCCAAGTCGTACTCCAGTCTGCATTAACGGCCGAACCCCCGGAAGAGTAAGGCGGCGGCTGGCCGGGGGATGGCCTCCCGGCACTACCCGGCCGCTGCGGCCGCCGCGCCTCGAAGCACGAGCGGACGGAACACGATGCGAACGACGTAGTTGTTCGCGGCCGCCGCTGTGCTGCGGGGCAGAACGAAGATGAACGCAGACTCGTCGACGCATTCGAACAGCCCGTCGGCGCGCATGGCCATGCCTTCGGCTTTGCACGAGGAGGACAGGTCCTCGGTGTGCTCCGACTCGTTCTGCTGGTACAGAGCGTGCGTCGCGATCAGCTCTACCGCTTCGATCTGCACCCACTCGTAGCGCCTGCCGAACAGGACGCCGACGCTGAGCTCGCAGTTGCCCACGGCAACCACGGCCGCGAAGTAGCCGTCGTGCGTGGGATGGGCAGCCACGGTGGCCGAGCTCGTGTGCTGGCCTCTGGCTATCAAGAGGTCCAATGTCTCACGACGAAGGCTCAGATCCTCTTGCGTGAACTCCAGGGAGTAGCGATGCCTGGCGAGCAGGGCGAGCGATAGCTCGAGCCCGGCGGAGCGTAGCTCGATCGGCTGATTCGTGCGCAGCGCCCGAACCTTGCGCTCCACCAAGAACAAGCCACGCCGGCGCAAACCATCGAGTCCCTTGGCTCGATCGAACAGCTGGAACGCGTCGTCCGTGGCCAGGTTCATGTCCAGCCGGAACCCCTCGAGGTAGCGTGTTTCGGCCTCCGTCGGCATGAACAGAAGCCTGCCCAGGGCCCCGAGCGCGCTTCGGCGCAGCGCCTCGAGACCGGGCGGATGTCCTGTCGTCGCAAAGAACCGCTCCGCGTCCCGCGCGAACTGCACACACGCGTCTTGGACAGGGACGAGGCGCTCGAACTGATCGCCAGCCACGACGCGCTCTGCACGGACGGGCGTCCCATCGTCGCGGTAGTCGATGACGCTGCTGTCGTCCGCCGTGCACAGGTCTTCGAGCAGGGCGATGTACGGCAACAGAGTCGCGAAAGTTCTGTCATCGCACCACGAGGGATCGAGCAGGCCGCTCCGGGATCTCTCCCAGCCCGGCGTGCGCACGGCCAACAGGTAGGTTCCCAGGACGTCGACTCCGAGCTCCTGGCGAAGCAGCGGCTCGAGCTGACGCTGAGCCGTGCCTTCGTAGCCCAGATCGACGAACAGCACCGTGTCGCCGCGCTCGATCCCGACGACGCTTTCGAGGTATCGAAACAGCCGGGAACGGTAGGCCTTCGAGCGTTCGAGGATGCGTTCGAGAACGGCCGGTTTGCAGACCTCGCGCACGAACGCGTGCGCGGGGTCGCTCGAGTTGTTCGCGCTGCGCGTCACGCTGCTGGCCTGGGATTCGGGGAGCAGCAGCTGGCGGCACATGGCGTCGAAACGCCGGCTCCCCGCGGACTGCCCGAGGTAGCGCGCCACGTCGCTCGGCGTGCGGAACGATGCCGCCAGTGCGGCGAAGCGGCTGATCGCGACGGTCTGTCCGCACGAGCGTCCAGCCACCGCGTCGCATACCCGCTTTGGCAGGTACGCATCGCGCAGCAGAAAGAGCGGCTTGACGCGCTGTCCCTGGGCCTCCAGGGCGCCGAGGCGGTCGAGGACGAAACGTGCGAACGCGTAGAGGATGGGTCCCGCCCCGTAGTAGCCGAGAAGCCGATCCGGGGGTGACGGTGCCTCCGCGCAGGCGAAGATGCCATGAAACGGACTGGCCATGCTCTCGGAGCAGCGGGTGGACGGGTGGAGCATGCTTCGGGCCGTTCGCTCGAGGCGGATGAGCGCTTCGACCTCGGGCGTCTGGTGAACCAGGCGCAGCGCAGCGACGCCGGCGCGCCGCGGTGCCGACCCGTCCGCGACGGGGTGATCGCCCACGTGCAGAACGGCACCCGGCTTCTCGCCGAGCCGCGCCAGCACGCGCTCGAACAGGCCGACGGATTTCGAGACGTTGAGTTCCGAGGAGCAGAAAACCACGTCGATGGATCGCGCGACGTCGGGCGGCAGCAGAGCGTCGAACAGGCGGCGGAGGTCACGCTCCTTGAAGTACGTGTCGCTCACCACGACCACGCGCAGCCGACGCGCCTTGGCCGCGCGGACGAGCTCGACGACCGGCGGGAACGGGTAGCACGCTGCCATCTCGGTCGACAGCTCTGCTTCGGCAAGCGCCTCGACCTCGCTGTCGCTGAGCTCGGGGAAGCCCGCCCGGTAGATCTGGGCCAGGTCCACCTCGCCTTTGCCGGTCCTGACGCGCGCACTCTCGCGTGCTGCCGTTTCCGCGCTGACCCGCAGACGCGCGTTGAAACCAAGCCGCTCGAAGGGCTCGGTGTGAGACAGGTCGTAGAATACGTCGACGGGGCTGGCGGTACTGCGCCAGAGCAGCGTGTCGAAACAATCGAGCGAGAGCACGCGGAGCCCATCCGTGTGCTGCTGGAACGCGCCGAGCAGCTCGCTGGCTCTCAGCTCGGTCAGCTCCGGGGTCTGCTTGGAAGATGGCTTGGGGTGGTTCATCGGTCGCCTGGCGTTCGGCTCGCTGTCGGCCAGCTCGCTCGTCTGGTCTGTTACGGCTCCTCTGGGCGGAGCCTAAGAGATCTCTGGCCGCCGGCGCCCCTTCGCTGCTCGGCGCCCAGACGAGCGACGGGCTGGACGACGGTGCCGTCCGTGGTATCGCTGGGCCAGGACTCGGGTATCGGCGGCAAGCTCCCCGATGCATTCCGACCGAGAAGCAGGACGAAAAAGGCACGATATGGTCAAGGTGAAGCTCATCGGGGCGGGCGGGTACGGTGGTATCGGGCTCGTGGAGCTGCTGCTCCGCCATCCCCAGGCCCAGCTCGTGGCCCTGGTCGACGTGCAGGGCGTGGGCAGCAAGCTCTCGGACACGTGGCCGTACTTGCAGGGCTACTGCGATCTGCCCATCCTCGCCTCGGACGCCCCAGAGCTCGCGGACATCGACGTGGACGTGACGTTCACGGCCACTCCGGACGGGGTCGGTCAAGCCGTGGGTCCGTCCGAAGTCGCAAAAGGGCGCAAGCTCGTCGACTATTCCGGCGATTTCCGCTTCAATTCGATCGACATCTACGCCGAGTACGCGCGCCGGATCGGACGCGACCCGGTCCACGAGGCCCCGGAGCTGCTGACCCAGAGCGTCTACGGGCTCACGGAGCTACACCGCAGCGAGGTGCAGGCTGCGCGCGTCGTCGGCAACCCCGGCTGTTTCGCCATGAGCGTCACCTGCGGGCTCTTCCCGGCGGTACGCGAGGGCTTGATCGAGCTCGACGGTATCATCTGCGACGCCAAGACGGGCGTGTCGGGCGCAGGCAAAAAGCCGTCTGCCAGCTTTCACCTACCCGAGCGCTACGACAATGTTTCCGCGTATCGGCTCACCGGTCATCAGCACGTCATGGAGATCGAGCGCGAGCTCGGTCGCCTCGCAGGTCGCGAGGTGCGCGTGACGTTCACGCCTCAGCTCCTGCCCACGGTGCGCGGGATCCTCTCGACCGTGTACGGCCGACTGCCCCAGGGCGTGACGCACGCGCGCGTGCTCGAGGCCTACCGGGAAGCGTTCCGGG
The DNA here is from genome assembly GCA_016929495.1 of Polyangiaceae bacterium. GTDB lineage: Bacteria > Myxococcota_A > Polyangia > Polyangiales > Polyangiaceae > JAFGIS01. The sequence continues at coordinate 10,525 of JAFGIS010000409.1, read as the reverse complement.
GCGAGCCGTTCCTGCGCGTCAAAGATTTGTCCGAGCCGGTGGGCACCGCCGACGTGCGGGGCTCCAATCGGCTCATCGTCACGGTGGCCTGTGACGAGCGAACGGGCGTCTTCCGCATCATCAGCCACATCGACAACCTGGTCAAAGGCCAGGCCGGCTCGGCCCTGCAGAACATGAACGTCATGTTCGGGCTGGAGGAGACCCTGGGCCTCGGGCATCCGGCGATGCATCCGTAGTGCCCTGTCTTGGAGAGGGGCCGCCCATTGAAGGCGACCTCTCGCCGCTTCGCGAAACGGGCTCCTACTTCGAGTACCCCACGGCCTTGACGTTCTGCATCACGGCGAGGTCGGTTGCGTTGGACGGGTAGCCAGCGACGATGGCGCCCTCGTAGAAGGTACCCCAGGAGTTGTTGCTGTTGTCACCGCCAACGCCCAGCACGATCCCTCCCAGGTTGTTCATCGACTTGGGCAGGCCACCCTCGAAGGCGGTGGTCAGATCGTTGGCGGTCTGCAGATCGGCCATCCGTAGGGCATACTTGCTCGGATCGGTCTTGAGGATGCCGAAGGCGAAAGGAACCTTGAGGGACGGGTTGTTGTTGTTGGGTGGGCTGTTTGAGTCCAGAGCCCCATATCCAGGGTCGCCATCTCTTGTGCCACCGGCCCAAACGCCCGCCTCGAAGTCGGCCATGAACCATGGGCCACTGCCGGCGCCGGTGCCCCAGAACGCATTTCCGAAGAACAAGGTGTTCATGACGCCGTATTGCGTGGGGTCGGTGATGACATTGCCGAAGTCCCAGCAGCATGCGGTGCCGACGTGCGTGCCATCCGCAAGCTCGTAGACCCCTTGGGGGTTGGTACCGCGCGGCAAGTTCTTCCCCACGGCTTGGAGCCGGTAGCCTTCTCGTGCATTCATGTACAGCGAGTAGACCTTGTGGCCGCCAGCCGTAACCTGGCCCTTGGTCGCACTGGACTCGAAGTCATCCATGGCCGCGTACTGTCCCCCGTCCGAGCGGCCTCTTTTTGCCACCGGGAGGTTGTTGCCGTTCCCGCTGTGGTCGTAGAGCAGCGAGACCGTGCATGTCGTGCCGCCGCACACGGCGTCCTGGGCGGCCACGTCCGCGTAGCCGTCTGACGTCATCCCGATATCATGGGTGGTACCGCCCGTGCCCGTGTTCTGGTTCGAGCTCCCGCTCCTGACCTGATACAGGGGGCCGGTGTACGTCTTCGAGAGGGATCGAACCATGCTGTACGCTGCCACGCACGGGTTGTTGGCCGCCGCATAGATGTCGCAGGGCCTGTCGCCGACGTCTCCACCTCCGGTCGTGCCGCCCGTGGTGCTGCCGCCTCCAGCGCCTGTCGTGCCGCCGGTGGGGCTGCTCCCTCCCGTGTTCGTCGCGCCGCCCGTGGGGCCACTTCCTCCAGAGGTGCTCCGGCCACCGACGCCGGTGCCGCCCCTGCCGGACCTACCCCCCGTCGCCGTCGTGCCACCAGAATCGGCGCCACCAACGCTGGTCATTCCACCGGAGTTCGTTTCGCCCGTCGTGCCACCCGTAGCGGTCGTGCCCGTCGAACCTCCTGTGCTCGACGTGCCACCCGTGGTCGAGTCGAATCCACCCGTTGCATTGACGCCTCCGGTGGCGTTTCCACTGATCCCACCGCCCGACAGGCCACCGGTTGTGGGGACGAACCCACCGGTGGCGGTCATGCCTCCTCCGGTCATCGAGGTGCCGCCCGTTCCGCCGTAGGTTGCAGAAGTCCCTCCCGAGTTGCTGCCGGCGGTGTCGCCGGATGCGGCACAGGACAGAGCGAGCGGGCCCAGAACCACGAGACAAACAACTGGGTTCAACGATTGAGCGTGCATGACATCTCCCAAGGTGAGGGTGGTCCCCGTTGAGCCGGGATCCGAGCGGCAATATCCTGCTCCGAGCGTGGCAATCGAACAGTTCTAGCCGACGATGCAATGTGACGCAACGCGCTCGGGGTGCGAGACTCGCTGCGCGCCAAATCCCATTCTGTGCAGCGGAGTTCAAGTCTCATCATGTGCAGCGGAGTCCGAGGTTTCCGGTGGAGCCACATGCGAGGGCTCGTGCAGCTCCGTTTCTCCATGGGTTTGCGGTCCAGAACCCTGACGGTCGGGCTCGCGAGACAGGCCCTTACTTCCCGTACCCCGCTGCCTGGACGTTCTTGAAGACGGCGGTGTCGGTTTCGTCCGATGGGCGGCCGGTTAGGAGGGCGCCTTCGTAGAAGGTCCCAAAGGACGAGTTGCTGTTGTCGCCCCCGATGCCCAGGGCCACGGCCCCTCCCTTGTCCCACTGCTTGGGAGAGGCGCCGTCATAGGCGGTTTTCAGATCACCGGACTTCACGTCGCCGGCCTTGATCGCGTATTGCCCCGAGCTGGTCGAGAGGATGCCAAAGGCGAATTCGACCTTCATGGACGGGTTGTTGGGGTTGTTCTGATTCGAGCCTCCGTTGCCTCCGGCCCAGACACCGCCCTCGAAGTCGCCCATGAACCAGGGACCGCTGCCGGCGCCGCTGCCCCAATAGCCCGTGCCGAAGAAGATGGGATTCATCGTGTGCTGGTTGCAGTTGTCCGGCCACATATTGCCGAAGTCCCAGCAGCACGCCGCCCCGGCATGCGTACCGTCGGCAACGACATAGACACTGTCGTCCGTGTTCTTGGTCGGTATGCCCGTACAGGCGTTGTTCCGATAGCCGTTGTGGGCATCCATGTAGAGCGCGTACACTTTGTGACCGTTGATGTTGAACGATTTTTTGGTCGCGCTTCCCTCCGAATCCGGTTCCGACGCCGTTCCGGTGTAGCAGCCTCCGGGCGCCGCCTTGAGATCGTTCTTCTTCCCGGATTGATCATAGAGGACCGAGACGGTACACGTGCCACCCGAGCAGAAGGAATCCTGGGTGGCCGAGTCGGCGTAGCCATCCTTGGACCCAATATCCTGGAACGTGCCACCCGACATGCCGGACGACTTGTTCCACGAACCCCCTTTTCTGACCTGGTACAGGGGCCCGGTGTACGACTTCAAGAGCACTCGACTCATGGCGTACGCCGCGACACACGGAGTGTTGGCTGCTGCATAGATGTCGCAGGGCCCATCCTGGTCCGAGCCGCCGCCGCCCTGGCTGGTGGTCCCTCCCGTTTCCGTCGAACCTCCGGCGGCGGTCGAGCCTCCATCGGCCGTTGAGCCTCCGGCGGCCGTTGTACCTCCCGTGGCCGTCGTACCACCTCCCGTGGCCGTCGTACCTCCCGTGGCCGTTGCACCGCCCCTGCCGGACCTACCACCGCTGCTTCGACCACCCGAAACCGTCGTGCCGCCGGCCTCGGTGCCGCCGCCAACACTGGTCGTGCCACCGGTGACGATTGCGCCGCCTGCGCTGGTCGTACCACCGGTGATGGGGTTGGAGCCACCCGCTGCGGTTACGCCTCCGGTGGGGCTTCCGCCCGCCGAGGTGGTCCCGCCGCTCGACATGCCACCCGTCGTGGAGGTGAACCCACCCGTGGCGGTCACCCCTCCGGCCGTCATCGTGGTGCCGCCAGAGGCCGTAGCGCCACCGGCCGCGGCGCCTCCCGAGCCACCGTTGTTGCTCGACGACTCGGACCCGCAACCGCAAAGGGCGATAGAGCTCGGAATCACGAGACAAAGAACTGAGCTATTCAATCGAGCGTGCATGACATCTCCTAGGGTGATGGGCGGGCCTAGTCGAGCCGGGATTCGAGCGGCATTCTCTTCCGCGAAGTATGACTATCACGAGATCCTAGCGGACGAGGCAATGCAGCGCAACGCACGAGCGGTGCGGAAAACAGACTTCGCCGCTCGCAAATCCCATCCTATGCAGCGGAGTCAAAATCTCACCATGTCCAGCGAAGCCCGACGTTTCCGGTGGAGCTATATGCAGGGGTCCCGGCGCTCCCGTTCTCCCTATTGTGCGCAGTCGAAGTGGCAGTCTCTTCCTATCGACCGTGGCGGGCAGTCTGTGTGTGCGGTCGAGCGGAGGTCCCTCGGTATTGGGTAGGTCCAGGACGGTCCTACCGAGGGACCCGGAGCATTCGCATCGATCACCCGAGCTGCTCGGTGCATGCAGGTTCCGCCCACGCGGCGCCGGCTGTCCCGGTTTCCATGCTTCGCGCCCGTGCGGCCACCCTCTCAGCGGCCGGGCCTGCTCATGGTGTTGGCCGGTTCGGCGATGGCGATCGTCCTGGTGAGCCGGATGTCGGCCGACGAGCTGCCCACGCGGATCTCGAGCGAGCCCGGCTCGACGGCAAAGCCCTTCTTCTGTTGGTCCCAGTAGCCGAGATCGGCGGCGCGTAGCGCGAGCTCGACATGCGCGCTGGCGCCCGCTGCCAGGTGCACGCGCCGAAATCCCTTGAGCTCCTGCGGCGGCCTCGGAAGCCGCGAGCCGATGTGCCTGACATAGAGCTGCGCCACCTCATCGCCCTCGCGCCTCCCCGTGTTCGTCACGTCGAAATGCACGGTCACGGCGCCCTCGTCGGGGATCGACTCCGCGCTCACGCTGAGCGACGAATAGGCGAACGTCGTGTAGGACAGGCCGTAGCCGAACGGGAACAGCGGCTTTCCCTTGAAGTACTGGTAGGTCCGCCCGTGCCTGATGTCGTAGTCAAGCCCCGGAACAGAGAGCGACCAGAGTGAGGATCTTCGCGAACCAGTCCGACATGCGCGGGGAGTATAGGCCCTGCTTGCCAGACGACGTGGTGTCTTTGTTCGTCGGGGCCGTGTCGAGGACGGACAGGAGCCGGACCGCCGGCTGCTATCGACACGAGGCGAGCATCACGGATACAGAGCCGCCGCTCTCCGCAGCGACGACGTCCAGTCTGCCGTCGCCATTCACGTCGCCCAGCGCCAGCGCGGTCGCGTCGACGCTGTAGTTGACCTCCGACGGGAACGTCCCGTCTCCCGGGCCGAGTAGCACGCTCATTGCGCTCGGCGATGCGTCGGCCGTGACGACGTCCAGCGTGCCGTCGCCGTTCAAGTCACCCAGCACGCCCGAGAGCCCTTGGATGCCAGTGATACGGTAGTCCACGTTGTCGGAGAGCGTCCCGTCGCCGTTGCCCAACCGCACGCTTAGCACACGTTCTCCACGGCGAGATCGGTCCGAGCGGGTGCCTGGGCTTCGGCGCCGGAACAGACACGCAACCGAGCCACCGCCTGCACAGCATGACGAGCATCGTGGCGGTGCATGCTTCCCGACGGTCGGCGGATCTCGGCTGAACCGCGGCCCCGTGCCTAGGTCCGCCAGGACTTCCACGAGGCAACGCTTTGCCAGCCGGAGGCAAACGCTTGCCAGCCGGAGGCAACGCCATGCCGGTCGGAGGCAACGCTTTGCCAGCCGGAGGCAAACGCTTGCCAGCCGGAGGCAACGCCATGCCAGTCGGAGGCAACGCTCTGCCAGCCGGAGGCAAACGTCTTGCCAGTCGGAGGCAACGCTCTGCCAGCCCGAGGCAAACGCTTGCCAGTCGGAGGCAACGCTCTGCCAGCCGGAGGCAAACGCTTGCGAGTCGGAAGCAAACGCTTGCCAGCCGGAGGCAACGCTCTGCCAGTCGGAGGCAAACGTCTTGCCCGGCGGAGGCAACGCTCTGCCAGCCGGAGGCAACGCCATGCCCCGCGCAGGCAACGTTGTGCCCACGTCAGGCTGCTGGTCCCAAGGGGGAACGTGGGGATCCCATGGCCCGGGCCGGCGGTGGCGTCGATGCCACGATGCGCCGCGATCCGACCTCCGTCTCGACGAGACAGAAAGGACCGGACCACCGGGCGATTCTAGCGCCACCGAAAATCGGCAACGACTTCGAACCGACCGGGATTTCGCGGAGCGCGCGAGGCTCGCGGCCTGTAGGATCGACTCCGTTGGTGTTCCGCCCTCAGCCCCTGCGAATAGGTTCTGCCACCATGAGACAATCCCTCCTCCTATCCTCGCTTGCCGTACTTCTGGCCGACTCCGCAGCGAGCGCCGCCACGCTCTACGTCTCCCCCACGGGAGATGCCGCCAGCGACTGCGCCACGCGCGCGGCGCCGTGCTCTCTGGCGACCGCGGCGAGTTCCGCCGCGGCGGGCGATACGGTGGTGCTGATGGACGGCATCTACCAGGAGCCACTGTACGTCGCCAATTCGGGGACGAGCAGCGCGTGGATCACCTTCGAGGCGGACGAGTGCGCCACCCCCATCATCGAAGGCGAAGGCGCGGGCCCGAACGATGACATCCAGACAACCGGCGTCGGCTCCGAAGAAGCCGAGTACGTGCGCTTTCGCGGGCTCGTCTCCCGCGGCTGGAACATCGGCTTCGGCAACGGCTGGGCAGGCGGAACGGATTCGGACGAAGTGTCCAACGGGCACTGGGAGATCGACAGCTGCCTCGCCTACTCGAACGGCCGCACCGGATTCACGTTTTTCAGTGCAGAAGGCTTTCACCTGAGCAACTCGATTTCCGCGCACAATGGCAGCAGCATCCTGCACTCGTGGTCGAGCGGCGTCTCGCTGTTCGAGGCCACGGGTACGAACGTGATCGAGCGCACCGTCTCGTTCGAGAACACCGAGGCCGAGAAACGCAACGATGGCAGTGGTTTCATCGTCGATGAGGAGTCGAACAACGCAACCTTCGTCAACAACATCGCCTTCGGCAATAGCGGCTCGTGCCTTCGCCTCACCCGAAGCTCGGGCACGCGCTTCATCAACAACACCTGCTATCACAACTCTCAGTTCGGTTCTCAGGCCACGGGTCCGAGCAATCCCGGAGAAATCTACTTCACCGGCGGCGATTCCACGCAGGAGGGCGTGACGTTCATGAACAACGTCCTCGTCGGGACCGGCCAATCGCCCGCGGGCTCGGAGCCAGTGATCAACAAGCCATCGTCGGGCTGGACGAACAACGTGGAGACCACCGGTTCGGTCACGTTCTTCATGGATGCGACGGGAACCAACCCGAACTTCGTTCCGTCGAGCGGCGCCACCCAACTGGTCGGCGCGGGCTCGGGCGCAAATGGCGCACCCACGAACGACATCGGCTTCGACCCGAAGTGCATCGTCAAGCGCACACCGGTTATGGTCGGCGCGGTCGCGCGCGAGAGCTGGTGGCAGTACGACGTGGACATCGACTACATCAAGAGCATCGGCGGGGTGGGCAAGTGCTTCAACCCGGCGACGCGCTCGGGCAACCCCGACATCGGTGCGTACAAGGCGGGCAACGTGACGACCGTTGCTCCTGGAAGCTGTGTCCCCCCCCCCACGGGTGGCACCACCGGCACAGGCGGAACCGACACTGGAGGCGGCGCGGGCACAACCAGCACCGGAGGCGTGGGCGGCATGGGCGGAGCCGCCACCGGAGGTAGGACCGGCACAGCGGGATCCGGTACCGGAGGCACGGGCGCGGGCGGAGCCGTCACCGGAGGTAGGACCGGCGCGGGCGGAGCCGTCACCGGAGGCGTGGGCGCGGGCGGCACCGGAGGCGCGGGCGACACCAGCACCGGCGGCATGGGCGGCGCGACCGCAACCGGCACCGGAGGCATGGGCGGCACGGGGGCAACCGGTACCGGCACCGGCGGCACTGCCCCGGGCGTGGGCGGAGCCGCGAACACCGGAGGCACGCCGGGCACGGCTGCGGCGAGCGGAGGAGGCACGGGCATCGCAACCACGGGCACCGGCGGTGCGGGCGTGGGTGGCGGCTCCAATCCAGGCCAGGACAGCAGCACATCGGCCGGCGACGACGGCGGTTGCGGCTGTCGCGCTGCCGGCACGCATGACCATCGCGGTTGGCTCGCCGCGCTCGGCGTTCTGGGCGTGGGGCTCCTGGCGCGCCGGCGCCGCGCGGGCGGAGGCGGGGCGATCCGCTAGCCTGGCCCACCGCTACATCGTGATGGCGACCTGGCCGAGCTTGCCCCCGCTTTCGACGTACCGGTGTGCCTCGGCCGCCTGCGCGAGGGGGAACGTTCGGTCGATGAGCGTCGCCAGCCTGCCTCTCTCGATCAAGTCCTTCACGGTCGACAGATCCGCCGGGCGCTCGGTCTCGCTCGCGCGCACCACGCGCTGGCCGCCCGCGAGGCGGGTGCGCACCATTTCGAGAAGCTGTTTGGTCTTGAAGCTCACGTACACGTATCGACCGTCCCTGGCCAGGAGGTCGCCGAAGTTGACGGAAGCCGCGCGAACCCGGATCAAGACCTCGTGGGCCTTGGGCTCGGGCTTGGGCAGTTCACCGAGACAAAGCACCTCCGGGGGCCCATAGCGGTCATAGACCATCGGTTTCATTGTGCCACTCCTGATCGCCGGCCTGGGGGGCTCGCCGCGGTGAGGACTGTTCCACGATTCAGAACGGAGGTCCAGGACGGGAACGCCAGGCGGCAGCCAGCGCCGGGTCCTGAGCGCGGGAACATACCAATCGATTCAATCGGCCTGCTTGAACGAGCCCGGGTTGGTCTTCGATGCCTGGAAACCGTCCGTATTGGCCCCGTCATGGTAGCCTCCGGCACCATGTCCGCTTCAACACGAGGCACCACGCTTCAGGTCGGCACCATCATCGATCGGTACGAGCTCATCGAGCGTATCGGCTTCGGGGCGATGGGTGAGGTGTGGCGAGCGAGGCACCAGGTCATCCAGGCCGAGTGCGCGATCAAGGTGCTGCACGAGAACCTCGCGTCGAACCAGCGTTCCGCCGAGCTCTTCGTGCAGGAGGCCTGTCTGGGCGCCCAACTCGCGAAGCACCCGAGCATCGTCCGGGTGCAGGACGCGGCGCGGGATACCGGGTCAGGACTGCCGTTCCTGGTGATGGAGCTACTGACGGGGCAAACGCTGGAGGAGCGCCGCAAGCAGGAGGGTCCACTGCCCTGGGGCCTGGCGCAGGTGCTGTTCGCGCAGCTCGGCGACGCCGTGCAGACGGCGCACGACGCGCGCGTGGTGCACCGCGACCTGAAGCCCGCAAACCTGTTTCTGACGCAGGATCAGGACGGCGCACCCCGGCTCAAGGTGCTCGACTTCGGCATTGCCCGCGTGCTCGAGCAGGACGCCGCGCGCACCGCTACCCAGGTGGGTACGCCAGCCTATGCCGCCCCCGAGCAGCTCGGTCCGACCTACCGCAAGCTGGCCGAGGGCCAGAGCGTGACGCTCTCGAAGCAGGTCTCCGGCGCCACGGACGTCTGGGCTCTCGGGCTCGTCGCCTACGACCTGCTCACGGGCGCCGAGCCTGCCGCCTTCTGGAACGTACAGACGGCTGCCGAGCTGCCCGTGAAGATTGCGCTCGAGCCGGCGCCCCGACCCACCGAGCGCGCCGGCAGCGTCGCGGTGCACCTGCCCCCGGGATTCGACGAGTGGTTTGGCCGCTGTGTCGCCCGCGATGCCATCGAGCGCTACTCGCGCTTCGACGAGGCAGCGCGGCTGCTCGTCGAGCTGCTCGGCGCGGACGTCCCGTCGACGTTGGCTACCCGCTTCGAAGTGGCCACCCACGCGCCCGTCCGTTCGGCTTCTGGATCTCCTTCGGCGGCGGCAGCCACCTCCCAGGAGGGATCCCCGACGGCCACCGAAGCTCCGGTGTCGGCGACCGCACCGGGTCCACAAGAGGCCAGGCAGGCGCCCGTTGGCAAGCGCAAGCGGTGGATTGCGGCAGCGGCCGTTGCAGCCGTGGTGGCGGGCGCCGGAGCTGCGGCAGCGTATCGCGCCGTGATGCTGAAGGCGTACGAACGATTGGTCGCCGAGGCACGAGCAGCGCTGCCACTGCCGCGAGACGACGCGGACTACGCGCTGCTCCGACGCACCCTGCCCGCCTTCCGCGCTGCGTGCGACGCGTCCCGGGCCAGCTCCGCGGACGGCTGCGCAGGTCTGGCGTTTGCCGCTTTGCATGGCATCGGCGAGAAACGGGACGACTCCAAGGGCCTTCGCCTGCTGGTGGAGGCCTGCCAGAAGGGCTCCCCCAGCGCCTGCGCCCATGCGGGCAGAGCCTATCAGCTTGGCGTTTCTGGTGCGAAGGTGGAGGCGCAGCGTAGCGAGAAGTTGCTGCGGCGGGCGGCCGACGGATACGACAGGCGCTGCAAAGAAGGGCAGCTGCGGGCGTGTGTGGGGTTGGGGAAGATGCTGGGCGAGGGGGACGGCGTGAAGAAGGACGCCGAGCGGGCGGTGGGGCTGTTCAGGCAAGCCTGCGATGGCGGCGATATGCGGGGCTGCAGCAATCTGGGCGTGATGTACGAGTACGGCACGGGAGTGGAGAAGAAGGACTCTGGGCGCGCGGTACAGCTGTACAAGCAAGCCTGCGATGGCGGCGATATGCGGGGCTGCAGCAATCTGGGCGCGATGTACAAGGACGGCACCGGCCTGGAGAAGAAGGACGCGGAGCGCGCGGTGCAGCTGTACAAGCGAGCCTGCGATGGCGGCAACATGCGGGGCTGCACCAACCTGGGCGTGATGTACCGGTACGGCACGGGAGTGGAGAAGAAGGACGAGGAGCGCGCGGTGCAGCTGTACAAGCAAGCCTGCGATGGCGGCAACATGCGGGGCTGCACCAACCTGGGCGTGATGTAC
>JAFGIS010000408.1 GCA_016929495.1 Polyangiaceae bacterium | reverse complement strand
TCATCGGTACGCGAGGGCTGCATGAGCCGGTGCAATGGGTTTTTCGCCACCACAGGTGGCCAGGCTTGGTCACCGCTGATGCCAGCCATGGAGTGGCTCTCGAGCCAGTCGGGGGAGAGTGCTGGCCGAGCTGGTTCCCAGCGCAGGCGCCAGAAGTTCACGAGGAGCCACTGAGCCACCGAATACGCTGGGACGTTGATGTGCCGTCGCATGGTGTGCGTGGCTCAGCCCGCGGCGCGTGCGAAGACGGCCTGCTTGTGAGCTTCGGGGCTGTCGAGCAGGTCGGTTACCTGCTGGATATGCGCGGCGACGCCAAGGTGAAGCGCTCGATCCTGACCGGACGCCTCTATCTGCCCCGAGGTCTGCACGATGCCGGCCAAGAACACCGTGCGAGGCCCGATAGCCACATTTCCACTCGGGTCGTGCAGTGGACGTTCGACAAAAACGGGTCCACCGCTGTTTCCCGGGTACGTCGGCGCCGTCAGGTAGATGCGCTGCTCCCTGCGGTCCATCCCCGCCACGATGCCGTCGAGCACGACCGGCATTGCTCGCATGGGGTCCAGCGCTGGCAGCCCTAACGGACAGCCACCAGTAAGGCACCGCATGGTCGTAAGTTCCATATCGAGAGGCGCCCACACCGCCGGTGGCACTGTCTTCAGACGGGCTCCAGGAAGGTTCGGCAGAACACAGATGGCAAGGTCGCGCTTCCGGTCCCGTACCCAGCCGAGCCCCTGAACACGATTGTGGATCTCCCACAGCGCGACGAGTGTCGGTTCTCCGCCGATGTCGAGCCGCACTGCCATTCGCGGCGCAGGCTTCTCCGGAAGCACATGGTTCGCTGTGACGAGCCACGCCAATTCGTGAGAAGTGACGAAGGCGCAAGCTCCGGAAGGCTTCCATCGTCCCGCTGTCGTCGCGTCGGTTTCGAGGACGCCTACCGCCGCGAAGGTGCTGAGCCATTCTTCGTTGAGCATCGATCCCTCTAACCCGTCTTCTTGTCGATGGTGAGCGTTGGCACTGGACCGCTGAAGCTGGCTGCTTCGGCCCGCCAGACTGGCAGCTCGATCACGACACCGCCCTCCGGCAGCGGCCGCTTTGAACGGAATTCCCGGCGCTCCTCGACGCCCAGTGCTTCGAGGAGGCGCGCGCGGCGCTCCTGGCTGATGCCCTGGTAGTCGTTGCGCTCGTCGCGGGAGACCTGGGCCTCACTGACACCAAGCTCTTCGGCGAGCTTGCGCTGGGTCCAGCCGCGCGCGACGCGGAGCGCGATGAGCTCCTTTCCGCTCTCGTCTGGCGGATAGTTGGGCACGGCGCTCACCCCTTCCTGACGCAGGCGCCCGTAGAAGTCCAGATCGTACTCGAGCTCAGCGGCCAGCACCTGGAGGGGCTGCACCGCGAGTTCGATCGACTCTGCGTCCGCCGTTTGCTCGGTCAGCACCCGCCGGGTCTCCTCGATCTGCGACCGGAAGTCATCGAGGCGTTCTCGAGTCTCTCGTTCTTCCCGTTCGTTACGGATCATGGCTGGGGATCCCTTGCGATTTGGACGATGCCCTTGGATTCGTGGCTACGTGTCAATTGGAAGAAGTCATCAATGAAGACCTTGCCCTCTGCAGTCCTGGTCCCCAAGAACGACTGGTCACGGAACGGTGGGTCGAAGACGGGGAAGAGCTCCACGCGGTGCTCGTGCCACATGGGGAGCTTGGGTTTGCCGTCGGCGGCCGGTCGCATCTCGCGTGGGGCCCAGGTCCACTCGGGGCGCAGGACCCGAAGCGTTGCGGCTTGTGACCGCCAGTTGAGCCAGGAGGTGACGAAGTATCCGTCGATGTCTCCAGGCCGCGGCTTGTCGGTGCAGAAGGAGCCGTTGGCGAAGATTTGATCGATCCCGACGTGCCAGAGGTCCCGGACGAGGAGTTCGAGCTGGTCAACGAGGTGAAGCCGCCACTTCTTGCGCCACCCCGGCCCTGTGGAGACGGTGCCCTGGACGAGCAGGGAGCACCGGAGCTCCGCGAGGGTTGCCAAGAAGATGCCGGGCCGAAGGAGCCCGGAAGGCTCGAAGTCGGCCGGTAGCTGCTGGAGCGCCATGGAGGTACCACTTAACCTGCGGGTTAACTTAGCACGGTATATGCAGAAGCGAAGCCGTCTCTGCAGCGATCCGGCGACAGGCCTACGGGCCTATGGGCGCCCGGCGTGCCGGTCGCGTTTTGGCGGGCCGAGCCGCATGGACCGGCGGCTACCTCTCGACCGAGGCGTAACCCTCGCGCCGGAAACTGCGATGTACTCCCATCAGCGTCCTGGATCCCTGGCGATTGACCCCTCTGCTTGTCGTGCCGCTGTCGTGCTCACCGCCCTGCTCGCGACCCTGAGCTGCGGCTCCCCGGGTCGCCCCACGACCCCGGGCAGCGGCCAGCAGCCGCCCCCGCCTCCTCCTCGGCGCGCCCTATTCGAGCGCGACCCCAAGAATCCCGATCTCATGGCCTGGGACGCGGGACAGCGTGCTGAGATCCAGCGGCTGCGCGGGTTCGGCGTGGTCGCCGTGCACTACGAGCAGGTTGGCTGCGACGTCACTAAGGTGCTGCCGGATTGCGTGGGAGGCGCGAAGTACCAGTACAGCCCGTACTACGCCAAGGATGTCGTCATAGCGACGAACGACCAGGAAGCGATCGCCAAGCTGCCGCTCGGAGCCGCGTCGCTTCGCGGAGAGCTAGCGCAGGGAAACGCGCGGCGCCATTCAGTGGGTGAGTCCTGAGGAGGACGCGGGGATCGGGGCTGCAGAGGCCGCGGCAGAGCGCGCTCGTCGAGCCCCGTGTGGCGGCTGAGGGCCACCGCCCTGCGGCCCCCCGCGCGGGCGCGCGGCGCCCGGGCTTGGCAGGGGCCCGCGCGCGCGCAGCCCACGGCGAGCACGCGCGACCGTGCACCGACGACCAGCGCAGGGGGCATCATCAAAGTCAGGACTGCGCTCGCATCGCATCGAATGCCGCAATGCTCTCCCATCGGCTTCCAGGATACTCGGCGATCGGTCTCCTTCTTCACCGTGGCGCCGCCGCCCTCGCCGCCGTAGTCGCAACCCTGAGCTGCGGCTCGCCGGGGCGTCCCACGACCCCGGGCAGCGGCCAACGACCTCCGCCGTCTGCCCGATGCACCCTGTTCGAGCGCGACCCGAAGAAGCCCGATCTCATGGCCTGGGACGCGAGACAGCGCGGGAAAGTCCGGCAGCTGTGCGCGTTCGGCGTGGTCGTTGTGCGCTACGGGCAAGTCGGCTGTGACGCCACCGGCCGGTGGGGATTGTCACGGCGTGCAGATCAACTGCGGTGTGACGGACAACCACGTGATCGAGTACGACTACACGGCGAGCGATGGCACCTCACGCGTGCTGGAAAGGAAGCTCTGCCGAGCGGCCTTTGGCGACGCCTCCGCAGGCAAAGCCCTGCACATCTGGTGCGACACCAACAACCCGTTTCCAGTCGCCATCCATAGCGATGACACCGTCTGGTAGTGGACTCTGGACTATCCAGTGCCGCACGCTGACGTCGTCACGTCGAGCGTCCGTCACAAGTCCTGCGCCCGGCTGAAGCGTGTTGGCCTACTGCCCCTCGACCAACCGGCTCCGCTGAACCTTCCCTTTGTTCACGAGCGAGGAGAGCACGAGCAGCTCCGACACCTCGAAGTGCGCGGCTGCCTCGGCAATGCCTTCATCGTCGGTGCCGCACCGGTCGGTGAAGGCGTCGAGATCACGCCAGGGGCACAGAAATTCCGCGGCGAACGCGCGCTCGAGCTTCTGCAGCGCCGTGCCTGCCTTGGACACCGGCAGCACGTGCTGGTCTGGCGAAGCATGCAGCGCGGCGGCGATGAGGCGCGCGAGGTAGAATCGTTGGTTCTTCGGATATGCGGTAGGAACCAGCAATGCAGTGCGGCCGCCGGCCTGCCCATTGCGGTAGGCCCCACTCAGCTCCGGCGAGTCGAGGCTAGCAGACTTTGGCAACGGCAGTCGCGCCTCGAGCAGTTGCTCGAGTAGAGCGCTCGAAATCGGACCCGGTTCGATCCCCAGGTGAGCGCGCAGGTCAGCCGCCGTTCGTTCTCCGCGGCTCCACGGGGGCTCGCTGGCACGAGTCGCGGGAGGACGGAGCGTGGCCCAGTCGAGACGGACGGTCGTCGTCGCGTCACGCATTGCAGCCACTGCCGATTCGATTCCGCTGAGCCCATCGGGAATGTCGGGTGAGACGGCGAGGAGCTCATTGGCCGCGGTCTCGCCCACTTCGGCGGCCAGTTTCTCGACGGCAGAGAGCCACTCTGGCGGAGCGGATCCCGGATCGATTCCCGCGAGCGCCTGCAGCTTGCAGGTGGCCGCGAGCGCGGGGTCGCGGCGCTCGGCTTCGAGCTCTTCGCGGAGTTCGGCAAGCTCGCGCTGACCGGGCAGGACCGCCGCAATCCGAGCCTCGACCTCACTAACGAAGTCGATGACCGCCGACTCGAAGTCGGCCGCGGGAATGTCGGTTTTGACATCGCGGACGTACCGGACGGCGGCGACGTCCGAGGCGGCCTCGGCTTGCAGTCGCAGCTGAATGAATTCTCCATCGCTGGCGAACTCGAGGGGTGGCCAGGCGTGGTCACCGCTGATGCCAGCCATGGAGTGGCTCTCGAGCCAGTC
>JAFGIS010000407.1 GCA_016929495.1 Polyangiaceae bacterium | reverse complement strand
GTGCTCCCCGACGGCGTGTTCCGGCGAGCAGACGGAACGGATCGGGCGGCGTTTCATCCTCGGTCGTGTTTGGGGGCACGAGCGGCCGTCGCAACCGTGCACGATCGGTTCCGGCCGCTCGGCCCGCCGTTTTGGACTTCAGGAGCGGGCGAAGGTCGGGAGAAAGCTGGCGATCAGCAGGGTCGAGACGTCTCGTCGTCCGGACGGTGGCGCTGCCTGGCGCTACCATAGGCTCGTGGTCGAGACGGCACGCGCCAAGCCTTTGAGTCGACCCAAGGCCGGGGTAGCTTGCTGCTCGTGGAGCTTCGGTTCTATCTCGATCCCGAGACAGGGCTTCCGCACATTCAGGGACACGGCGTCACCGAGGCCGAGGTCGAGCAGGTCCTCGACAAACCCGGTGAGGATCGCGCTGGGCGGGATGGTCCTCGCGTCGCCATCGGCCAGACGCGCGCGGGACGCTACCTTCGCGTTATCTACGTGCCGGACCCGACCCCCAACAGTGCGTTCGTCATCACGGCATTCGATCTTGCCGGAAAACCCCTGGCCGCATATCGCCGACGGCGCAACAGAAAGCACCCAGGATGACCCAAAGAGCATTCCCGCCAGGCTGGGATGAGGCCCGTGTTCGAAAGGTGCTCGAGCACTACGAATCTCAGTCCGAGGAGCAAGCCGTCGCAGAAGACGAAGCCGCGGCGGAGAGCAACGCGGACACGGTCATGACCGTACCCAAGCCGCTCGTCCCGGCCGTACGGGAGCTGATTGCGAAGCATCAGCGCGAGGCGGGTGGAAGCGGGCGGTGAACCGGTAGGCCAGGAGTCGGCGGAAGTGTGCGGGGGGCTGACGCACGGGGCGTCCGTGAGACGTAGCCGGGGTGGAGCGCCGATTTGGCCCCGCCTTCGACGTTCCCGCGCCCCCGATCACGTGCCGAGCTGCGACTCCGACATTGTGAAGCTCCGGTGAATGGGTTCATCATGACTACCGACGCGTGGCGTGAGCAGCGGATGATGATGGTAGCCAGCACAGGCGCACTGCGGACAAGCGAGCGAGGGCTCTGTACCAGACACTGGCTCTGCACGGCTGCCGTGCCCGGGGCGGTTCACTGCACCTCGATGGCACCCATGTCGACTGCTGAACCCAGCACGCGAGTGGCGTCCAAGACATCCAAGGGCACGGTCTCCAGAGTGTCGTAGTCTCCGTCCACGTCGGCGGTGTCGTCCGGCAGGCGCGAGTCGTCACCAGAATCGATGCAGTCGGGGTTCTGCGGGGTGTAGTCCCATTCGCTGACGAACAGAGGGTCCTCGTCGAGGCAGGTCCCGGAATCCACGCAGGAGACCGACGAGCCAATGATCGAGCGCGTGACCAAAGGCGCAGCGGTGCTCGCGTCAAAGATGTCGGCCCCTCCGCCCTGAGCTGCGTTGTCGTGGAAGATCGAGTTGGCGGTCATCGTATCCGTCGACTCGAGACTATAGATCGCACCGCCCACGCCGCCCAGACCGACCGCCACGTTGGCGTAGAAGGTGCAGTTGGTGATCATCGCCCCTGTGCTGTACATGAGTACGACCGCGCCGCCCCAGCTCGATTCCGTGCCGGCCGTGTCGCTCGCTTCGTTCCTGTCGAAGATGCAGTTGACGAGGGTGAGCGAGGATTCATAGTTCAGCACGGCGCCCCCGAAGCCACCGTAGCCGGCCGGCGCGTGGTTGGCGGTGAAGACACTGTTGGCCACGTAGGGGGAACCTGCGCCGTCGAAGTAGAGGGCGCCTCCGGAACCCGCCTGGTTCCCCGAGAAAGCACAGCGGCCGATGACCGGCGCGGCGCCGCCGTTCGCGAACAAGGCGCCGCCAACGTCGCTGGCTAGGTTGCCCTCGAAGCTGCACGCGCTGTAGTGTGAGGTTGCGCCCAAGTCCGCCACAGCGCCGCCACGTGCGGCTTCGTTGTATCGGAACACGGAATCGATCACGCTGGGGGTAGCCCACCCGTCATTGGTGAGAGCGCCTCCATTGCCGTCGGCATAGTTGTATACAAAGGAAGACCCGACGATCGTGGGGCTGCTGCCGTAGCTGTAGATGGCCCCTCCTTCAGAAGTGCTCGAGTCGCCATTGCTATAGAAGGAGCATTGCTCGATCTGCGCCCCGGTGGAGTAGATATTGCAGACGGCTCCCCCGCGATACCCATAATTGCCGTAGAAGACACAGTTTCGGATGGTCGGCGCGACCAGGTAGTTCAGCAGCCCGCCGCCACAGTTCTGGTTGACATCGCCGCCGTCCGCATAGCCCCCCGTGATCGTGAAGCCGTCGAGGAGCGCATCGTCGGCGCCAAGGACTACGTGGTACGCATCATTGTCGCCCGTGATGGTGCTGTCGGTGTTGGGAGTGGGCCGCTCCACCTCGCGGTCCGTTTCGGAACCGTAGAACCCGCCGTACACGGCGACACCGGACTTGAGCTGTATGGCTCGGTCGCGCGTGCTGCCCGCGGGCTGGTAGATCGAGCCCGTTGCCCAGACCTCGCACCCGCCGCCCTCGGCCGCGTCGATGGCCGCCTGCAGAGTTGCCTTGGCTGCGCCCCAGCTCGAGCCGTCTTCGCCGTCCGAACCGTTGTCGCCGTCGACGTAGATCACACATCGGCACGAGTGCCCAATGCAGTCCCCCGCGCAGTGTTGGGAGAGGGTGCTCCCTCCACAGGAGTCCTGCAAGTAGAGATCGCCGTTGCTGCACATCGTCGAGGTCGGGGTGCAGCAGATATCGTCCGACTCGCGGCAGGTGTCGGAGGAACTGCACGGGTTGCCGCTGTGCACCACGCACGCGCCGCCGGAGCACAGGTCCTCGCCGTTGCACCACTGGTCATCGTCGCAGGGCTCACCGTCCAGATTGGACCAGTCATCGCTGGACTGGTGAGGAACACACGCTTGGCAGGCGTTGTCCGGGTTGCGGTCACCTGAAGAGACACAGTCGACGCCGATCTGGCAGCCATCTGGACAACCCCCGCCGCTGCCGCCGGTTGCGTCCCCTCCGGTGGCGTTGCCGCCGGTCGAGACCCCGCCGGTTTCACTCCCTCCGGTGGCGTTGCCGCCGGTCGAGACCCCGCCGGTTGCGTCCCCTCCGGTGGCGTTGCCGCCGGTCGAGACCCCGCCGGTTTCGCTCCCTCCGGTGGCGTTGCCGCCGGTCGAGACCCCGCCAGTTTCACTCCCTCCGGTGGCGTTGCCGCCGGTCGAGACCCCGCCGGTTTCACTCCCTCCGGTGGCGTTGCCGCCGGTCGAGACCC
>JAFGIS010000406.1 GCA_016929495.1 Polyangiaceae bacterium | reverse complement strand
GATATTGTCGAAGAACGCATTGTAGTCATGGTCGCCGGCCATCGGGATCTGATTGGTGCGGTTGTGCGCCCACAGGTTGTTGCTGACCTGAACGTTGCTCGTCGTGCCGGTGAACCGAAAGCCGGTGCTCAGACCCGTGTGTCCGTAGAACGTGTTGTTGTGGATGAAGACGTCGCGCATCGGTTCGCTGGAGTGGATCGAGTTCCAGATATCCCAACCCGCCAGTGTCGACACGAAGACGTTGCCATAGATGTGGACGTCCCGGACGTCCTGCAGCGAAACGAAAACGTTGATCGCGTCCTTGAATACGTTGTTGCGCACGACCACGTGCCTGGCGTCCCGCATCGCCAGTGAGCTCGACTCGTGGTGCTGGCCGCTGCGCTCGAAGAACGACCGCTCCAGCAGTACGTCCGTCCAGCCGAGGAAGAAGGCCAGCACGCGTTTGGTGTCGTGTACGTACGAGTCGCGTATCGTGACGTTTCCCACGTCGTAGCGGTCCGTCATGTAGCCATAGATGGCATCCTGAGCAGGTTCGGCCGGGTCGCCCACGTCGCCGCAGAAGCCGATGTCGAGATGATGCAGGCCCACGTAGTGGGACTGCGCGTTCCAATCGAAGTAGAAGGCGTTCGCATGGCTGTTGCCACAGACCGCCGGATTGACGACGATCCGGATCCCGTGACCGCTCGTGCCAGTGCCCTCGACCCCGTCCAGCAGATAGTGGCCTGTGGCCATGGATAGGGGACCGAAGACGGCAGGCCCCTGTGCCAGCGACGCCTCCCACCCCTCGTTGCTGCCATGGTCATCCGCCGTCGCCTTCACCACGGCGATGAACCGATCGCCGTCTTCCCGGTCGTCGAAAGTGTAGTCAGTGTAGGGCTCGTCGTCCCGAGGCGTGGTCTCATCGTAGTTGCCGGAGGCAACCAGATAGCGTGCTCCGCGCTCGAGCTCTTCGGGGAGATCGGCGAACGCGTCGGTCCACGAGGACCCGTCGCCAGCGCCGTAGGTCCGGCCCGGTGGACGTACGTATTGTGTCTTTGCGAACTGCTGCTTGCCGTCGTCCCATGCGCCGATGTCCTCTGCCGGCATCGAGTCCCCCTCGGCGTCGGGCGTCCCCTTCGCGTCGCGGTTTCCGCAGGACGTCAGTCCTCCGAACAGAGCCATCGCGCCGATTGCCCTGGCAGCCGACAGCGTACGCATGAACATGGGAACCTCCTGGATGACCCGCGGATCCCACGAGAGTACGTCACGGTTCGAGCCATGCTCAACCCGCCCGCTTTCCGCTGGCCCACCCCCGAACGCGACCGACAACCGCCGACATCGAGCCATGTTGTGCGCCGAGCGAAAGCGCGCAGCAGACAGTCACCCGTGTCCGCTCCCGCCGGGTCGTACGCTGTCGGCCGGGCGCGGGGCGGGAAGAAGCCCCTTCTCTGGACCCCGAAACACCAGGTGACGCAGGGCCGCACCCAGTAGCCGCTTCTGCCAACGCCACCAGAGCCGGCGCCACGGTCGACTGTCCAGATCGTCAGAGAAAGCAGGACCAAACTCCCGACCAACGAACGCGCGGAACTCCGCGCTTCGACCGCCCAGACGCGCGCTTCTCAGCGGCAGCTCACCTCGTTCATCTCGTTCGCGTAGAAGCCCCGCTACACGCGCGACGAGTTGCTCGCGTCCGTTCGAACCCAACTTCAGGTGACGCTTGCTCCACCGCTCGTCCAGAACGAATGGCAGATCGACGCTGATTTCGTCGAAGGTACAGAGCAACCCGCTGTCCAAGAAGAAGTTGTTGCCCAAGTTCTCATGAATGCCGAAGTCCGTCAGAATCCGCGTGGGCACGCCGGCCACTAGGGCCTCCAATGCAGCGCTGGAACTCACCGTCACGGCAACCGCCGCATCCTGCAGTAGGGCCTCCACCGGATCGTAGGAAAGAGTGAAGTTGCACGGCAATCGGTCTCGAGCACAGAAGGTGTTCACGACGTCAGCGAACTGGCATCGGTCACGATGGAGCGTATGTTCGCCAGGCCGGTGCCGCGGTTTGAGAACGATGCGGTGCCGCGGGTGCTTCCGGGCCACGTCCAGCAAACGCGCAACGATGTAGGCGCGCTCGTGAACAGCCGGCGGTACGGTGGGCTGTGCGAAGAACACGATGCTGTTCCCGGCGCCCCTGCGACACCGAGACGCATCGAGGTAGCTCAAGCCAGTCGCGAGCCCATTGCTCACGGCGATTCCCATACCGCGCAGCATGGCGTCGTACTGCACGCAATCGTGCGGCGAGTTGAGCAGGACGAGATCGGCCGACATCCGGCTCTGCATTCCCTCGAGCAGAAACCGACTAACCACGCCAGGGTAGTAGCAGAGCACGACCGGACGGCGCCGGGTATCGGACGCAAACACATCCTGGAAACGACGGAGGAAGCTGCGGCTGTTGCGCCCATCGAGCCCCAGAAGAACGACGTCGTAGTCCGTCAGAAACGGGCGTTCGCAGATGTCGCGGAGAGAAAGCATTCGGGGCTTGCTTTCGAGACCAAGGGCCGCGACCTGCCCGGGGCTGAGCCGCGCCCCTCGCGAGCGAAGTGCGATGACATCCGTCCTCGTGGTCTCGCCGGATAGCTGTCGCGCAAGGTGCAGACCAGCCTTGAAGAACGAGTCGTGCCGCGCTAGCAGCAATAGCGCACGGGGAGCCGTGGACATCATGCCTGACTCTCAGACGGAGGCTTCGGACGGCCAGCCTCCAGAACGAGCTCGCAGAGCTCGCGCACTGCACCGTCTCCGCCGCGTGCCCGCAGAACGATGCGGGCGGCGGCACGTGCCTCGCGTCCGGCGTCGGAAGGGCACGCGGAACAACCTGCGTACAGCATACACTCCACGTCGGTCACGTCGTTGCCGACGTACACCATTCGCTCCGCAGCCACTCCGCGACGTGCCGTCCAGGCCCGGAGCACCGCCAGCTTGTCCTCGACACCCTGAATACACTCGATTCCGAGCTTCGACGCACGTCGCGTCACGATCGAGTTCTGCTCGCGGGACAATATGAGCATGGGTGTACCGAGCTCGCGGAGCAGGGCCACGCCGTGCCCGTCGGAGCGATGGCACACGACGGATTCGGTGCCGTCCTCCGTGAGGTGAACGCGGTCGTCCGTCATCACCCCGTCGAAGTCGAAAACCACTGCCTGCACGGGACGAGGAAGGTGCTCCCGAGCGCCCTCGTTCAGCTCAACACGGACGAGCGCCTCGGCAATAGCGAAGTCGCGAGCGTCATCGACCTCAAGCAGTCGAGCCGCGGAAACCTCGCACGCGACAACCTTGCCGCAGAACCGGTCCCGGCTCGCGAGAAGCGCGTCGGTGCGCATCACGTACACAGCGCCGTTTTCCAGCAGCTGCGGTGCAAGGTCCTGTCGCCGTGCTCTCTTCGATCCAGAATGATTGATCCCTTCTGCCGTACCATCTGGCCGTGTACGCCAAAGGAAGTGGAAGAATGGGACTGCCGTGAAACAGCTACCGGCCCGCGCGGTCACCAGCAGATTCACAGCCCGGTCAACGTCGTCAGAGGAAGTCAGTGGGCTCGTGCACTGCAGCATCACGACCAGATCGGGATGGTATCCCTCTTGGTCGGCGAGTTGCCCGAGAACATGGAGCAACGCGTCCTCGGAGGAGGCTGTTTCGTTCGCGAGCGTGGTGGGTCGCCAGACGACCTCTGCGCCGTATCGTTGCGCGATGTTCGCGACTTCGGGGTCGTCCGTGCTGACGACCACCCTCGTGACCGCAGCCGCGCCGCGTGCGACCTGCACGCTGCGCCCGACGAGCGGTACTCCGCCAAGCGGACGCGTGTTCTTGCGCGGCAGCCCTTTCGAGCCGCCGCGAGCAGGGATGATGGCAAGGCACTCCGGTTTCATGACAGGAATGGTCCGACGCCCGTGATGCCGCAGGCCGACGCTATCCCGCCTTGCGCGTGCAGCGGGTCCGCTTCAGCTTGGCCCTCTGGGGTTCCTCAACGGCGAGCAGCTCGCTCGTCTTGTGCGCGAGCGCCTTCGCGACGGCACGCGTGTCACGCACCAAGCGGCGCAGTCCGTCGGGCTCGAGCGAGGCGGCGTGGTCAGTGCCTTTCCATGTCCGGTCGAGCGTGAAGTGACGTTCGATCCATTCTGCTCCCAACGTTTGTGCCGCAACATCGGCAGCGATTCCCAGGTGGTGGCCCGAGAAGCCTATCGCGGCAACCTGGCTGCGGTAGTCTTCTCGAAGTCGTTCGATTTCGAGCAGCGCAAGATCCTCGAAGGCGACGGGGTAGCCAGAGGTGCACGCGTAGAGCACCGTGTCCGCGAGTCGGCGGCGAGAAGCGAGGAGCTCGACGAGTCGCTCCTCCTCCCAGCGCGTCGTCATCCCGAGCGATACGTGGATCTGTCCGTCGAAGTTGGCACAGATCCATTCCAGAAGGTCGAAGTCCTGATTCGTACCGGAAGGAACCTTGAGGAAATCCGGCCTCAGGGACGCAATCTGGGTCGCGCTGGTGCGTTCCCAGACCGATGACGCATACCCAACCGAGAACTTCTCACACTCGAGTTTGAGCCGCAGATGCTGCTCGATATCGAGCTCGAGGGCTTCACGGTGTGCGCC
The DNA here is from genome assembly GCA_016929495.1 of Polyangiaceae bacterium. Taxonomy (GTDB): domain Bacteria; phylum Myxococcota_A; class Polyangia; order Polyangiales; family Polyangiaceae; genus JAFGIS01. The sequence continues at coordinate 34,796 of JAFGIS010000406.1, read as the reverse complement.
GTAGGTCGGGCCGTACGCGTTGTGCGGAATGGGATGAGGAGCTGCGTACTCTTCTGCTGACAGTAACTCGAGCACGTTGCGCTTCTGGAACTTGACGTAGTCCACCTTGCAGAAGACCGCGGCAACCTGGATCATCTCCCGCGCTACTTCCAGGCGTCCCTTGTGGTTGCAGCCGACTTCCGCAATGATCTTGGGCGGCTGCTGCGCGTCGCACTTCGTTTTCCGTAAGCTACTCATGTGTACCCGCCTTGCGAACAAGCCCCATCAAGTGTACGAGACGCCAAGGAGGGGTGCAACAGCGATGCGGCGACGTCGAGGCGCAGAGTCGTGTGCAAGAACGGACAAGCGAGCCGAGGTGTTCGGTGTGTGCACGACAACGGGGTGACGGTCCGCTGGTCGAGTTCGCTGTGTCCGAGTCGCAGCGGGTGCGAAGACCGTGATCGCGTTGTCAGGGCAGTAGCCCTCTGGGCTCGCTGTTTTGCGGGCCCTCCGTTGAGCAACGGGCACGGCCAACCCTTGGTGCAGCGAATTCATGCCAACCGGGCGAGCATGCTGCACACTCACCTGTCGACGTGGAGGCCGACGAGGGCTCCACCCACCGGCGATGTACGACGTGCACGCTTCAACGCGCGCCACCAGCATCGCCGTCGGCGAGTAGTCCGTCCGGGAACCGTCGGCTGCATGGCGAGTGGTCATAGGCCGCCTGCCAGGCGGCGAGACTCCTTCGGGCCCGGCTCGGCCAAGCCACCGTCGAGAACCCGATTGGATCGACCCATCGCAGCTGCTAGGATCGGGCAATGAAGTCGGTGGCTGGTGGTGATTTGCGCTCTGTCCTGTTCGCATGCGACCTGGATAGCCAGGTGTTCGGGGCTCTCCCGTTTGCACGTGCGTTTCGCGACCGAGGATGGAGAGTCGTCTTTGCCATCCACTCATGGGCGAACCTGCCATTCGCGCTGGCCGCCGCGCTCCAGGAAGAGTTCGACGCGCTCGAGTTGGACATCGCGCGCTTGGCGTTGAGTGATGTGGGTCGACGCTTCGACGCGGTCGGAGTGTTTGCCGCTGGCAGCAAGATCCATCGCTTCCGCCGTGACCTCGACATGACCACGCGAGCACTCGGCGTGCGCCGGCCCATGCTGTTCTGCGGTTTCAACGGCGTTGTGTTGGATCGGTTCGAGGAAGGCCTCTCCTGGAGAATCGGGTACGACGTGATTTGCCTCAATGGGCCGCGCGACCAGGCGCTATGTGACGCATTCGTCCGGGACACCGTCTACCAGGCCCAGCGCACCGTCTTGACCGGGTTGCACCGCCCCGTTCCACGCATCGAGCGACGGCAGCCCGGGCGGCCCGTGCTCGTGTTCGCGGAGCAGGTGGCCATCCCGGACGCGGTGCGCGAACGGACCTATCTCTTCTGTTTGCTCCGTGACCTCGCTCTGGCCAACGCGGACTGGGATGTCGTCGTCAAGGCACGAGTCAGACCGCACGAGAAAACGTTCTTCAAAACGACGCTTCACCCGGAAGACCACTTCAACGTGCCCGGGAACTCTGCTCCGAACATCAGGGTCACCTACGACCCGATGGAAGAGCTTCTCGCGGAGGCAGCGCTGCTCGGCACCGTGTCGTCGACGGCCGTGTTCGACGCCCTGAGCGCGCAAGTCCCTGCCTTCGTGGTTTCCGACTTTGGCGTTCGCTGTGAGTACGGCACACACGTATTTGCGTCGAGCGGGCTTGGGGTTGACCTGCTGGGCCGTTCAGACCTGACGCAGCTCACGCATCTGAAACCACGTGCGGGATGGCTCTCCTGGATTGGCCACGACGGTTCGTGCACGGCGGAAAACCTCGTCAATGTTCTTGACGGCGGGACCGTGGACGTGACCCGAAGCGTGCCGGGCTACTACGACTCCAACCCGATGCCGCTCGTGTCCGAGCGGCTGCGTGTTGTGGGCATCGAGAAACCAGAAAACCGGAGTCCTGCACGCAAACGTCCACAGAACGGGCCACCACAATTCGGCAAACTCGTCCAATCAGCACAGACTGCCATGGCCGAGGACCGCTTCGACGACGCACTGCGCGACTTCAAGGCGGCGCTGGCGGCCAACCCCGAGTCAACCAACACCATGCGAGCTCTGGCGGGAGTGTACTTGAGCCTCGGGGATCGAAATGCAGCGCTTCACATGCTGGAACGCGCAACCGTTCTGAAGCCGGACAACCAGAACATACGACGTCAGATCCGGCGGCTTCGCAGCCCGCTACTGCGGTTGCTTCACCGCTAGTGTTCGGGCGGCACGGGTGGGACGGACGTCGGCGGCGCAGCGGGCACCGGCGGCGGGGCTGCGGACAGCCCGTTCGTCTACTTCGTGAAGCAGACCAACGGTACGACGACGGCCACTCTGGCAGACGAAGTCATCACTGTCAGCGGCAAGTACAGCTCGTCGGGCAACGCGTTCGAATACGTGGCACCCTCAAGAACACGGCCCTGCGATCCGAGGTCAGCCAGGCCGAGGCGATCTACTTCGCCGGGGGCGGGACTGGCACGACCCTGGCTGTGTACAACAGCTCCTTCTACAGCAACCAGGACACGGTGCAGACTTCAGGCGTCAATTGGTTCTACAAGTGCCACATCGAAGGGAATTGCGACTTCATTTGGGGCACGGCGCAGACGGCGCTGTTCGAGGATTGCGACATGAGGGTCGTCAACGACCTGGGCGCGGATGCGAGCTATAGCCTCGTCGTGGCGCGGACGGGTTCGACCGTCGCGGAGGGCGGGACCGGCAGCGTTGGCAAGGGCTACGTACTATCGAACTCCGCCGTCAGCGTGGATGCGCAGGTCACTGCCTACTTCGGCCGTGATGCAGGAACAGGCGCCTACTACGACCAGGCGGCATTGGTGAACGTCACTTTCGCGGGCGACGGCAGCATCGGAGAGGGGCTCTGGAAGATGGACACGGCCCCGCTCAGCATGGGCGACGGAAGCTACGTAGGTTGGAAGTCTGCGGGCTGCACGGGGCTCAACCTCGCCTCGCTGACGACCGCTGACGGGACTTCCGCCACGATTGCGGAACAGGCCACCGAATACGACACCCATCACCACATCCTCGACCGCATGGTCACCGTGACCGCCGGCGAGCCGAGCGGGTACGAGCCAGTTGCCGTCCCATGGGACGTGACGGCGCTGGCCGTGGCCTGGGGCGCGCCGTGAGGGGTCGGTTGCACCAGACACACCTACCCTGGCTCGGCGCACAAGGAACTCGAGCGCCCGGCCGATGACCGGGCCGGCGACTTGTCGTATGGTGTGCGTGCCATGAAGCGCGACCGGCTCTGGTTCCTATCCGGCCTGTTCCTGACGACGCTCGCGACGCTTGCGCTGGAGACGCTCGACACGCGCTTGCTCTCGGTGCTCACTTGGTACCACCTGTCGTTCTTCGCGGTATCCGTCGCGATGCTCGGGATGGCCGCCGGCGCGGTGACTGTCTATCTTGGCCGAGATCGCTTCGAAAACGATCGAGCCCGCAGGGCCCTGGCCGGGTACGCGAGAGCGTTTGCGATCAGCATCCCCCTCTCGCACCTCGTCAACGTGTCCGTGCCGCTCGTGAACGAGGTGTCGACCAACGGAACCCTGTCCCTGTTCATCACCAGCGTCGCGCTCGCCTCGCCGTTCTATCTGTCCGGTGTCGTGGTCACCCTTGCCCTGACGCGGATCCCAGGGCCGATCGGCGCCGTGTACGCGGTGGATCTGCTCGGCGCTGCCCTGGGCAGCTTGCTGGTGGTCCCGCTGCTTGCGACCGACAACATCACGACAGCCATCCTGCTGGCAGGCGCATTGGCGGCGCTCGGGGCGCTCTCGTTCGAGAAATGGCTGGGACGCCCTGCCGTCGGTGCCACCGCGGTGCTCGCCGTGGCGCTGGGCGCCCTCGCCATCGTGAACGGCTCGGTACGGAGCCCCGTGCGCATTCTGTTCCCCAAGGGCGAGTACCGGCCGACGGCCGCCATTCAGAAGGAAGACTGGACCATTCACGGGCAGGTCGTGCAGTATCGACATGAAGTCGGCCAGCCTCCACTCTGGAGCGCCATCTCTCCGCCTACGGGCTGGCCGTTGACCGGGAGCACGCTGCTCTTGGTCGACGGACACGCAGGTACGCGGATGACGGCCTGGGACGGCAACCCTGCGAGCCTGGACTGGACCCAGCGGGATGTCACGTCGCTGCCCTACCACATCCGGCCGCGTGGCAAGGTCGCCGTCATCGGTGTTGGCGGAGGACGCGACGTGCTCACCGCCATCGCAGCGGGGAGCACCGAGATACAGGGGATCGAGATCAACTCCGCGTTCACGGAGTTGCTGAAGGGCAGAGGACGCGACTATGCGAAGATCGTGGGGCGGCCGGGGGTGGAGATCGTCCACGACGAGGCACGGTCGTTTCTCACCCGGTCCCCGCGCCGGTACGACGTCATCCAGATGTCGTTGATCGACACCTGGGCTGCCACGGGCGCGGGAGCATTCACGCTCTCGGAGAACGGGCTGTACACGGTCGAGGCATGGCAGGTCTTCCTCTCCCGCCTCGAGGCGGGCGGCGTGCTCAGCGTGTCGAGGTTCTTCGCCGAAGCAGACGCTTCCGAGACGAGCCGGCTCATGGCCCTCGCAACCGCCGCCCTCCTGCGCAGCGGAAGTGGGCCCCCTGAAAAGAACCTCGCCTTGATTTCACTCGGAAACCTGGCCACCTTGCTGGTGAGCAACCAGCCGCTCAGCGCACGGGACCTCGATCGCCTCCGGCAGAGCGCGGCGGACTACCGATTCCGTCTGCTCCTGATGCCCGGCGCAGAGGGCAACGTGGCATTGCTGGAACGCATCGCGCAGTGCCGCTCGGAATCGGAAATCCAAGAAGTGGTCAAGGACGAGCGTTTCGACTATACGCCCCCGACCGACGAGCGGCCGTACTTCTTCAACCTGCTGAAGCCGAGCCAGCTGCTGCATCCAGGTGCGCTTGGCTCACAGCAAGCAGGCGTCATCAGCGGGAACCTGACCGCGACCGTGACGCTTGGCATTCTACTCCTCGTCGTGGCAGTTCTCGTTCTGGCCGTGATCATTGGGCCGCTCATCCAAGCCGGGTACCGCGGCCTGGCACCCCGTCAGTTCGGCGCAGGAGTGGTGTACTTCGGGCTGATCGGGACCGGCTTCATGCTGACGCAGATCGGCTTCATGCAGCGGTTCTCGGTATACCTCGGGCATCCGACGTACGCGGTGGTGATTGTGCTCTTCTCCATGATCCTCGCGACCGGAGCGGGGAGCGCTCTGTCGGATCGCATCGGCGTGGAAAGTGGCTTGAAATGGGTGGCTGTCATGCCCGTCGCGACGGCACTGGTCCTGCTCGCCGTGGCGCTTCTGATCCCCTCCGTGACCGAGCGAACCGTGGAGTACGGGCTTGCGATCAGGGCTCTCTTGACCTGTGCCTTGGTGGTCCCGCTTTCCGCGATGCTCGGCACGTTCTTCCCCTTGGGCATGCGCCTGCTGGGGCGACTGTCACCTGAGGCTACCGCGTGGATGTGGGGAATCAACGGCGCGACGGGCGTGCTCGCGAGCGTCATCGCCGTTGCGGTTTCGATGTGGTCGGGCATTCGCACCAACTTCTTCGTTGCGCTCGCCGCCTACGCGCTGGTGGCACTGCCGGCCTGGCTGCTCTCGGGGGGGCGGAAGGAGCCAGCGACGCCGCCGGGTGCGCCCTGATACGGCGTGCCCCTTGCACTCATCCACCTGAGGTGGGAGCCTTGTCCCCAATGACCGCGTAGCGCGGTCGAGGCCGGGATGGTCATACCTCTTCATCATACCCTTCAGATCGTGTTCATCGTGCTGGCGGGCGCGCTGCTGGCTGCGATGATGATGCATCGGTCCGCGAGGCACAGCCCTGGGCACCGGGCCACTCTGGGGGCATTCGTGGTCCTCGCCGGACTGTCGGTCGCCGGGTATACCCGCTTCGGGTCGTTCCACCCCTATGGGCGGACCCACGGGGACCACGTCTATCACTACCCCGATCTGTATCACTACTACTTCGGCGCCAAGTACTTCCGGGAGCTCGGCTACTTCCGGATCTACGAGGCGACGGCGATAGCATTTCGCGAGCTGCGAGAAGAGGGCTCACCGGCGCCGGTGATCCCAGTGGTTCGAGACCTGGTGGGACAGGAGCAGCTGATCTCGACAGAACAGGTGCTGCGCGAGCGCGGCGCGCAGCTCAAGGCGCGGTTTTCCGATGCGCGCTGGCGATCCTTCAAGTCGGACCTGGCCACTCTGCTGGGGCTTCCGTTCGATCCCTACGGATGGCACCAGATGCTGGGCGACATGGGGTTCAACCCGCCGCCCACGTGGAACGTAACGGCGAGTTCGCTCGCCAACCTCATCCCCTTCACAGCGCTCTCGGCCGAGCTGATGGGGTTCATCGATCTCGTCCTGGTCTTCGGGTTGGCAGGCTGGTTCGTCTGGCGGGCGTTCGGCTCGCTCGCGCTCTGCGGGTACCTCGTTGCACTGGGCAACAACTGGATCGCGAGCCACGACTGGACCGGCGGCTCCTTCATGCGCCAGGTCTGGTTGGCTCTGCTCGTCGCGGGAGTTTCCTGCGTGAAGCTCGAGTGGTACATCGCGGCAGGCGCGCTTCTCGCAGCCTCCGCTGCGGACCGCATTTGGCCCGGCTTCTTCCTCGTCGGCGCTCTCGTCGCACTGCAGTGGGCGCGGCGGCGCGGCCGTGGCTCGGCTCTGCCGCTCCGCCGCATGCTCCTAGGAGCGGTACCCGTCCTTGCCGGGCTCGTCGCTCTGAGCCTGATCATGTTCCCGCCGCACTTCTGGACCGATTTCCTCCAGAAACTCTGGAAGCACAACAGCACGTATTTCGCGATGCATATCGGCTTTCAGAAGCTCGCGGTCTTTTCGGCCGCAGGTCACGGCCCGCCGGCATGGAGCGGCGACGGGTATCTGCGCTGGGAGCAGTTGCTGTCAGACTACTATCGGCAGCATGTGGTTGGGTTCAGTGCGGTGAAGCTCCTGTTCGCGGCCTCCGCGCTGGCCTTGTGCTTGCGCAGCTCGCCGCAGGTGGCGGCTCTCGTGCTGGGCTCGACGTTGCTCTACTTCACGTCCATGCCGGCAAACTACTACTATTCCTACTTGGCGCTCTTCGTGCCTGTGTTTCTCGTGGAAGGGGGAATACGCCCTTCCGACGCACTGCGTGTGGTGGGTCTGTTCGCACTATTGCTCGGCTTCGCTCTCGCGCCGCTTCGCTGGCAGAACATCATCGTCCATAACGGCCACATCAACCTGTTCATCCTGCTGTACCTCGCCGTCGTCCACCTCACGCTGCTGAGCGACCTCTACGGCCGGGACCTCGCGGCGTGGGTGGTCCGCATGGGTGAGGCTCGGTGCGGGTGGCGGATGGGCAGACCATGAAGGGTGCACCCAACCCCTTGCGGGCCGCAGCATGACCTGTCGGGCTGGGCCCCAGACTCTGGGTCCCCAGGTTCTGACGCACGCAGTGCGGCAGGCAACCTGGGGGTCCCCAGCCTGCGAAGCGGCAGCGAAGCACAGGCTGGGGCACACGGGCGAAGCCCGACAGCCAGTTTGGGGGGACCCCAAGCTGCGAAGGCGCAGCCGAAGCACAGCTTGGGCCATGGCGAAGCCCCGCTAGACTTCTCAACACCCAAGGAACGCTCGTATAGTCCGGTCAGTGCGGACGCTCGCGTGTTGGTTCACATCGGCGGTTTGGGTCATGGCGGCTTCGTTCGCGAGCGCAGCCGAGCACACGGCTCGACCCGGGTTCGCGGCGCATCCCGTGGCTCCCGAGTTCGGGCAATGGACGCTCGCACTCGGCCTGGGCGTGGACGTATTGCCGCGCCGCCTGGTGGAGTCCGAATGGCGGCAGCTTCCGCACGCTTGGGTTCGCAGCCGCGCGGGCGCTGGCAAAGGCTGGTACCTTTCGGGGCGGGCCAACGTCGTCATCATCGACGATCAGTTCCAGCTCGGCGCGGGGTGGGGGCAGGCCTACGGCGGTTTTGCGTGGGGACTCCACGACCACGTTGGCGTCACCTGGGGCACGGTGGGGGTCGAGGGATTCGACGCGACGGCCTGGGCATTGGCCCACAGCCCGGGGTTCTCCGTGGCGTACCCACTGCGCGCCGTGCAGTCCACGTTGACCGTGGAGGCGCTGATCCTGCACGCCCGCCATATCACGGTGGGAGAAGTGTCTCTCACGCAGAAGGGCATCAGCCTGCAGGGAGCTTCGTTCGCGCTGACGTTCGAGTCTCCCGTCGGGTCGCGGAACGCGATCTTTTACGGCCTGGCGGCCATCTATGCGAAGCCCGACTACCAGCTGTGGCTCGCGTTTTCGGACGCCGAAGCGCGTCAACTCTATCCGAGGTTCTTCGTTGGCTATGTGTTCTAGTCTCCCCGATCGATTCTGGATGGTGCTGCTGAGCGGCGCCTTGTCTGAATGCGGATTGGTGACGGGCTCGAGTGACGGCGTACTCCATCCGACCTTCGAGCGCGGCGGTTTGCTGTCGAGCGCGGCGCCTCTGGATGCCGACGCCGCGGCACCGCTCGATGGCATCTGGGACAGCTACACGGGGCACGACGTGCTCGGTTCGTCGCTCGTGGTTCGCCGCAGTCCGGGCTATCTTTCGATCTTCGGCAATAGCGACGCCACGTACGCCGTGCTCCGGATCGGCTGCCTCGACGACGGTCGCCTGGTAGCCGAAGGCTACTACCGCACGGCCATTGACGATACGACGGGTTTGGTCCGTCTCTTCCTCGAACCAGCCGAGGCGGCATCGGCGCTTTGCGGTGGGCGTACGTATCAAGGCGACCTGAAGTGGGCCGGCCACTACGGCCTTGGCAGCTCCCTGCCCGACACGCGTCTCGGGCTCGAACGGCGCCGGGCCCTGCCCGCCAGACCGACGTCGAACGCCATTGCGCACCGAGGGGGTTGCCGAACCTCCGACGACTGCGGGGCGTCCGAGAACAGCATCGAGATCTTGCGCATGGCCCAGCGACTGGGTGCCGATCGCGTCGAGGTCGACGTGCAGGTGACGGCCGACGGCGTGCCGCTCTTGTACCACGACGAGAGCTTCGGACCGCTGCTGACAACCGGGCGCTTCTGCCGCGGCAAGGTGCGGGAGTTCACCTGGGCTCACGTCACCCAACTCTGCCAGCTCCGCTTTGGCGAGCCCGTGCCAACATTGGAGGACGCCCTGCGCGTGGTCATCGAGGAGACCGATCTCACGGGCCTCTGGCTCGACGTGAAGACCGTGACCGGCATGCGGGCGGCTTTGCCGCTCGTCAGACGCTGGAGCGAAATCGCCAGTAGCCGTGGGCGCGCGCTGCACATCGTCGTGGGGCTCAGCACCGAGGAACTGGTCGATGCCTGGACCGATCTTACGACCGCCGAACGAACAGAATGCCTGGTGGAGCTCTCCGTCGAAGACCTGCATCGGACGGGTTGTCGTATCTGGGCGCCCCGGTGGACGTTGGGACCCATGTCGAACACGGTAGCCGAGGTTCAAGAGGAAGGACTGAGCGTCGCCTTCTGGACTCTCGATGAACAGGAGTTCATCGATGTCTTCCTTGAGCGAGCGGAGCCCAGCGGCATACTGACGAATCGTCCTGGTCTGGTGTTGCAGCGCTCGTATCTCGACGCAATGTCCCGTGAGTCGGAGGAGGGGTCGTGACTTCGGGCGTGCGGTTGTTGCTCGTCGTGGGTGCATTGCTGCCGGCTCGGCCCGTTGGAGCTGAGCCCGACACAGCTGCGCTGGAGCAGCATTCCGATTCACGGAATGCTGCCCGACAAGCAAACGGAGCGCCGGTCACACCTGGACGAAGATCTCCGCCGCGGCGAGACCTCAGCCGAGTGAGGTCTCGCCGCAACGGAGACCGTTCTGTCCGTGGCAGCGGCGCTTTGGAGCTCGGCGTGGCGGCGGGCGTCGGCCATGTGCTGGGCAAGAGCTACGACCGGTCGCACGAGATCGCCGCGACCAACGGCGGGCCCTCGGTAGCACTCGGCGTCGCGTATCGGTCGCAGTACCTTTTCGTTCCGTGGGTCGAGGCTGGCTGGGCCGAGCTTCAGACGAGTCGCGAGCGCCCCAAGGCAACGCCGTTTTCGGCCGAGACAGCCTCGGACTCGCGGCTGAGCACGAGCTACCTGCTCCTGGGCCCGTCCGTCGAGTACAACCGTCTGCGATGGCGGGCCGGTGTCGGAATGTACCGAACGCAGGTCTGGTCGCGCTTCGCGGGGCGCACCATCGAGCCGTCGAGTTGGGACATGGGCTACTCGCTCGCTTACGGCGTGCGTGTGCACGACGAGCGGCTCTGCGGATGGGGACTCGAGGCGTTCGGCCTGTTGATGTCCGAGTCGCAGCTTGCGTATGTCGGCCTGGCGCTGCGCGTCTGGGGCAACGCCTGGACGTCGGGGCGGCGCTGAGAGCAGACCGTGGCCGCGTGCAGGATTCAGGCGCGCCCCTCGGCCATGGCCGCCAACGACAACAGCGCCTGCTGGTAGAGCTCTGCCTGTCCAGTGAACATGTAGTGGCCCGCGCGCGGGAAATGACAGCTCAGCCGCCCCGGCTCCCCCGCCATGTGAATCCAGTTGATGCCCGCGAGCAGGGGTAGCACTCGCGCCACCAGGGGTGCGATGCGTGGGTCGTTGGTGGTCAGGGTGAAAGCGGCGTCGTAGGCCGGGTTCTGGAAAGCGCCAGGGCACTGCTGCATGTCCGTGCGCGAAGCGTGCACCGGCTCGGCCTGGAGGTACGCATTCTGGCTCACCGACGTCAACTCGAAGTACGGCAGCTGGGCCTGGACCTGAACCTCGAGAACGCAAGCGTAGGTATCGGTGATGGTACGGCCCGTCACGGGCACGTTGGCGCTCGCGTGCCGCTGGGCCACGAAGAAGAACCGGCACGGGCGTCCCTGGGGTGTGCCCTGCGCCTCGAGCCGGTAGTCGAACACCTGGTGTGGCAGTGGATTGTAGTTGCTTACCTGCGGTGCGGAGTTCTCCCAGACCACCAGATTGAAGTTGGGATCCCCGGCTACGATGCCGAGGCCGAGCCGCTGGGCAACCACGCCCAGCGCGGAATTGGCATACTGCCCCTCGGCCGATCGCACCATGCGCTTCCGCCACAGCATGGCGCCGCCAAAGAACAACGCGATGAAGACCAGGAAAAAGACGGTATAGATGGACATGTTCGACCTACCTGCGTGGACGCCGTGAGCTGGGCCACCAGTTCATGGCGGTGATACGCGCTCACGGGCATCGGCCAACTGGGTGAGCCAGGCGACCATCTGGCCTTCTATCACGCGTTCTTCGAAGGAGTCTCGGGTGGACCAGCTGCTGTCTCGCATTTCTTCGATGCTGAGTGACGCCTCGCCGATGCTCCGGCAATTGGCGCAGTGCTCGACCTCGAGCAGCAGCCGCTCGCTCTGTCCGTGAGCGGGAGCCTGGCAGAGCTGCTGCCAGGTTGCCTGGTCCGGATTCGTCAAGAATCTCTGGATGATCTGCTGCCAGCCATTGGGAAATGCTGCCGATTTGCTGGCGAAGGCTCGCTTGCATGTCTTGCAGCCCTTGGGGAAGGCTTGCACAACGAAGTAGACGGGAGCGACCAACAGGAGCGCGGCGGCGATCAGCACGAACATGATCGGAATACGGCCGCCATCGTAGTATCGGTATGCGACCAAGGCGCCACACGCCAACCCCGCGACGCCAATCCCGAGAGAAATCAACGCTTGCAGGGGGGAGAAGAACCGGCCGATTCGGGGGTGGGACATAGGCTGTCATTACAGAGCGTTTGGTCGGCCCGTGTCAAGGGTCGCGTCGCCCGGGCCCTGCCGCGCTCGGGCGTCTCGTGCTGCTCCTCCCTCGGGCTGGTCTTCGGTTGTGTTCGGGTCCTGTGTAGGTCTTCGGTTGTGTTCGGGCCCTGAGTCGCAACGGCTTCTCTGGCGGGGTCTGGCGGGAGTACGCTCCCGCACATGGCGAAGCTCTTCGTGTCCTATGCGAGAAAGGACTGGAAGCTGGTTGCAGAGCTCTGCGAAGGCCTCCGCGCACCGCCTCACAACCACGACCTTTGGGTCGATACACAGAGCATTCCCGGCGGTGCGCAATGGCGCCGGGCAATCGCCGACGCTCTGGTCGCCGCAGAGACGGTCTTGATCGTGCTGACGGAACGCTGGCTTCAGTCCGGATACTGCCGGGACGAGGCAGAGGACGCATCCTCTCTCAAGAAACGGATCATCCCCCTACGAAGCTCCAGCGCCAGGCCGCCTTCCAGCGACGACTGGTTGTTCGAGCTCGAGTGGGTGGAGCTCGACGAGGAGAACTTGCAGTGCGCCATCGACCGGATCACCAGAGACGTGGCGGTGGACTTCGAGTGGGTCCAGCTACACACTTCGCTCTACAGCCGCGCCCGGAGCTGGGAAGACCATCAAGAGAAGCCAAGCTATTGTCTTCGGGGACAGGAGCTGCAGGACGCGTTGCACTTTCTGGCACGCTCGGAAGCCGGGAAGAAGCCCCCGGCCCATGATCTGCACGTGAGGTTCGTCGAGGCCAGCAAACGGGAGGAGGGAGCCGAGCTTCAACGGGTGCGTGCCAGAGAGCTCGCCGCCAGAGCCGAGCTCTCCCGTATCCAGGAGCCCGATCGATTGGCTAGGAGCTTGTTGCTTGCCGTGGAGTCGGCTCGACTACAACCGTCGGTCCTCGCCCAACAGACGATACGCCGCGGGTTGAGTCTCTGGCCCCGACGGGTGGCGAGACACGACGTTGGTCCCTCGACATTGCTCGCCATGAGCGCGGATGGAAGTACGTTGGCGATAGCAAACGATCGTGAGCTGCGATGGTGGCGAACTCCATCGTCACGCGGAGGCACGATCCCGCTCGGGACCAGGGCACGGCTACTGGCACTGAGCGAGGATGGCTCGCACCTGGCGGCGGCCGCCGACGGCGAAACGTGTGTCTGGCAGACCCTCTCCGGGGAGAAGCTCTATACGATCGATGGACATTGCACCTCCCTGCTCTTCTTGTCGGGCAACGGCCTTTGCGCTTTGGTGAGGGAGGGAGACTGCTTCACCGCGTGGCGGATCTACAGTGAAGGTTCCGCGCGCGAGTCGCTCTGCAGGATCGTCAGCCTCAATCCACTGTCTCTGAGCCCAGCGGGGCGCTATGCCACCGATTTCTACGGCGCGGTCTGGCGGCTCGAAGGAGGGGAACAGGTGCTGGAGGTCAAGCAGCCGGAGGCGCCGTGGCCAGCCCCACGGGTGTCTTGCCATATTCACGCGTTCGCTCGCAGTGAGTCCAGCGTCGCCGTGGTCAGCTCGTCCGCCTGGGCCCAGATCCGCTACCTCGACGGCCCGGCGGATCAGCAGATCCAATGGCTGCAACACCACGCTGGGGCTGTCAATGATGCCGCCTTCAGTCCGGACGGCCGCTGGTTGGCGACGGCGGGCGACGACGGCACGGCTCGCTTGTGGGGTAGCGGCTCCTCTCGCGTTCTGCAGCACGCACACCCTGTCACGCGGGTGGCATTCAGCTCGGATAGTGCGTACGTGCTCACGATCGCCGGCGACCTGGCTCGAGTGTGGCAGGTGGCGGAAGGGTTTCAGGTAGGCCAACTGCCCTACGACTCGGAGGAGCGCTTCGACCAAGTGCATTTCATGCCGAACCAGCCGCTGCTCGTGACCACGGACGTCGCGGGCGTGAGCCTTTGGTCGCCCACAGGGGAGGAGCCCATTGAGGACCTGATTCATGCGGCCGCCGTGACCAGCGCGACCTTCAGCCGCGACGGCCGTCTGCTATGCACGACCAGTGGCGAAGAGGGCTCCGCCGCAATAGGACGCGTATGGACCTGGCAGGAGGGGACGCGCGAGGTGGCCTCCTGGGACGGCCTGCGGCATCCGACCTACGCCGAGTTCGCCCCTGACGGACGCTTCCTGGCCACTACCGACTGGTACGACAACACTATGCATCTGTGGCACGTTGCCGAGCTCGTCCGAGGATCCGGCCTCGTTCGTGCTGCACTGGCTACGGACCACGCGGCGACGCGGGTAGCATTCAGCGCGGACGGTCGCTACCTGGCAACCATCGGCGCTGGGCGAATCAAGATCTGGACGATGACCGACGTTCTTGGCAGCGGCGAGGAAGCAGGCCAGGTGTCGCTGGAACCGGCTTGGGAAATCCAGTGTGCCAAGGTCGCGGACGCCGTCTTCAGCCCGCGGGGCCGCTACCTCATCGCCCGAGGCGAAGACCAAACCCTCTACTGGTGGGACGTCTCCACGCACGAGCAGGTCGCATCCCTTCCCTGCGATCACGACATTGCTGCTCTGGCCTGCAGTCCGACAGACGCCGTCATTGCCGTCGCCTGTGTCCAGGGATCGGTCGTCATTTGGCCCGAGGAACCGGCCGCCGCACCCAAACCAGTAGCTGAGCTGGCCCATGGCGAGGATGTCCTGGGCCTCGATTTCGACCCGCAGGGCAAGTGGCTCGCCACGGGCGGCACGGATAGCTCAGCGCGTGTGTGGGATTGGGCCACTGGCAGCGAGCTCGCCCGGATGATGCACCCTCACGCAGTCCTCGACGTGGCTTTCTGTCATCGTGATGACAGGCGGCTTGCCACGGCGTGCAGGGACGGGAAGGCGAGGATCTGGCGCTGGCGTATCGAAGACCTGCTGGCAGAGGTCAGCCAACGCGTTGCCCGGGAGCTGACCGAGGCAGAACGGGGCTTCTGAGGGCAGCTAGAACGCTCGGTCCTGCAGATACGAGGCTTCGCCGAGCGAGACCCGCGGCTGCTCCACGCCGAGATCGCTCCCGAGCTCCAGCAGGTCGAGGTCGATTGTTTCCAGTGGGATCCGCCACACGGTGTCGGGCTGGTACGTCGGCTCGCCGTCTTCCATGGTGCTGACGAAGGCCGAAAGGCCTGCATCCAAGAGCACGAGGTCCACCGGGCGCTGATAGAGGTCCCCGTCGGGGAGGAGCTCGACGAAGACGTAGCTACCGGTATCGGGCTGGTCGTCGGGACTCTTGTCCACGATGAAGCGATCGACGATGGCGCGCTCGGCCGTGCCCGGCGAATACGACCCGGAGCTGATCTCCACGATGCCGTAGACCAGAGGCAGCGGCTCGAGGAGCCTGCCGTCCGCCTTGAGGCGGTCGATGAGCCGCGGGTCCTCCCTGGGGTCGGGTGAAGGCCTTTCGATCGTCCTCGGGTATCCGCACTCGAGCTCGATCTTGGACTGGTCCCTGACCTCGACAGGGAAGTCGGGCTCGAGGGTGATGCACGTCCAGCAGGACACCGAAGAGATGGCTGTCCAGAACCAACCGCCGAGAATGCGTTCTGCGTCCGCCGTGAGCACGAACGGCTCGCCGTGCACCGGGATCGATCCGACACGGGTTCTGAGCTCGTCGAGGCTGAAGGTCAAATCGAAGACATGACTCCCCGGGTCGTACGAAAGGATTTCGCTGTCGCCCACCACGGGAGTGGCCTCCAGCTCGACCTCTTGCGGATCGAACGACTGGTAGCTCAGATCGCCACCCGTGTATTCGTAGCCGTGAACCTTGTAGATCTCCACGCCGCGCCCAAGCGGGCCCGCGTCGGGCTGCGAGCTCGTGCCGCCCTGGGGCTCGCCTCCGGCACTGCCCCCTGTGCCCGCGTCGGGTGCGCCTCCGGTGCCCGGATCCGGGCTCGAAGCATCGGCTGGGCCTGCGTCGGACTGGGCTGCGCCAGCTGCGCCACCGGTGGCTTTGCCCCCGTCCCCACCGCCCGGCGCGCCGCCGGTCGGCTTGGCGCTGGTGCGGCCGCCCGTGGGTTCGACGTCACCGGGTGCGCCGCCGGTCGGCTTGGCGCTGGTGCGGCCGCCCGTGGGTTCGACGTCACCGGGTGCGCCTCCGGCGGCGCCGGACTCGCTCTTGCCAGCGTCGGGTGCGCCGGCCGCCGCAGCTGCCTCCGAGCCTCCGGTGCCGGGCTGCTCCGTGGAGTCGCTCGCGTCCTTGTCGTTGTTCCCGAGCGAAATGGGGTCGGCCGTGTCGCTGCATGCCGCCACGCCGAACAGCGCGATGATCGACGCCACAAGCCAGTCTGTTCGACAGTCCATCATTGCCTCCAGGGGCGAACCAGAAGTCTCGTGTATTGAGTGAGCGCTTCTCACGGACTCGGTGCAACAATGTCGCGTCTGTCCGCGCAAACTGGGGACAGCTCAGGATGAGTCGGTCTGGCCGGCCAGAAGGTTGGCAATGGTGTGACAGCGTTGCCTGCGTCCTGGTGGCATCCCCCCCGAGACAACTCACAAGACCGCGAACCCGTCGTCCGTGCTGGTCAGATCCTTCTGGACTCGATACTGCACTCCTCCGCCGAACGCCATGCGCGGGACCGCCAACTGCCCTTGCTTGTCCGACCAAGCATCGACGACACCCGATGCCCGGCTCTTGAGCGCCGTGACAGTGCGCAGAGCCCTGAGTTGGATCCCCATGCGCGGCGGAATCGGCGAAATCCCAAGCCGATCGGGAGCCGTCCCCGGGTCGGTCAAGAAACTGCCGAGCAGCAGCTTCAAGGGCTGGCCGGAGGCGTCGAGCCGGACGCGCCCTTCATTGGGCCGCGAGGCTGCTGGTGCGCTGGCAACCGTTTTGACGTACGTGAGGTACGTTCTGCCGGCGGGCAGCATCACGCGTTCGACTGGCGAATGGAAATCGATGCCAAGGAGCTCCGAGAGAGAGGCCCGCGGCTTGGCCGCGTACTCGCTTGCGAGATCCGTGCGGTAGTAGTCGACTGCCGTCGTGACCTTGGCGCTCGAATAGCCCGCGCAGAGCAGGAAGTTCTTCACGTCGTTCCAGTCGACGATCTGTTGGCTCTCGAGAAAGAGCTCGGTGATGCTCTTGCCCGCTTTGTGGTCGAGACGGCCTGCTGTGGGGATGGTCATGGCTGCTCCGAGGTTCGCGACAAACGACGGTCTTGGCTCCGTGCTTCAACCGCAGATAAGCTGCAATCCATGGTAGGCGCCGACGACGCGGCTGACAACGCCCCAATCGAGCAGGGCCCACCGGCGCCGTTCAGGTGCGACGGCTGGTGAGCCGGACCGAGCTGTTGTCATGGACGATCTCAACGCTCGACGACCGACGCGGGCTCTGCTTCCAACAGGAGCGCATGCCCGCGCGTTTCTGTTGACGTGCAGGTGGCCACGACCACCGGCCTGCCCGTGTCGATGAACGCGAGCCCCTCGGCTGGATACCGCGCGTTGCCTTCGGCGCAGGCTAGGCAGGCCAGAGCATCAGCCGGTGTGGCCCACCACCAGGAGTTGTCGGCCTCGCCGCATGGCAGGTCCAGTTTGGTCCGCCAGCCCGTTCGAGGCAAGCGGCAGGAGGTTCGGGACGTCGGAGTCTAGTCGAGATGGCCTCCGGTCCACGAAATGGGTCGAGCGCGTTGCACTGCGTGGACCCCGGTGGTTGGATTGTCGCCGGGCAGGTTGGTGGAAAGGTCCATGGAAGATTGATGAAAGCAGCACGGTGGATTGCGCTGGCAGCGCTGGGCACAGTGGCACTCACGGCTGGATGCAGCGAGAGAGCGCGTCGGTTCTCGGATACCAGCGCAGCAGGCTCGGCGGGTACGACGCAGGGTCCTGGAGGCGGCTCCGGCCTTGCCTCGGACTCCTCCGGGAACGCAGGTCACGTGGATAGCGGAACCGACCCGTGCGCCAGCGCACCGTGCGAGCGCGGGGAGGTGTGCCAATCCCTATCGGATGGCTTCGTCTGCTGGCCAGGCGAGACAACGGGCGGCGACGGGGGAACTTCGGGAGCGGCTGCAACCCTGGAAGGCGGCGCCAGCCATTCGTCCGGCGGACACTCGATGGCAGGTGTCTCGTCGGGCAACGACGGAGGAGCCGAAACGAACGGCGGAAGCCCCGCGGGTGGAACCGCCCATGGAGGAGCGGACGCAGCGACGGGCGGAAGTACTGCCTCCGCGGGTTCTTCAGCCAGCGGCGGGTCTTCCGCCAGCGATGGCGGAGACGACGGTTCCGTCTGCGAGACGGACGCGGAGTGCACGAGCGAGCGCTGTATCGATGGCGTCTGCTGCAACACAACCTGTACTGGCTGCAATGCCTGCGCGAGCGCCCTCACAGGCAAAGAAGATGGGATCTGCGCTCCCGTGGTCAGTGGCAAGGATCCACACGGTTTCTGTTCCGACGAAACAGCCGCCAACGCGTGTGGCGATGACGGCACCTGTGATGGCGACGGAGCATGCCGTAAGGTAGGTACGAGCCACGAGTGCTCGCCGGCCTCGTGCAGTGCTGACGGCAAGTCGTACACACCCGCGGCCTACTGCGACGGCAACGGCGAGTGCTCGTCGGTCAGCGAACAGGATTGTGGAGGCGCCGAGTGCACTCTCGCCAACGGTTGCGTCACGAGCTGCACCTCCTCCTCCCAGTGCAACGAGGGCTTCTACTGCGATATCGCCGCGGAAATATGCGCAACGCAGAAGAAGAACGGAACGCCGGCCACGAAACCCGGGGAATGCACATCCGGGGTCATCGCCGACGGCGTGTGCTGTGACAAGGCGTGTACGGGCTGTTCGGCATGCACTCTCGAGCTCAATGCCCAGGGAGGCAGTGCGACAGATGGGCAGTGTCTCCCCGTGATGCCAGGCACGCCCGCGCCGCATGGTAGCTGCGCCTCCAGCAGTGCTGTTCCCTGCGGGCCGGACGGTACCTGCGATGGAGCCAATGGATGCCACTATCCTGCGGTCGGAACGACTTGCGCCGATCAAACGTGCTCGGGAACGACCCTGACCATCCACGCCTGTGACGCTAGTCACGACTGCATCCCCCAAGCCAGTCCCTGCGGAGGATCCCTGATGTGCAACCAGGCGAAGACGGACTGTCTGAACAGCTGTGCCAGGGATGGCGATTGCGCCTCAGGCTACTGCGTCGACGGCGCTTGTGCATCCACGAGGAAGGTGGGTGATGCCTGCAGTGGTTCCGCCGAATGCCCCAACGGATATTGCGTCGACGGCTACTGCTGCGATGCCAAGTGCGACGGGGAGTGCCAGTCGTGCAGCCAGACCCCTCACGGGCAGTGCACCACCCTTTCGACGCCGCGCACCAGTTGTACTGGGAGGGGGACCTGCGGCAAGAAATACTGTGACGGGACACACCCCTCGTGCGTATTCCCGGGCTCCGAGACGGCCTGTCCCGACGAGTGCAACGCCGATTGGACTGCAGTGCTGTCGTCGACCTGCGACGGAACGGGCAGCTGCGGAACGGCCACGGCCGACAATTGCGACTCGAGCCAGTACTGCAGCACGAGCTCCAACCAGTGCACGGCGAAGATCACCAACACCACGACCGCTTGCACGAGGGACGTACAGTGCTCGACAGCCAAGTGCTGCGGCACATGCGTCAATGCCAGCGACGACAACGACAACTGTGGTAGCTGCGGAAACAAGTGCGGACCCAATCGCAGTTGTCAAGGCGGCGCGTGTGCTTGCCTGGGCTACACATTCCCCGCGAGCTGCGGCAGCACCTGCGGAAGCTGGAGTTTCGAGTCGGGCGCGAGCGGCACGGAAGGCTGGTCTGTCATGATGTCACCGCAGCGCACCCTGGGCAACGGAGCCCTGAACGCCGCGATCAGCACGACTCGCCCCAGCGGCTATCCCGAAAGCGGCAGCTACTCGCTCGTGGTTCCGGTCATTGTCAACGGTACCACCACGGCCGCAGCCTCGGTGGGGGTCCAGTTCTGCGAGGCTGGCAAGACCACCAGCCTGGGTGGCTACACTGTCTCGGGGTATGTCTATTTCGAGGGTCCGGCCTTCCCGGCCTTCGCGGTATTCGCCGCAGATACCTGGGGCCCGACTGCGTCTGAGGCCTCGGCCAACAACATCTTCATCAACAACCTGGTCACCAATCAGTGGGTTCCTTTCACGGTCTCCATGAGTTTCGGCTTCCAGTACGACCACCTCGCCCTGCTCCTCGGCCCCAATGGATCCTGGAGCGGCACGATGTACCTCGATGACATCACCGTCACGGGATTGTAGTGGGGGAGGCCACGCTCTGTGCGACACCCAACGCGGTCTGCGACGGCCCCGCCGCTCGACATCACCGGTCTCACCTTCGCCGAAGTGTGTGCTCGGCTGGGCGCGTGCCGGCGCGATGAACGCGAGCTCCGAACCCAGTACCGTCGGCTGATGTCGGCTGCGCCGACCGCCGAGCCACTGCTGGCGACCTCGCTGCCCGCGGTAGCCGACCGCGTCGACGGCGACGGCCTCAGCAAGTTCGCCTTTCGCGCCGAGGACGGCCTGGAATTCGAGAGTGTCGTCGTGCCGATGCAGCACTCGGGGCGCCACTGGAAGAGCGTTTGCGTCTCCACGCAGATCGGGTGCCGCTACGGCTGCCGTTTCTGCCAGACGGCGACGCTCGGGTGGCAGCGCGATCTCAGCGCGGCCGAGATCGTCGCGCAAGTACTCTACGCGCGAAGGGAATTCGGCACCGCTGTGCGAACCGTTGTGTTCATGGGCATGGGCGAGCCGCTCGACAACCTCGAGAACGTGCTGCAGGCCATACGTGTCGTGAACGACCGCTCCGGCATGGCGCTTCAGATGGCCCGGATCACCCTCTCGACCGTAGGACGCGTGGACGGCCTGCGCCGGCTTGCGAAGCTCGGCTACAAGCGGCTCAACCTGGCGGTGTCGCTCAATGCGCCCAACGATGCCCTGCGCCGCGAGCTCATGCCCTTTGCTCGGGAGAGCACTCTCTTCGAACTCCGCCAAGCCCTGCTCGACTACCCTCTGCGGAGCAATCAGTACTTCATGATCGAGTACGTGCTCGTCCCAGGCGTCAACGACGCCCGAGAGCACGCACGCGAGCTCTGCGAGCTGCTCGCTCCGGTGCGCTGTCTGGTGAACGTCATTGCTCACAACCCGAGGCCGGGCTCACCCTGGCGGGCGCCGACCGCGACCGAGGTCCAGACCTTTTTGGACCGTCTCAAGGCCGCTGGGCAGCCGTGCCGGCAGCGGGTGACCCGAGGGCGCGACGAGCTCGCGGCGTGTGGCCAGCTCGGCAACCGTGGCCGTGTCGCGACGACGTCGCACCGCAGCAACTCCCAGACTCCGTAGCCCATGAGTGGGCGTCTTGCGCCGCATGTGCGCAGCACACCTCCGTCGCACGGTCTGTGCTCGACCTGATACGCTAGCGCGATGGACGCGAGACACGTGGTCGTGCTGGCCGCCGCCGTCGCCGTGGGCGCTTGCGGTTCGCCCAGGCACGACGCAGGATCCGACGACGACCCCATCGTCGTTCCAGACGAACCGGTCGCAGGCGTGAGCTCCGGCTGCGGCAGTGTGCGGCTCACCGCGTATGAGGCTACCGACAGCGGCTGGTGCGAGTTCAGCGGTAACCATGCCGAGCTGCCCGAGTTCGTGCGCGACAAGATGACGCTGGCCATCGCGGAGCCGTACAACGGTTCCTCGTACGACGGAGCGCCCGGTGAAGCGTGCGGAGAGTGCTGGGAGATCGACACGATCAGCGCGACGCAGGTCGTGATGGTGAACAACTTGTGTCCGATCGAGGGCAATCCTCTGTGCGCTGGCGGGCATTTCCACTTCGATCTCACCGAGGAAGCCGCGGCGGCGCTCGGGGGCGGGGGTCTCGATGCCGCGAGCGCTCGGCGTGTGCCCTGTCCGGTGAGCGGGAACATCTACGCGCAGATCAACGATCGCAACGAGTGGGGCTACCTACGCGTGGCCTTCTTCAATCATCGGCTTCCGATCCGCAAGGCGGAGTACCGGGCCGCGGACGGCGACCCATGGCTGGCCGTGCAGCGCAGCGGTGGCGCCTGGCACGTTCTAGACGACAACACCACCTTCGCAGACGCTGGCCCCGGTGGGATCTTCCGCTTCACGAGCCCGACCGGGGAAACGGTGGAGGGTGCGCAGGTGCTCGGCTACGACGTGGGGATCGACGCCGCATTCGACACCGGCGCGCAGTTTGCTGAGGAGGAAGCCGAGGGCAAAAGCTGTGAGTTCGTGCCGCCCGGCGATGTCTATGACGAGGGGTGGGGTGGTATCGACCAGGTACGATGGCAATGTAACCCGTGGGGCGATGCGCGCTGCACGCAAATCAGCGAGGGCTGCGCGGAGGACAGCGCTTCGTGCGTGCTGGTCAGCGATCTGGCGCAGTGGGACGGTCTGCACATCTACTACCGCCAAAGCTTCCCGACCTCGACCTTCTCCAGACTGTCGCTCGAGCTCCGCGCTCGATCGGGCGGCGGAGAAGTGACGGTGTCACCCAGCCAGGAAGGCACGCGCTGTGACGAGAAGCGCGTCACGGTGGGCAGCGACTGGACGTCGGTCGAGATCGACGTGACCGCGAGCTGCGCTTCGTTGTCCGAGCTCAACGCAGTCACGATCAGCAACGAGAGCGATACGATGGATCTGCTCGTGGACGAGATCCGGTACGAGTAGGTTCGGGGATTCGCGCTCTTCACCCCGGCAAATAGTCCGCGGGCCACGCGACGGTATCGACGTGGCCCGCGAGAACGCGACCGAACATGTGCTGTAAGGAAGCTGGCTAGATCGCTTGCGCCGTGTCGCCGGACTCGAGCTCGCACACGCCGTCGTCTGCAGGCTCGCCCACGGTGCGCACGACATCCGCTGCTTTGGGTAGCGGCGCCTTGCCGGTCATTTCGAGCGCTACCATGCGAAGGATCGCGTCGTCCAGACCGGTTACGTAGTAGCAGGGAATGGTGGGCGCCATGTGGCTCCCGCCGAACCCGGAATCGTCGGTGAGGAAGAGGTACCGGCCGAGCGTGAGTTGTGCTGCAACCCGCATGGCGTACTCGGCCAGCGGATCGACTCCGCTCCCGGCCACCGGATAGATGTGCACGTCGGCCTGTTGCAGGCCGACGATCGCTCCGGCGAGCGGACGCGCGTTCTGTTCGTGGTGCGGCGCATCGGCGACCCAGAACAGCAGGCGCGCCGTATCCGATCCCGTGCGCCATTGTAGCTGGGACGCCCGGTCGAGCGCCTGGTCCGGCGCCTCCGGCATGTCGCCGCCTCCGTCAGCGGACTGCTGCTGGAGTCGATCTCGCAGCTCATTGACGTCCGACGTGAAATCGAAGTCCCGAACGACATACGCGTCGCCCTCGTCCCGGTACAAGACCAGCGACCAGCGCTGCTCGGAGTCGGCGTAGGTGTTCTCGATGGTGTTCGAAAGGGCGAGGAACTCGGTCTGGAGATAGGACAGCTCGTCACTCATGCTGCCGGTGGTGTCGATGACCAGGGCAACGTCGAGCTTGGCCTTCTTCACGCGCGCCTGCTCGGCCAGGGCGTTGGCTTCGTCGTGGTCGTCGAGCGTGATCGGCAACAGCCCCGCCGTCTGCTCGTCGACCAGGCTCTTGCGATAGCTCTTGAACCACTCGTAGTTCAGGTTATCGTCCCACGCGCCGGCAGTCAGCGACCCTGCCTGGAATCCATCCGATGGATCGGGAAGCGGTACTTCCGGCTCTTCGGGTGCACCTGCAGCGGCCACTGCAGCACTGCCGGCCGCACCGGTCGTCCCGGCGCTGCCCGACACGACAGGCGTGGACGGTGCGCCTCCGGAAGCGGGCATGGACGAGGAGGAGTGTGCGTCTTCACTCTCGCCAGAACTGTCGTCGCCCGAGACAGCCGTGCTTCCACCGCCGGGACCCGAACCCGTTCCGGTCCCCGTGGTAGTCCCTGTCGTGGTACCAGCCGGCGCGGACTCGCCGTCGCCCGTGTCGGCGCCGGTGCCGGATCTCACCTTCGCCGAATCGTCGTCGTCGGCACTACTGGGGCTGCCGGACGTGGCGTCGTCGTCATCGGAGGCCGCGTTGGTGGCGTCGTCATCGTCGGTCTCGGCCGAACTGTCGTCGTCATCCGCTGCGCTCGAGTCCGCGCCTCGGCCGCAACCCGCCAGCACGAGAGCCGTCAACGCCAGCCAGCCAAAGTGAGTCAGTCTGCGCATTCCCCGGCGGGCAAGCAATAGGTGTGCCCAGGCAGGGGAGGCGGCAAACTGCGGGCTATTCGGGACTCTGCTGGCGGCCCAGCCCGGGTCGCTGTGTCATTCCTGACAGGCTGATGTGCCAGGTGTGTCAGCAGCTGGTCCTAGCGCTTGCGCTTGGGCTTGACAGCCTGACGCGGTGCCTTCGCGGTGCCCTTGGGAGCCTTCTTGGCGGGCGCACGAAGAGCCTTCGTCGGCTTGGTGGCCTTGCCGGGCTTGGTGGCCTTGCCGGGCTTGGTGGCCTTGCCGGGCTTGGTGGCCTTCTTGGGCGAGGGCCTGCGTGCCGCTCGTGCCTTGGCAACCGGGGCAGACTTCTTCCCGGCGGCCGGCTTCGCCGCTCGTGCCTTCTTTGCAGCCATGGGCGCCTTGCCACGGGTCGGCACCTTGGCGGGCTTGGCCACAGGCTTCTTGGCGGCCTTGGCCACGGTCTTCGTTTTGGCCAGGGGTGCCTTGGCAGGCTTCGCCTTCGCCAGGGGCTTGGTAGGCTTCGCCTTCGCCAGGGGCCTGGCAGCAGGTGCCTTGGGGGGCTTGACCTTGGCGGCGGGCTTCGCTTTGGCCAACGGCTTCGCAGCAGCTGCCTTGGGGGGCTTCGCTTTGGCCAACGGCTTCGCAGCAGCTGCCTTGGCAGGCTTCGCTTTCGCCAGGGGCTTGGCAGCAGGTGCCTTCGCGGGCTTGGCCTCGATGGGGGGCTTGGCCTTGGTGGGAGGCTTCGCAGCAGCTGCCTTGGCAGGCTTCGCTTTCGCCAGGGGCTTGGCAGCAGGTGCCTTCGCGGCGGGCTTGGCCTCGACGGGGGGCCTGGCCTTGGTGGTGGGCTTCGCTCTGGCCAACGGCTTCGCAGCAGCTGCCTTGGGGGGTGCCTTCGCGGACGACGCAACAGGTGCTTTCGCGGGCCTGCGAGGAGCAGGGAGCTCCTCTTCTTCTTCGCTCTCGGGACCTTCCTCGTCCTCTTGTTCTTCCTCGTCGCGACGTGGCGGCCTACGCGGTGCCGTGGGCTCTGGGGGCGCTGCGATGGTATCGAGCAAGTCATTACCCGTTTCGAGCTCGTCGGCATAGCTGTTCGCCGATTCCGGCAGCTCGGAATCGGGCATCAACTCATCGAGATCTTCCTCGTCCTCGGACGTCTCGCCGTCGTCGCCCATCGTCAGCTGATCGGCAGCATCGGGCCGTCCCATGGCACCGCTGCGGCGGCGCTCCAGCGTCTCCTCGATCGCCTCGTCGAGCTCGGCGAATTCGAAGGGCTTGTCTATGTACGCATCCGCCCCGTACAGAGGGGACGTCATCTCGTTCAGCGATTCACCGATGCCGGTGAGCATGATGACACCCGTGTGCGCGAGTGAGACGGTCTCGCGAACCCTGCGACAGACCTCCCAGCCGCTCATGCCGGGCATCATCACGTCCAGCAGCATGATGTGAGGCAGGTGCTCGTGGGCAAGCTCCCACGCCTCATCGCCATCGGCCGCCTCGATGACTTCATAGCCTCGTGATCGCAGGTGACTGCTGACCATAGCCAAGGTGGCCGGTTCGTCATCGGCTACCAGTACGACTGTGGACGTTCCGTTCCCCATGGGCTGAGCTCCGCTGGACATGATTGGAGGTTGTTGCTTGCCGGCTATTGTGAGTCCAGCTCACCACTGTGGGTCAAGTCTCGCGCAGAACGATCTGTCGACGGACAGCCGAGAGCGCTCGCGGATCGCCCGGGCCCCCCACTCGTCCCCCTGGCTAGTGCATCGTTTCGATTGAAACGATGCCCAGAAATCAGGGGTGCCGCGGGTCAGATCGGTGGGGAGGCCCACGAGCAGGGGGTGCCGCGGGTCAGATCGGTGGGGAGCGGCAGGTTTTCGCCGCCCTCGCCCGGTCGGGGGCCAAAAAACCCAGAACTGCCTCGTGTCTCTGACGAAACGAGGAGCGAGCGCCCGTCGGCCTGGTCCTCAGGCCTCGATTCGATCGAATCGGGGCACGCCCCTCGCGTGCGGAGGGCCGAGGCCGGTGCTTTAATGCGAGACGATGATGCCGCGGGTTGTCGGCAAGCTGTCCAGAGTCGGCGACGGGAATGGGCCGGAGGGCCTGCTCAGCAGCCCAGGCGGAGCGCGGGCAAAGCCGAGCGCCTGTACGGGTGTCGCGAAGGAAGTCTGGCCGTGGTCGACCGCGAAACGCGTCTGAGGCAGCTGGCACGCCTGGCGTGGTGGACGGGAGCCCGTCTGCGCCTGGCGACCGCGCTGTCGCGCTTCGCCCTGCTCGCTCCGCTGCCCCTGCTCTACGCCGTCGTGGCTCTTACCAGCATCAAGGTCCTCCGGCTTGGCGCACAGGCACAGCACCACCTGATGGTCGCCGGCCTGATCCCTCTCGGCGTGGTGGTGGTAGGCGTCGCCCTGGTCTGGCTTTGCCGGCAGGCTCCGCACGCGGGATCGCTCGCCCTGGACCGGCACCATGATCTCAGTGACCGGATCACCAGCGCGCTGGCGTTTCGGAGACTGCCGCCGAACCAGCGGACGGCTCTGATGGAGCTGGCCATCTCGGACGCTGCGCGGCTTTCGCCTGCGGAGCTGAGCCCGCGCCGGGCGGCGCCGTGGCCGATACCGACCGAATTGGCTCTCGTCCTGGGGCTCGCGGCCGCGCTCGGCGGGCTCTCCGTGCTCGAGGTGCGCGTGACGCGCGTGATCGCTCCGGCAAAGACCTCGCCCCCGGCACTGCTGAGCCTCGACGATGCCGAGCTCTTGCGTAGCGCGGTGGCCGCCGTGCAGGCTGACAGCAACAACCCGCTGGTCGGCGACACAGCCGCCCGCTTCCACAGGGTCATCGAGGACCTCGAGCAGGGTCGACTCGACCGGCTCGAGGCGTTCCGCCAGCTCGCCGAGCTCGAGAAGCGGCTGCTCAACGGCGGTGCCGCCGAGCAGAACGCCCTCGAGCAGGCGCTCAAGGACCTGGCAAATGAGCTCGCCCAGAGCGATTTGACCAGGCCGCTCGGCGACGCGCTCGGCCAAGGCAGGCTCTCGGACGCCGAGCAGGCCCTGCGCAAGCTCGCCGAGAGGCTCAGGAGCGACCAGGGCCGCCCCTCCCCTGCCGAGCTCGACAGGCTGCGCAAGGCGCTCGACAAAGCGAGCAAGAGCTCTGCTGCGCGGGCCGAGGCCCTCGAAGAACGTCGGCAGGCGCTCTCCCGGCAGCGCGACCGCCTGCTGAAGAAGAAGCAGCGGGGGACTTCCTCCCAGGCAGACGCGCGCGAGCTGTCGGACCTCGAGCGCCAGCTCGAACGTCTGGACCGCGAGAAACGGCAAGCTGCCAGCGCCCAACAGAAGCTTTCCGAGCTCGACCGGAAGCTGGCCGATGCCGCGCAGAACTTGCTCAAAGAGCTGGGCAAGAGCGCCGACGAACTGGCAAGGGCCTCCCAGGACATCAACCGCCTGTCCCAGGAGCAGATGACCGAGCAGCAGAAGCGCGAACTGCTGCGCCAGCTGCGGGGGCTGCGGGAGCTGCTCCGGCAGCAGGGGCAGCAGGGCAAACACCGGCTCGAACAGCTCAAGCGTTTCAGCCAGCGGGCCCGTGGCATGCGACCCGGGCCTTCCGCCAGTTCCAAGCAGGGGTCTCGGCCCGGGGCCTTGATCGTCGGCCCAGGGGTCAGTGGGGCGCCTGTTCCGTTGACGGCAACTCGGCCATCGAGCGTCCCCGGCTCCAAGTCGCAGGAAGGCCACGCACACGGTGCCAACGGAGCTGGACCGGAGTGGGGCACGGGCGAAGGGCCGGAAGTCGCCGGAACGCCGACGGCGCCCAAGGGGGAAACCCACGACGTCACCGCAGTGGCCAAGGACACCGGGCAGGGCACCGCCTCGAGCGAGGTGATCGAGGGCGCGGCCGAGCGCGGGTTCGTGGGGCGTGACTACCAGCAGGTCTACACGGACTATCGCGCCGTCGCCGAGGACGTGATCGAGCGTGACGAAGTCCCTCCGGGGTATCGCTTCTACATCCAGCGCTACTTCGAGCTGATACGACCGAGACGGTGAGCCACCCGGTGCTGCCGAGCGACGACGATGGAGCCAGAGAAAGAATGACCGACGAAGATCGAGCAAAGGCGCAAGTCTCGGAGTTCACCGAGCAGATTTCGTCACTGCGCGCGGAGATCGGCAAGGTCATCGTCGGCCACCGAGAGGTCGTCGATGGCGTGCTCATCTGCATGCTGGCCGGATCGCACGCACTGCTCGAGGGCGTCCCGGGTCTCGGCAAGACGATGCTGGTGCGCACGCTGGCCGAGTGCGTGGGGCTCAGCTGCTCGCGGATCCAGTTCACACCCGACCTGATGCCCGCCGACATCATCGGCACGACGGTGATCGACGAAACGGCCGGCACCCGGTCCTTCGAGTTCAGACGCGGCCCGGTGTTCGCCAACATCGTCTTGGCCGACGAGGTGAATCGAGCCACGCCGAAGACTCAAAGCGCTTTGCTCGAGGCCATGCAGGAACACCGCGTCACCGTGGGCCGTCACACCTACGGCATCGACGAGCCGTATTTCGTGCTGGCCACCCAGAACCCACTCGAGATGGAGGGAACCTATCCGCTCCCGGAGGCACAGCTCGACCGGTTCTTCTTCAAGCTGCAGGTTTCCTTTCCGAGCCGCGAGGACCTGCACGCCATCATCGAACGTACGACGGCCGAGCACACGGCACAGGTCCGCCCGGTGCTCAGTCGTGAGCAGATCATTGCCATGCAGGCCTTGGCGCGCACGGTTCCTGCCGCGCACCACGTGCAGGACTTCGCCGTACGCTTGCTCCAGGCGACCCACCCGGAGCTCGACGGCGCCACGCAGCAGGTCAAACGTTTCGTGCGCATCGGGGCTTCGCCTCGCGGCGCGCAAGCCATGCTCCTGGCGGCGAAGGTCCAGGCCCTGCTCAAAGGCCGCTTCGCCGCGTCCATCGATGACGTCAAACAGGCCGCTCTGCCCGCGCTGCGCCACCGCCTGCTGCTGAGTTTCGAAGGGGAAGCCGAAGGCGTTCGCCCCGACGACATCATCCGGGAAATCGTCGAGAAACTTCCGGAAACGCTGGCCTGACAGGGCGCCTTGCGACGGACCTCGCAACCATGGGAATCCTCGATCTCTTCCGGCGCTCGGCGGGCCATGGCATCGCAGCCGCCACCGAGGACCTGTTCGACGATGATTTCCAGCGGCGCCTGGAGATGCTCGCCATTGTCAGCCGACGCGTCTTCGCCGGCAGGATGCGCGCGGAACACCGCAGCAAGAAGAAGGGCAGCGGCATCGAGTTCGCCGACCACCGAGACTACGCTCCCGGCGACGATTTCCGCTACGTCGATTGGAACGTCTACCAGCGCTTCGGTAGGCTGCTGGTACGCCTGTACGAGGAAGAAGAGGATCTGAGCATCTACTTCATCGTCGATTGCTCGGCATCGATGCGTTTCGCCGGAGGCAGGAAGTTCGACCAGGCTCGGCGGCTCTGCGCGGCGCTCGCGTACGTGGGCCTCACCAACCTCGATCGCGTTACCATCGTCGGTGTGCGCGACGGCGTCGTCGCCCGGATGCCGACGACACGCGGTCGGGGACGTATCCTGACCGTCTTCGATTTCCTGGGCCACCTCGAAACCGAGGGCCTCACGGACCTCGGTAGCGCACTCAAGACCTTCGTTGCCCAGCACAAGCGGCGGGGCCTGGCCGTACTGATCAGCGACCTGTACGATCCGGCGGGGTTCGAGGGGGGCATCAACATGCTCCGTTTCAACCGCTTCGAGCCCTACGTGCTGCACGTCATCGACCCGCGCGACGCCTCATCGGAGATGCGTGGCGACGTACGGGTCGTCGATTGCGAGACGGGGGACGATCGCGAGGTCACGGTCGACGACGTCCTGCTCGGCCGCATGCACCTCGCCTACGAGGAGTACGGGCGCACGGTGGAGCGCTTCTGCACGAGCCACCAGGTGCCCTACTTGCCCGCTGGCGTGGACGTCCCCTTCGACGAGCTCGTGCTCCAGGTCTTCCGGCGCGGAGGGTTTCTGCGCTGATGACGTTCGCAGGTTGGCAGCTCGGCGCCCTCTTGTCGCTCGGCGGTGCCGCCGGCGCGGCGGTAGTGGTGCTCTACATCCTCAAGCTCCGCCGCCGAGCCGTGCCCGTGCCCTTCTCGCTCATCTGGCAGCGTATCCTCGGCGAACGGGAAACGACGGCGCTGTTCTCGAAGCTGAAGAGGATTTTGTCCTTGCTGCTGCAGCTGCTCCTGCTGGGGCTGCTCGTGCTGGCGCTTGGCGATCCGCATTGGAGGGCATCGCGCGCATCGGGGCGCAACATCGTGGTCCTGGTGGACACGAGCGCGTCGATGCAGGCCACCGACGTGCGCCCCAGTCGCCTGGCAGCGGCCAAGCAGCAGCTGACCCAGATCGTCCGAGGCCTCGGCGGCGCGGACCGAATGCTCATCGCGAGCATGTCAGCGGCCGTCACACCCCTGTCGACCATGACCGAGGATGCCGCGACGCTCGAGGATTCCATCTCACGCATCACTGCGACGGACACGCGCGCGGACCTACGTCGCGGGCTCGCGTTCGCCGAGGACAGCCTGCGGGGCCTCGGACGGCCCACCGTGATTCTGGTGAGCGACGGGGCTTTCGGCGACCTCGCAGCGCTCGGCAGACTGCCGTCGCTCGGACCGATCGAGCTACAGTACGTTCCCGTCGGCAAGAGCGCGCACAACGTGGGCATCACCGCGTTCTCGGTGCGTCGCTATCCGCTCGACGCTTCCCGCTACGAGGTGATGGTCGAGCTCTTGAACACGACCAAGGAGCCGGTCGACGTGGAGCTGAAGCTGCGCGGCGACGGAGAGATCGTCGACCTGAGCGAGCTCAGCCTCCAGCCCGAACAGCGCCTGTCTCGTTTCTATGAGAACCAGGGGGGTGCTTCGCGTACGCTCGAGGCGGAGATCCGCCTGCTCGGGGGCCGCCCGGACGAGCTCTCCGCCGACAACCATGCGTACGCCCTGATGCCCGAACGCAAGCGCGCGCGGGTGCTCGTGGTGACGCGCGGCAACACGTATCTCGAGGCGGCTTTGCTGCTCGACGAGTACCTGGACGTCACGACCGTGGCTCCCGCAGAGTTCGATGCGCGGGCGGCGCGCGACGTGGTCATCTTCGACAACGCGGTCCCGCCCGGCGCGGCGAACATGACCGGCGCAGCGCTCTATCTGAATCCGCCGAAAGACAGCTCGCCCGTACCCCTCGGCAAGAGCCTCGACATGTTCGGCTTCGACAGCTGGCAGCGCAAGAGCCCGATCCTGCGCTGGATGGCCATGGGCGACATCCAGGTCCTGGATGGACACGCTTTCAAGCCGGGCCCAGGCGACCATGTGCTCGGCTCGAGCGAGTCCGGGCCCCTGCTCGTCTCCGGAGAACGCGGCAGTCAACGCTTCGTCGCCTTGAGCTTCGACCCGAAGCGCAGCGACTTCGTGCTGCGCGTGGCCTGGCCGCTGTTCTTGCTCAACACGATACGCCACTTCGTGGAGCAAGACAGCGGCTACGTCTCCTCTTTGCGCACCGGCGAGGTGTGGTCGGTCAACGTGGGCGGTAAAGCCGAGTCCGCAACGCTCGTGGATCCGCACAAGAAGGTGCGCGTCATTCCGGTGCGCGACGGCCGCGCCACGCACTTCGGCGAGCTCGCCGGCTACTACACCCTGAGGATTTCGGGCACGGACGCCGCCGCACCGCTCTTGCTCGCCGCCAATCTCGCGAGCCCCGAGGAGAGCGCGATCGCGCCGCGCCCCCAGCTCGCGCTCGGGGGCGGCAGCGCCAGGCCCCTGGGACGTTTCAGCGCCGGAGTGCGTCGCGAGCTCTGGCTCTACTTGGTGCTGGGCGCCGTCCTGCTCTCGATCATCGAGTGGATCACCTACCACCGGAGGGTGACGGTGTGACCCGGCGCTGGCGGGCAGTCTGGACCGGAGCGCTGGTCGTGCTGGTCACGATCGGCGGGTGGGTGGCGTTTCGAGAGTGGCTCGCGCGCGTCGGTGCGGGCAGGTTCCACTTCGTCCACCGAGGCATCGACTATGCGCTGCTCGAGCCGCAGATGCTCGGCATCGTCCTGGTCGCGCCGCTGGTCGTGTGGGTCCTCGGTCGGTCGCTCGCAGACTTGCCGTGGCAACAACGGGTCCTGTCCTGCGCCTTCCGCCTGCTCTTCCTCGCCCTGCTGGCGCTCGGCCTGGCCCGGCCCTCCAGAACCGCCCGGACCCAGGACATCTGCTCCGTCGCGCTCGTGGACGTCAGCGATTCGGTCTCGAACGAAGCGCTGTCGGACGCGCGCCAGGCCGTAGCCGCGCTCGCTCGCGCCCAGCGACCCGAGGATCACCTCAAGCTGGTCACCTTTGCAGCGCGCCCGCGTTTCGTCGCCGAGCTCGACAGCCAAGCCCACGCGCTGCCGCCGAGGGAGAAGCTCCGCCACGGCGCCGAACCCGCCGACCCGACGCCCGGCGCGGGCAGCGATCTCGACGCGGCCCTCGAGCTCAGCTATGGCCTTTTCCCCCCCGGATGCCTCAAACGCGCGATCGTGCTGAGCGACGGGGTCGAAACGAAGGGCGACGTCGTGTCCGAGGCCGCCCGCGCGCAGGGTGTCGGCATTTCCGTGTACGCGAGCGCCTACCGACGTCCTCCGCCCGGAGAAGTCGCGCTGAGCGAGCTCGAGGCGCCCGGCAAGGTGAGCATCGGCGAGCCCTTCGAGCTCGTGGCGAACGTTTTCTCCAGCCGAGAGACCCGTGCGCGGGCGCGGCTGTGGCAGGGCGAGACCCTGAACGCCCTGGACGGCGTGCGCACACTCGAGCTTCACCCCGGCAACAACGAGGTCCGCCTCAAGAGCATCGCGAGAGTCGGAGGCGAGGTCACCTACCGCCTCGAGCTCGACCGTATCGGCACCGACACGTTTTCCGCGAACAACCGCTACAGCGTGACGCTGGATGTGCCCGGACGCCCCAGCGTGCTGTACGTCGAAGGGCGTCCCCAGCACGCCCACTACTTGAGCGGCGCGCTTTCGGCACAGCAATTCGACGTGGACGTCCGCAGTCCCACGGCCATGCCCACGAGCATCCAGGAGCTCGAGCGCTACGATTTCGTCATCCTGTCGGACACGCCCCAGGAGCAGATCAGCATCGCTTCCCAGGAGCTGCTCGGCAGCTACGTGCGCGACCTGGGCGGAGGTTTCTTGTTCGCCGGCGGCGAAGCCGGCTACGGACTCGGGGGCTGGGCGCGTAGTGCGGTAGAACGGCTTCTCCCGGTCCGCATGGACGCCGAGCGCCGCCGCGAGACGCCCGGCGTCGCCATGGTGCTCGTGATCGACCGGTCCGGATCCATGACCGGGCTGCCACTCGAAATGTCCAAATCCGCCTGTTCGGCCACGGTGAGCACCCTGGACGGCAACGATCTCATCGACATCATCGCGTTCGATTCGTCGCCCAAGCGCTACGTCCGTTTCCAGCCAGCACGCTACCGAACGCGGATCCAGAACGAGATCATGCGCATCACGCCGGGCGGCGGCACGGAGATCTTCTCCGCGCTCGACATGGCCTACCAGGATATCTCCGCCGTGGAGGCCAGAAAGAAGCACGTGATCCTGCTCACCGACGGCCAGGCGCCGCGCGAGGGCCTTCGGGAGTTGGTGCAAACCATGATCTCCGAAGCGATCACCGTGACCACGGTCGGGCTCGGCCAAGCCGCGGACAGCGAGCTCTTGCGTATGATCGCCGACACCGGCGGCGGCCGCTACCACGAGGTGCTCGACCCGAGCAACCTGCCCAAGGTCTTCACCCGAGAGACCGAGCTCATCTCGCGCCAGGCCGCTGTCGAGAACTGGTTCCCGGTCGCGCAGACCGCTCCCGCGGATTTCCTCAAGGGCATCCCGCTGGGCGCCGCGCCCATGCTGCACGGCTACGTCTCCACGCAAATGAAGCCCGCACCCGCGCAGATGGTGCTCTCGAGCGACACCGGAGAGCCCATTCTGGCGCGCTGGCATGTCGGCCTCGGCTGGGCGCTGGCCTGGACCAGCGACGTGAAGAACCACTGGGCCGTGGACTGGCTGCGCTGGCCCGGCTACACGCGCTTCTGGGGCCAGCTCGTGCGCGAGCACATGCGCCGCAAACAGCGGCGCGAGCTCGACATGCAAACCGAAGTCGTCGGCGACGAACTACGCGCCAGCGTGGACGCGTTCACCGTCGACGAACGGTTCGACAACGAGCTCGAGTCCACCCTGGTCGTCAAAGGCCCCGTGCCCGGAGGCGAGCGCCGTCAGGTGCCGATGCGCCAGATCGCGCCCGGACGCTACGAGGCGCGGCTACGTCTGGACGACTACGGCTCCTTCGTGCTCAAAGCCGAGCACACGCGCCGCGATGCGGACGGCACGGCGCACCCGGCGGGCGTCAGTTACGGGCATGTGACGTATCCGTACCCTCGGGAGTACGCGAGTTTCGAGCCCAATGTAGAGCGGTTACGGGCGGCGGCGCGCGCCGGCGGTGGGCTGTTCGAGCCTACGGCGGCGGCCTTGTTCGCGCCGGGCAAGGAGTCGATCCGCTATCATCACCTCTTGTGGGATCGGTTCGTGGCGGCGGCCGTGGGCGTGTTCTTGCTGGATTTGCTCGTGAGGAGGGTGAGGTTGTTCGATAGGGGGTTTGGGGTGAAGAGGCGGTGAGGGGCGAGCTGTCCTCACGGCCCGCGCGCACCGTCGCCTGGCCAGGTGGGGTCGCGGCCGCGGCGACAGACTAGGCGTGCGACAACCCGACTTTGACGACATCTCGTACCAAGAATCCGGGAAAGCCGCACAGCTTCGGGTAGTTAG
>JAFGIS010000405.1 GCA_016929495.1 Polyangiaceae bacterium | reverse complement strand
TCCTCTCTCTGGGTTGACGACGCTGACCTACCTGGACCTGTCCAGCGATCAGATCACCGACTTGAGCCCACTGTCAGGGTTGGCCTCCCTGACCCACCTCTACCTCAACCGCAACGATATCAGCGATCTGAATCCGCTGTCGGGGCTCAACTCTCTGACCACCCTCGACCTGATGTACAACAGCATCACGAATCTGGCTCCGCTGTCCGGGTTGACGACCTTGACGACGCTTTCGCTCGACAGCAACAGCATCAGCGACCTGAATGCCCTGTCCGGACTGACAGCCTTGACCTTCCTCGGTCTCGACCACAACATCATCAGCGACGTGAGCCCGCTCGCTGGGCTGAACGCGTTGCGGTATCTCTATCTCGAATACAACACTATTAGCAACCTGACCCCGCTATCCGAACTGAGCGGCGTGGTGGCACTCTACCTGAACGACAACAGCATCAGCGATGTGACAGCGTTGTCCGCGTTGAGGCAACTCGACACGCTCTGGCTGTACAACAACAACATCACCGACCTGGCCCCGCTAGCAGAGTTGACCTCCTTGACTGAACTCCACCTGTACGGCAACCCCCTCATCGACGTGAACGCTCTGGCTGCCTTGACGGATCTGCAAGCACTCTGGCTAGGCGAAACCGGCATCAGCGACCTCGCCCCCCTGTCGAACCTGACCTCCTTGTGGTGGCTCGCCCTATCCAGGAACAATATCGGCGATCTGACACCGCTTGTTGCGAACTCCGGTTTCGACTCTAGCTGCGCTTGCCGATCATCGACCATCCGCGGACGGGCCTGAAACCCCGGACGGATGGTCCGCTCTGGGAGAGAGCCTGCCGCGGTGGAGGTCAACGTGGCAAGCAAGCAACCGAGCAAGGGAACGAGGCAGCAGCGTAGGCGGTACACGGCGGAGCAGCGGGCGGCCGTGGTTCGGGACGCCAGGCAACTCGGAGTGGTGGGCGCCGCCAAGCAGCACGGGGTTCCGCAGAGCTGCGTGAGTCGCTGGGCGTCGCAGGCGCGACGGGGGAAGCAACCGCGGAGCCGGCGCCCAGGGTCGGCGCCGGGGCAGCGGCCGGCGGCGCGGCGCGTGTCGGTGGCACGGCGGGCAGCCCGGGCAGCTGCCGCAGAGCCGCCGCAGGCGCGGGCCCCGGAGGCGACCGGAGCGTCCACCGTAGCGGCCTCTCGGGAGACGGGGCAGGCCGGGCGGCGCCGGACGGCTCGGGCCTACACCCCGTCGCAGCGGGCGCTGATCGTGGAGTATGCGGCTCGGGAGGGGGTGACCGCCGCGTCGGAGAAGTACGGTGCGAGTCGGTTCACGATCTACGACTGGCAGCGGAAGGTGGCGAAGGCGGCCGTCGGCGACGGGGAGAGTCCCACCGGTGGGCCAGCCCAGTCCGAGGTCGAGGAGCAGCGGGACCGCGAGATCCTAGCGGAGTGGCACCGGCATCCCGGGTTGGGCCCGAGCCAGATCAAGAACCAGCTGCGTCGGCGCGGGGTGAAGGTCAGCGTGCATACGACGCGGCGGGTGATGGAGGAGGCTGGGTATCGGCCGCCGAAGGTGAAGCGCGAGCCGCACGACGAGCGCTGGGAGTCGGTGCGCCCGAATCATTGCTGGCATCTGGACTTCGTTCACCGTCACATCAACCGAGCCAACACCTTCACGTTGATCCTGATCGACGACTACTCGCGCTTCGTGGTGGGGCATGGCGTGGAGGAGGCGGAGCGAGCCGACCTCGTGCTGGAGGTCTTCGAGGAAGCGGTGCGCCGGCATGGGCGACCGGAGATGGTGATGCACGACAAGGGCTCGGCCTTCTGGTCCTGGCGCGGCATCTCGCGATTCACTGCGCTGCTGACCGAGCTCGGCATCGACCAGATCGCAGCTGAGTACAAGGAGTGGAACGGTAAGGCGGAGGTCTTTAATGCCAACTTGCACAAGGAATTGTTCGACCGGCAGCGCTTCTACGACGTGGCCGAGATGCGGCGCCGGCTGACTGCGCATCTGAGTTGGTACAACGAGGCGCGCACGCACCACGCG
The DNA here is from genome assembly GCA_016929495.1 of Polyangiaceae bacterium. Taxonomy (GTDB): domain Bacteria; phylum Myxococcota_A; class Polyangia; order Polyangiales; family Polyangiaceae; genus JAFGIS01. The sequence continues at coordinate 3,164 of JAFGIS010000405.1, read as the reverse complement.
CTGGGTGGTCTGCTGGTGCCAGCGGACCGCTACTACGGTCGCGTCGAGCAGGTGCTGGCACGCATCGAAGCCGGAGCCGGGCGAGACCCCGCCGCTGGGGTGGAGCTACGCGACCGCTGTCTGGAGTTGTTCAAGGTGACCAGCCGGGCGGGTGTGCCCGAGGTGTGGCTGCTCGGGCAGAAGCTGCTGGGGGGGCCGGTGCCGGGGGCTGGGTCAATGCCAGCTACGCGCCCGAGTAGCGCCAGCTGAGCTGGCACCGGTAGTGCGCGGGCACGTGGCCCGCTCGACACGTGCGGACGCGCGTGGAGTGGCCTGAGACGAGCTACTCCGCGTCGCGTCCGCACCGGTCTTGCGGGCCTGGATGGTTGCGCAGGCCGCGCGCGGCAATGGTGACGCACAAAACTTGAAGGTCCCTCGCGGCAGCGGGCAGAGCGGAGTTGTGAAAGCACCCCTCGCCCGATCCGAGAAGGACCAATGACAGGCATAGCCGCAGCGATCGCGAATGTCTCCCCCCTCGTTACGGCCTCCGTGCTGTTGCTGGCGCGCTGCCTGTCTCAGGCCCTCGGACTGCCCTGCCCGCCGGTGGCTGAAATCCTGCGAAGCTGCGGGGCCAAGCGCAGCCAGGCTTACGAGCTGATGCACCGGCTTATTGACCTGCTATCCGCCCTGCAGCGGCCGCCGGGGCGGCCGGCTTCGCCGCCGGCCGAGCCGGCGGCCCCCGGGGCCGCCGAGACCGTCACCCAACCCGTGCTGGCCTACGTGATGGCGCATCCCGGATGCGTGCACGCCGGTCGGACCCGAACCCACTACGGCGATGACTTCCGCCACTTCATCGTCGGGCTGCGCGAGCAGCACCGCACGCTGGCCGTGGAGCACTTCGCCACGGCCGTCCACGTCCCGCTCGGCACGGTCAAGGACTGGCTGAACACGCCTGCTTTGGCGACGCCGTCAGCCGCCGCCGCGCCGAGCGAGCCCGCTGCGCCCGCCCCGGAGCACGGCAGCTGTCTCACCCCGCACATCCAGACCGTGCTCAACGCCTGGCCGACTTGGTCCGGTACCGCCATCGGCTTCTGCAACCACGTGCAGAAGGACTGGCGAGTCCCGCTCGGTCGCACCTCCATCCTCAGCATCCTCGAGGCTCACGGTGTGCGCCTGCCACGACGCAGGCCAGGGCGCACTCCCGACGCCAAGGCACTGCAGGGCACCTTCCGGACCTTCTTTCCGGGTGCCCAATGGGAGGGCGACGGGATGAGCTACGCCATCGGCCTCGACGGCGCGTCCTTCTCCTTCAACGTGGAGCCCATGACCGACAGCTACAGCAGTGCCACCGTGGGGCTCTCGATGCGCGACAACGAGGATAGCCAGGCGGTCATCGAAGCCTTCGCCGACGGCGTGGCAACGACGGGCGAGGCTCCTCTGGCGCTCGTTCTCGACAATCGCGGCTCCAACCTCACGCCCGACGTAGAAACCGCACTGGGCGATACGTTGCTCATCCGCGCGACCCCCGCGCGCGGCCAGAACAAGCCGCATGTAGAAGGCAGTTTTGGGCTCTTCTCCCAGACCGTTCCGCCCGTGAACATCAACACGCACTGCGATCCTCGCGAGCTCGCTCGCCAGATCGCAATCGTCGTCGTGACCACCTTCTTCCGCTTGCTCAATCATCGACCCCGACGTGATCGTGGAGGCCGCTCACGCATCGACCTATACGGTGACAAGCCCACCCCCGAGCAAATCGAACTCGCCCGTGCCGAGCTCAAAGAGCTGCAGCGCAAACAGCTCCTTGCTCAGCAGACCGCCGAGGCTCGTCTGCGCCCTGAGGTCTTGGCTCTCCTCGACGACGCCTTCCAGCGCCTCGGCCTGGAAGACCCCACCGGCAACCAACGCAAGGCCATCGCCTACTTCCCGCTCAATGACATCCTCGCCGGGCTCGCCGTCTTCGAGGGCAAACAGCAGACCGACTCGCTGCCCCGCCATCCCGGCTTCCAGCCCGGGCGCTACCTGCTCGGTATCGTCCGCAACATCGCCCAGCAACGCCAGGGTCTCATCATCGCCGAGCTCCTGCTCCGCTATCGCCTCGCTCACGAGGACGTCTGGCTCGCCTCCATTCGGGGCGCCCGCGACCTCCTCCTGCACGCCCAGTCCGACCCCGCCGACCTCGTCTCCACCTTCCTCGACCGCGCTCTGCACGCCAGCCCAGGTGTCGACCGCCTCTTCTGGCTCACCTCGACCGTCGACGTCATCGCACGTGCCAACGGTCAACGTGACGCCCTCCTCCGCCTCGCCTCCCGCCGCATCAACGCCACCCACCACGCCCCCTACGCCGACCGACTCGCGGCCTTCCGCTTCGTCGCCGAGCGCGCCGTGCCCCTCAGCTGACCTGCCACCCGCCGTCGTCGCTTCCGAGCCCAGTCCCACTGCCGCAGCGGCGCCCACGCCAGGTACCTCGCAGCCACCCACCCCGGCACCGCAGCCCCTGCGCTCCTGAACGCCACTGCCTGTCAGCTGTCACGCAACCCCAGCGCCATCCCACCCCACCCCATCTCCGCCCGTCCGGGGTTGCTGGCTGGTAGGCGGTTGACAACCGCAGTTACCCCCAGCAGCCGAGGCCTGCCGGGTGACTGGTCCCCAGAGGCGTTCCGTGACGAGCTCGCGCGCGCGGCGGCGGCGTGGAGCTACCCGCAGATTCCGTGTACCTCGACGGAGGTGCGCGTCGCCGCGCCAAAGGGACTGCGCTTGGCACAGCAGGACGGGACGAACGTGGTCGTCTTTCGTGGCCGAGAATGGTGTCACAACGAGCGCTGCGGGCCCAAGACCACCTTCCCGTGGCGCGCCTTGGCGATGACGACCACCTACCCCGAGGGCGCACGAGGGCTCGCGGTCCAAGAGGCCGACATCGAGATCAACGCAGCCGGGTTTCGATTCGCGGCCGGATCGGGATCGCCGGGCGACATCGCTGCTCGCGCTATTCCACTGAAGGAAGTCCTGGTGCCGAGCTTGGCCACCTGCTCGGCCTGGAGGATGCGTGTGTCATCGCGCGGCGGCCTAGTGGCGCGGCTATCATGGGCGATTGCTCGCCTTCCGAGATGCACAGCGTGATGCATGCGGCAGCGCGTCTCGATGCGCCGACGGAGGTGGACGTGAAGAACCTGTGCGCGCTCCGCCCG
>JAFGIS010000404.1 GCA_016929495.1 Polyangiaceae bacterium | reverse complement strand
GGCGGCGACGCGTCCTATGGCTCCGACGGGCGGCGCCCGGTGGCAATTGGTCGCTACGCCGAGGGATTTTTCTCGACACCATCTGCTGGATGTCCATATCAAGCCGCACCGGAGCCGTCGGCTACGGGAGCACCGCATCTGTCCGATCGACTACGGTGACTTTGGGCGCCTTCCAGCGATTCTCGACTACCTTGGGACAGGACAGCTCGAGCTGTCCCTTGTCGCGGAGGTGGGCCCCCATGGCCCCTTTGGCGAACCCGGGCCACCGGCGCACTACCGACAAGTGCTCGTGCAGAACCGCGGGGACGACGACCTCGCAGACGTCAGCGTTCGGGTGACTCATATCGAGAAGGCCGGCGTGCACGACGAGCCCGGTTTCAGGCTTCACCGGGCCTACGCAGACAGGGATCCGACAAGCGAAGACCCTGGACTGGGAAACATACCAAAGGCCGCGCGTGTCAAGTACAATCTGGGCAGACTCGTCAAGGGAGAGGATGCGTTCGGACTCGACATCGTTGCAGCTCGATGGCCGCCGAGCAGGATCAACTGTGTTCGGGACGGAGAATCGATGAAGGTTCAGCTACGGGCTTTCGGCAATGCTGTCATGTCGAACCCGCTGCATCTCGGAATCGTCTACCATGGCGGCTGGGTCGAGGACGCCGAGCAGATGTCCCGCAGCAATATCTGCATTCGCGAACTCGTCTGAGGTCCCCTGTTCGCCGAAGACGCGGGATCGCCTGTCCCAGCGTCCCTGCCACCGCACCTGGGCTGTCAGCCGGCAGCAACCCTGCGTGGGGCAGCACAATGGTCGAGCAAGGACGGCAACGGCGCCCGCCACCGACGCTGGCGGTGCAAACCGGTCGATGCCACCCACGCTGTTTCGAAGCGCCTCAAGGCACAGCGGGCACGATGGAGACCTCCAGCGCAAGGAGCACGTTTTCTGCGATGCAGGCGATCGCCTGTTCGTCCTCTGGGTCGTTGCTGGTTTCACCTTCCAGGTGCAAGCCGACGGCGAGCAGCGCCACGGGATCGTACCAGACAGCACCAGAATCACCGAGCCGTGAAATCTCGGCCGGACCGTCCTCGTGCGGCACCAGCCGCATGCCACGCACGCCGCCGGGGACGTGCTGGGTGGTGAACGTCCGAACCTCGGCGACCCGCGCCTTGGTGAGCTGGGTTGTGGCCCCGCACTTGTGGAGCACATCCCCTACTTCCGGCAGGCGCGAGCCAACCAGCGTCACCCCCGCCGGCACCAGCGCCCGGTCGAACGCGCGCCCGTCGATGGGTACGATAGCAGCCTCACCCCGCGCATCCCTGACATGCCGACTGACCCGCCCCACCCTATCGTCGGGCAGTTGGCCCCCGAATTGCGACGGCGGAGCCAGCACGGTCGAGTCGTCGAGGCCGTTGGGTCCAACCAGGACGTGCCAGGCGCTGAGCACACACGGAGTCTGACCACGAAACACGATGAGCCCCAGAGTCCCTGGTGCGGCGTTCACCCCTGCGATGCTCGTCCCCGGTCTCAGAACCGTCATGCTTCACGCTTCTCCGGTGGCGGCCTCGCAACGGCACCTCGCTGGTGCCCTGTCTCCAAGACAGGGCACATGACTAGAACCCGTGTCCTGGCTCAGACCGAGGGCCTTCGCCGCAGAATTCGACGGCTTCGCCCGTTCCGAGGCCGTCGGATTCTGCGGCGAATCACGGAGACAGGACACTAGAAAGCCAGCAGAGGCATGAGATGGATGTCGACGGCCAATGCTGCGCCGCAACGCAGGACATCGCTGGTCGCTGGATCCGTCGGGCCGGGTGACTGGGCGCGGCGCAGTTGGGGAACGTAGCTGCAGCCCCCTCCCAAGACGAAGGGCGACTTCCCCAGTGAGACCGTGGCATAGAGGCCGGGAACGAAGAGCTGCACCAGTTCGGGATCCGGTATCGTTTCGGTATCGAGCAACTCGTCGCTGTGATCGTCTTTGGACACCTTCACGGTGGTTATGGCACCGACGTCGACGATCGAGGCGAATAGCGACAGGCGAAAGACCTTGCCCGAAACGTAGAGCTCCGGACCGACTGCCAACAGCGGCGCCAGCGAGGTACCCCGCTCGAACTCGGATTGCGTCGGGATCTCGAACGCCCCGAGCATGCCGGCCAATCCGGTCAGCGCCAGCCCGCCATCCGTCTCGTATTTGTCCCGCCAGGACCCGACAGGGGACGCGTAGCGTTCGAGCGCATCGACCACACCGTCGCTCGAGTCGGCTGCCGCAATGTCGCCGAGTGCAGCGACGGTGCCGGCCAGTCTGGGACTGGCTGCGTCCAGTTGCCCGCGAAGCTCGGCCGACCCGAGCAGAGAGCCGAACGCGTTCGCATAGTCGCGCTGCAGCAGGGCATCGACGATGGCGGTGGTGTCGGTGACCAGGGCGGGGGTTTGCGTCGAGCATTCGGGATTGCCCCAGCAGTAGGAGCGGGACACCAGGGCGCTCGAGGTTCGCAGCAGACGACCCGCCGACTCGGCCGAAAGGCCCTGATCGCGGATCGTCTGCGCACTCCTCCAGACAGAGCGCGCCAGAGCCACCAGGCGGGTTGCCTCGTCGCGATCCGTCTCGATGTGCTCGAGCAGTTGCTGGGTGCGCTGGAGCCTGCGCTGGATGCCTTCCAGCTTCCGCTGCAGGCGCTGGAGCTTCTTCGACTCTGCATCGGAACCAGCGCCCGCTGGCGCGGATCGCTCGCTGTGGCGCCCCGGGGGCGTATGGCTCACAGCCGGCTTCTGCAGCTGGTCGAGCTCACTCTGGATCCTCTGCAGGTCACCCCGAACCAGGTCCATCTGATGCTCGAGTCTGTCCTGCAGCGCGGTGACGATCGTGTTCGTGGGCTCTGTGGTCGCTGCGGGAAGCGTACTCAGCGTCGACAGCAGGTCGGCAAGCGAGGTGAAGCGCTGCCAGGCCCGCGCGCAGGGCTGTGGTGCGACGGCGTAGCTGCGCAGCAGCGGCTCGGAGGTCTGGTCGTCGACGCTGGACAGCAGCAGCCACAGGTCCTGCCCGTCGCGGAAGCCTCGCACCAGGGCATAGCCGAGATCCAAAGGACACAGCCCGGGGTTGTCCTGCTGGACGCTGGTGAGCAGCGCCGCCGGCAGGGCGTCCAGATCTTCTTGAACCGCCCGGCGCAGCGTGCCCAGTCCCGTGATGCGCGACACGGCTTCGGTGGCGCCACGTTCCTTGTGTCCGATCAAGCTGCACGTCTTGGGAAACAACTCGGCGTAGCTGGACTTCTGCCCCAGTGGGGGGGAAAGCGTCTGCTCGCACACCTTCGAGAACAGGCGCTCCACGGTGAACGCCGAGATCTCCGCTTCACCCCGCTTGACCAGGAACTTGGCGACGCCGGATGCGACCAGGGTCGGCACGATGGCCGGAAAAGCCTCCGCACCGGTCTTCGATTCGCTGGGCGGCAGGGGGGCTGCAGGGGGGGCCGCGGGCTCCGGCGACGGTGCCACTGGGGATCCATGGGCGGAGTACAGCCGAAGGTAGTTCTTTCGCTCAGCCGCGCTGGCGCCGTCCAGCAGGCCGTCGCAGGCGCCCCGCCGGAGCTCGGCCACGGAGGTGTCGTCGATCACCCTGCCGTCGAGTCTCTGGCCGTGGCACAGCTTGAGCTGGTCGACGCTCACCCCGCAGGCCCTAGCCAAGATCTCCGGTGTCGACACAGGATCGACCGCGAGGTCGCTCGCAATGCACGTCGGCTTTGCCTCGTCGGCGGACGCGGAAGCCTCTGCGAGCCACACCAGGAAGCTCAAGACGAGCTTCAGCGCCAGACCCCGGGAAATGAGCCTATCCAACTGCGTGCCCTCCTGAACGCTGGGCGGGCCGACACTTTAGGCGAGAGCGGCGGCGCAGTCGAGAGGCTGTTGGCCGCGTCCTCACGGAAACGTCGGCCCGGCGTTCGGCGCGCACTTCATCAAAGGGCGTCGGACTGCGCGCGGCACTCGTCAGACCTCACCGTCCGAGAAGTCGATCGGGCTCAGCAACGTCCACACGTCCTCGATGGGAGGACTTGGCCAGCGAGATGACCGCCGCGTGCACCGCCGCCCAGGGCGGTGCCGGGACCGACACCTACGGCGAGCGCGACGATGAGATGTGCTGGACCGGAGACGTGAGCGGCCGGGCCGCTGCTGGCCTCTGCTGTCCGGCGAGCGAGCGCGGACACTACGAACTCGCAGCGGGCAATCACGAGGCGGCACGGAACGCGCGTCCCGCGCGACGCGCCCATGGTATTCCAATGTGGGTCCCCTGGATACCGTCCGCGGCTCACCACCTCTCCGATTGGCACGATTGTCGCCGGCAGCCCCCCGGCCGAGCACGGACGGACTTTGCCCGAGCCCGCGATGCGGCGATACTGAGCCCCTCGTCCCTGGGATCGGCGCGGGGACGGCGCGCATGGCCAAGGACAGCAAATTCGGGACTTTCGGGGGTGTCTACACGCCGTCGCTGCTGACCATCCTCGGCGTGATCATGTATCTGCGGCTGCCGTGGATCATCGGCAACGCGGGCTTGTACTGGGGCCTCGGGATCATCCTCGTCGCGCATGTCATCTCCGTGGCCACGGGGCTCAGCATCTCCTCCATCGCCACGGACAAGAAGGTGGGCGCGGGCGGGCCCTACTACATCATCTCCCGAAGCCTCGGCCTGCCCATCGGGGGCGCGCTGGGAGCAGCACTGTTCGTCGGGCTGGCCTTCAGCATCAGCCTGTACCTCATCGGCTTCAGCGCGAGCTTCCTGGACTACTGGGACCTCGAGACCAGCAAGACATCCATCCGCATCACGGGCACGGTGACGCTCCTGGCGATCACGGCGCTGACTTTCTTCAGCACTTCGATCGCGATCAAGAGCCAGTACGTGATCATGGCGCTGATCGGACTGTCGCTCGTGGCCGTGTTCGCCGGTTCTCCCGCGCCTCCCGTCGCCCCGGCGCTCGAGCCCGCGCCCGAAGCACCGCCCATGGCCGTGTTGTTCGGGATCTTCTTTCCCGCCGTCACGGGGTTCACGGCGGGCGTGAACATGTCGGGCGACCTGCGCGATGCCCGCAGGGCGATCCCACGGGGCACGCTGGCGGCCATCGCCACCGGGCTGCTCGTCTACGTCGGCTTGGCCCTGTACGTCGGGCTCAGGATCGACCGCCGGCTGTTGATCCAGGATCCCAACGTTCTGAAGCAGGTCGCGTGGTTCGCGCCGTTCGTGGTGGGGGGCGTGTGGGGCGCCACGCTCTCTTCTGGCCTGGGCTGCGTGCTCGGAGCGCCCCGGATCCTCCAGGCCCTCGGCGTCGATCGCATCGCACCGCACTGGTTCGCTCGCGGCTACGGCAGAACCAACGAGCCTCGCAACGCGCTGGTCTTGGCCTTCCTCATCGGCGAGGCCGGCATCTTGATCGCGGAGCTGGATGCGATTGCCCGGATCGTGTCGATGGTGTTCCTCACGATGTACGGGTTCTTGAACCTCAGTTGCTTCATCGAGAGCTGGGCCAGCCCCGATTTCAGGCCTGCCTTCAAGATCCCGAAGGCGGTGAGCCTGGTAGGCGCGATCACCTCCGTGGTCGTCATGATCCTGCTCGATTTGCCGGCGATGCTCGGGGCCACGGGCGTCATGGTGGCCGTCTTCGTCGTCCTGAAACGCAAACAGCTGTCCTTGGATTCCGGCGACACCTGGGAAGGCGTGTGGTCGTCGCTGTTGCGCTCCGGACTCTATCGGCTGTCGCAGGCCCGGCAGCAGCGGCGCAATTGGCGGCCCAATATCCTGCTCTTTCGCGACCCGGCTCCCGAGCTGCCTCCGATCCGGGCGCTGGGCGAAGCGCTGGCCACCGGCAACGGCCTGCTCTGCGATATTGCCCTGACCACGAGCCAGCATGCGCCGCTCTCGCGCCTCAGCCGAGGGGCGAGCCCACGGCTCGGCGTCATCGAGCGCGACCTGGTCGTCTCCGACCTCTACGCGGACCTCCTCGCCGCTACTCGATTCCATGGTTTCGGAGAGCTGGTGCCCAATACCGTGCTCTTGCCCATGGATCTGGTCGAGCAGAGCCCGGCGGCCTTCCTGGAGCTCGCAGGCCAGCTCGGCCAGCTCGACCACAACCTGTTCCTCTTCGCCGACGGCGCGCGGCGCGGGCTAACGGACCACGGGCGGATCGATATCTGGTGGCGTCAGGACGCCGGCAATCTACCGCTCGCTCTGGCGCTCTTGCGCTTCATCACCCGAGCCCAACAGTGGGAAAGGGCGACGCTCCGTTGCCTGCTGGTCTGTGCAGATGTCGGGCGACAGGAAACACTGCGCTCGACGCTCCGTCGCCACCTGCGCGAGGCGCGGCTACAGGCGGAGATCCGGCTGGTCCGCGCCGACAGCGACGAAGAGATCGCCGAGCTGATCGGCGCCGAATCGGAAGACGCCGGGCTCGTGCTGCTGGGCTTGCCCGAGCCGCTCGACAGCATCGCGACGCTCGAGCGCAAGCTCCCGCACGCCTTGCTCGCCCGGCTGGGGCCGACGCTGGTCTGCCGCGCCAGCTCCGATTTCGAGGAAGTCCTCGATACGGTCCGGGAGGCGTCGGTCTCCTTCCTGCCGCCCGCCGGCCCGGACGGCGGGCGCCCGAGCAACATACCGGCGCTGCCGCTGCCCGAGGCGCCTGTGCTGGCTCGCGCGGCCAAGCAGCAGGCGGAGCGCTATCACGCCTGGCTCACGGCGCTGCACCAGGACGGCCTCAGGCCGCTGTACGCCGCGAACATCCAGCTCGTTCGGAGAATACGCGGCGTCCTGGAGCGACAGTGGACGGCCACCTCCCGTGCCCTCGAAAGCGCCAATGCCAAGAAGCGACGCAACCTGCTCAACCGTGCGCAGAGCACGATCTTGAACGAGTGTCGTGAAGCGCTGGAGCAGCACCTCGAGCGAACGCTCTCCGAACAGCAGGATGTCCTGGACGGGCGCATCGAGGCACTGCTCGCCGACGAGTCGCTGGTGGACGCCAACAGCGAGCCGGTCGTCATCGAGCGCTCGCCGGACGACTTCCGCCCCAGCCCTCAGGACGGCCGCTGGCTTCGCCGCTTCAAGCGTCGGCGGCGCCTGGCTGCGTGGCTCTCGAGGCGGCCACCAACCTATCGCGTCCGCCTCGGGCCGCTGCAGGCCTACTATCGTCATCGGGCGCTGAACCAAACGGTCCCGGCCGCACTCGGCGCCTGGGCCTCGGACAGTCACCGGCTGGTGGCGCGTCTCGGCAAGCTGCTGCACGCCTCGCGCACCAATCCCGCTCTGTTCGGCCGCGACGTGGACGACGAGGATCTGCCCAAGGCTCTGTCGGAACACGGCCGGGCGCTGCTCGAGCAGGTCACCGAGCTCGAACAGAAAGGCAAGGAGCACGCGCAGCGTGCCGAGTGGGCGCTTCTGGTCGCCGGTCGCGACCTGGCCGCTGCCTTCTCGCAGGATGCGGACCGTCTCGATTTCGCAATTCTCATCAAGAGAGAGCGCAGGCTGCCGAGAGACGCCGAGCGGCGAATCGGCGAGTCGCTCCGGCTCAGTTCGTCGCAGTGGGTCGAGCATCAGCGAGCGCTGCTCGAGCGTGCGATCGTGGGCTTGCGGGTCTCCTCGTTCCAGCATCGGCTCGGCACCATTGCCGAGCGAGAGAAGCAGTCGCTGGCGGTGAACCTGCGTAGCCACGCGCTGTCGGAGTGCGCGAACCTGGAGCGCCGCCTCCAACCCGCCCGTTCGGATCTCTCCCGCGCCGGAGTCGTCGCCAGGGAGCTTCGTCCCTATCTCGATCTCACCGCGCAATTGGACGCCAAGGGCACGATCGATCGTCTATTCCGCGACAGCGCGGAGCTCTTGGTCGATCTGCCCGAGACGTTGCACACGCTCACCGACGAGACTCTGGAGCGGCTCGAAACCGGCGACCCCGACGTGGGCGAGGGCGAGACGACCGAGCTGCCGCTGCGCCGCATGGTGCAATACGTCGTCGAAGCGGACTTCATCGCCGGCCTGCAGGAGGTGATGGCCTCCGTGGCTCCGGCCGAGTCGCGGGCCATCGGCGTCGTCCACGAGGTGGTGCGCCTCGTGACGCATCACCTCGGCGAGCTGGCAGGTGCCGACGAATCCATGGCGCCGCTGCTCCAGGCTCAGGTGGCGTCGGTGCTCGAGCACTCGTGCAAGCGCGTCGCCGCCGAGAGTGCGTCGCTTCGCGAGCAACTGGCCCGCCTCGAGACTACGGTCGACGCGCTGCTCTGTCAGGTCGTCGAGCGTACGAACACCTACGAGCTCAGCCGTACCGCCTCCTCGCTCGAGCAGCATCTGCGGCTACGGCAGGGCAAAAAGGCCGTTTTCGGCGCGCGCGCGCTGCTGCAGCGCCTGGTCGCCCGCGTGCGAGAGGGCTCCGTGGATCTGCTCTACCGACGCAGCGCGGGTCAGGTGCTGGCGCGGCGCTGGCAGGCCAGCGCGACCAGTGGCACAGCGCAGACCGACGAAATACGCCAGATCGTGGAAGTGCACAGCCCGAAGCCCGACGTGTACGAGTGCCTGCCCTTCTACTACCGGCAGCTGTTTCTCGGACAGACGGCCATCAACGACAGCTTCTGGGTGGGGCGGGCCGAGGCGCTCTCGCTGGCGCGCCGGGCCATTCAGCGCATGCGTCACGGGGCGACCGGAGCCCTCTTCGTCGTCGGAGATCGGAGCTCCGGCAAGACGTCGCTGTGCGACCGGATCCTGTCGGAGAACGGGCTCAAGCCGCTGAGAGTGCGCGCTCCTCTGGGCGGCAGCTCGGCCATCGAGGACTTGGACGAGGCTCTCGTCAAGACCACGGGCACCGCGGACACCACGGCTCTGCTGGCAGGCCTTCCCAAGCAAAGCGCCATCGTGTTCGATGATCTCGAGCTGTGGTGGGAACGGACTCCGAGCGGCCTCGGTGTGCTGCAGCGAGTCCTCGACCTGGTACGCACCCAGTCGGACCGCTGCCCGTTCTTGATCGCCATCAGCCATCACGCGTTCGAATTCCTGAGCCAGCTGCTGCCCCTGCGCGACCACGCGTTGGCCATTCTGCTCTGCGGCCCGCTGACGGCCAGGGATCTGGAGCGGATCATCACGCTGCGACACAACTCCACGGGGCTTTCCTTCCAGTTCGGCGGGAAGCGTCAGGACGACGCGTCGACGTGGGCGCTGGCCCGGCTGTTCACCCGCCATTTCGACTTCTCGCGTGGCAACGTGGGGGCGGCGCTCCGGTCCTGGATCACGCACATCGACCGCTTCTCCGACAATGTTCTGCACGTGCGCGCGCCGCGGCCGCCCACCTGGGATCGACTCGAGAGCCTGCGTCCGCAGTGGGCGGGCCTCATCGTCGATCTTCTGCTTCACAAGCACATGACGCTCGAGCGGCTCGCTCGCGTGAGCGCGCTCGCCGAGCGCGAGCTGGTGCTCGAGCTCGACGGCCTTGCGCGCGCCGGGCTGGTGCAAGAGCCGCGGCCCAACGTCTACGAAGTCACGCCGTATCTGTTGCACGGCGTCGTCGAGACCTTCCGTAGCAAAGGCCTTCTGCCATGACGTTCGAAGCGGTTGGCCTGGCTCTGGATCTGCTGCTCGTCACGGCGGGGGCGGCCTTCGTGGTCGCGCTCGGGTTCGCGGGCGCCTGGCTCAGCGAAGTGGTTCCCCTTGGCTCCAAGCGGCGGCGGTGGGTTCGCCGGATCCGCGCGCCCGTCGCAGTCGCGCTCTTCGGCGTGTACGCGGCGCTCGCCGCAGCGCATCTGGTGGCCGCCCGGTCCTCCTCGGTCGCGGCCATCGCGGGAGCGCTGCTCGGCGTGGCGGCCCTGGCGACGTTCGGTATGCTCAAAGACGTCGCCGCAGGGGTCGTGCTCAAAGCCGCCGGCAGTTGCCAGGTGGGCGACTCGATCCGCACCCAGAACGTTTCGGGCAGGGTCAGCCGGATGGGGATCCGCACGCTCGCTCTGGTCGTCTCCGACGGCGACGAGCTGCTCGTGCCCTATTCGCGCGTGAGCTCCGATCTGCTGTGGCTCAAGGCAGCGGGGAGCGCGCTGTTCGCACACACCTTCGTGTTGCCCGTTGCCGATGCCGGCGCTGTAGGATCCCTGTTCGACCCGGTCCGACGGCGGGTGCTGCTGCACAGCGCTGCGGCCGTATCGAGGCCTCCCCAGGTGCGGATCGTCCCGGGCGGGCTCGAAGTCACGGTGTTCACGCTGCAGGAGCGACGCGGCCCGGAGATCGAGCGAAGCGTTCGGGAGCTGGTGGCGGGCCAGAAGGGGCCCTGAATGCGAGCACGCAACTGACTCGCGGGGCCGAGAGCACATGCACCGCGCTGACCCTTCACCGACCTCGGCTACCTTGGGAAGACCGCGCCACGAATCCGAAGGTCATCGAACTCATTGACCAGCTCGCCGCTGAGCACACCGACGCACAGACCGCTCACGTGCTCAACGAGCGAAGTCATCTTACCGGAGCCGGAAAGCCCTTCGACAGCAACGCCGTCAAGTGGGTCCGCAACGTACAGGAACTCAAGAGCCTCAAGCAGCGACTCCTGGAAACCGGATGGGCCACTTCGACACAGCTGAGCACGAGCCTCAGCGTAGGTCGTCAGATGCTGCGCAAGTGGCACCTTCAAGGGCGTGTGCAAGCCCGCCTGTGCGACAATAGGGGCCAGTGGCCGTACAAACCTCACGAGAGCAGCCCCCGAGGCCGTGCCGGCAGCCACAGCCCGTAGCCCCCCAAATGCCTCCCATGGACGAACCTGCTGCGAGTGGTGCAGTATGAAAACCACTCCTTCCTGGCAAACGTGGATACCTGTGAGCGTTGTGGCGGACCGATGCGGTGGGTCGAGGTGGCTACCGAACCGGGTGCCATTGCGCGGCTTGTTGCGAAGCACGGTCCGGGTGATGCGCCGGCGGACTACTGCCCGCTTTCGACGCCGAGTTCGGGGACCCTCGCGCCAAGGGTCTTCTCGACCGCGGCAAGGCCCGCCTTTGCTTCCGGGTAGTCAGGCCTGATCCTGATGGCCTCCTCGTAGAACCGCGCCGCCTCGCCTCGGTTGCCGAGGCGGGCATGGATGCTTGCGATGAGAAAGCACAGCGTCGCGTTGTTCGGACTCAGCCTGTGCGCATCGGTCAGATGGGCGAGCGCCTCCGGGTACCTCCCGGCGGCCAGCTGACTCTGCCCGATGTTGAAGTGGGCGAAGACGTCGTCGGGCGCGACTTTCAGGGCGGCCTCGTATTCGGCGATGGCGCGCGCGTAGTCCTTGCGCCTCATGAATGTGTTTCCTGCATTGACGTGCCCGAGAGTCGAGGCGGGATCGAGGCGGATGGCTTCCTCGTAGTGCAGCAAGGCTTCGTCATGCTTGCCGGCGTTCTCCAGAGTGTTTCCGAGACCGATGTGGGCCCGGACGTTGCGCGGGTTGAGCTCGATGGCTTTCTCGAACCGCGCTTTGGCGTTCTCGAAGTCTCCACCGTCCATGAGCGCCATGCCCGAGCGCCACAACGAGACATCGTCGAGAAAGCGCGGGTTGATGCGCTCGATGGCGCCAGGGGGTGCGGCGACGAACTCCGGAATGTTGGCGGCGTGGCCGGGCATCGTGAATTGCTCCAGAAGCACGGCCGGAGCGTCGACCCCATGCTCGTCGATGTGGGCAACGAAGAGCTGCGTATAGGCCGAATTCGCCTTCGACGAGAAGATGAGCCACCTGCTGTTCGACGACCAGCTGTGCCAGGAGTTCATCCGCGAGGTGTTGCAGCGCATGCGACGTGGCTGGCCGCCCTCGGCGGGCATGATGTGGAGCGTGCTGTCCGGCTGCAGCAGCATGAAGCTGTTTGCTTTGCAGAACACGATCCACTTGCCATCCGGCGAGAATCGCGGAAAATAGTTGCTCTTGCCGTTGCCCGACGCGCCGGCAAGTGGCTTGGCGACGCCGCCTCTGCCGCCGTTGAAGGGGACTCGAAAAAGGTCGAACTTGAAGAGCGTGCTGCCGCTCAGGAACTCCTCGCACTCCTCCGGTGAGAGAAGTGCCTTCTGCTTGTCACGCAGGTTCTTCAGCTGATACGCCGGCCTGCGCGCGAAAACGATCGATTGGCCGTCCGGACTCCAAACCGGATTCGACTGCACCCAGGCGCCGTCGTCGGCGCCGGGAAGCGCATTGAACGTCTTCGTCGAGCTGTCGTAGACGACGAGGATCCCCTGAATCGGGAAGAAGAGCTGGGAGAACGCAAGATCGGGTCTCGGCACGAAGACCGATCGATCCTTCACCGTGCTCACCACGAATCTGCCGTCGGGCGAGACTTGGGAAAGCAGCCCGAACGTCGGGTTGTTCGGATCGCGCTCGTAGTCGCTCCACGTGATGATGTCGCTGGTGACGAGGTCCATCTGCTTGGCGACCCTGGACAGCGCGTAGCTGCCCTTGTCGTTCGCATAGTCGACGTCCATGCCAAGCACCTTGCCGTCCGCGGAGAACGAGTGGCAGTTGCCGCATACGGGCAGGTTCTCCAGAACCACCGGAGGCGTGTGCTCGTTGGCGATGGACCCGAAACGCCAACGGATACGTGACGGGTCCATGACCGCATCGCGGAACGGCAAGATGACCTCGCGGTAGAAGACCGAGTCCGGCAGAGGGTCTTTGCTGGTGGTGAAGGCAACCATGCCCCGTGAGGTGACGTCCTCGCCGTCGCGCGTGCCGCGACCGATCACGCTGACCACGGCGCGGCCGTCGAGCGAGCGTTGCTTCATCAACTCCCACTGGCGGGGCGTGGGCCGCCACACCGGTGCGCGAACGAAGCTCTCGAGCCGGAGCTCCGACTTGTCGAAGGCCACGGTGACGAGCCACCGGTGGGTCGAGGACCGTGGATCGTGCCAGCGAAACCGAGGCGCGACGATCTCCGGCGGGAACACCGCGCTGTCGGGAGGATAGGTGATGCTCAGGGCGGCGAGAGGATCGCCTCGCGCAGCTGCTCGTCGCAGCCTGTAGGCTTCCAAGCGGTCTCGCTGCGACACGAAACCGATGGCGACGGCTGCCGTCACGCAGACAATGAGAAGAAGCAGCCCGAGCTTTCGATGCCGCATGACTACTCCTGGATCTGACGCAAACAAGCCGCAGCTTCGGCGTTCTGAGGGTCCAGCGCCAGCACCTGGCGGTATTGGGCCCGGGCCGCATCGTACCACCCCGCCATCTCATACTGTCGACCGGTCCAAAGCACGGCGTCTTTGTCGTCGTGATGAAACATGATTCGGAGAAACCGATGGATCTCCTCCGGCCGCCACGATCTGGCCTTGTCGAACGCCAACATGAACTGGTAGTTGCCCTGGAACTGGATACGCTTGTACTCTTCGACAGTATCCCGATTGTCGGGGTCCATAAGGAGAGCGGCGCCATAGCTCGCAATGGCGCGGTCATGGTCCCCGCGCAAATGCGCCAGGTCGCCCTGGATGGCTAGCTGGGAGACCTCGAAGCGCTTGTGGAGCCTAGCGAAAAAGGCCCCGCGGTCGGCCTTGGAGGCAGGCGGTCGACAATACGGATGCACGCTGCGCCGCAGGGGGGCCAACGCCGCCAAGACCCGTGGGTAGTGGTTCACCATGGGGCCGTATTCGAGGATGGGAAGGTCGTCGGTGTTGGTGGGGACATCCCGCCCGGCGAACGTGCGCAACGTCTCGCCGTCCATGACGAAGCCATCCAGCAACTCGACGGCATCATCCACGCCCGCCTCTACGAGGTCGCGCGCGACAGGCGACCTCTCGAAGGCCGCCAGCAGCCGGTCGATGTCGATGGAGAGGCGCTCTCGCGAGCCGAGCAAAATGGCGTTCGTGGCGGCGAGATAGCTCGTGGGCTGGACGAACCACAGCGAGCTGTGAGGGAACTCTTCGCTGAAGGTCTTCAGGATGGTTCTGAATTCCTCGAGGGTCATTCCGTTCAGGGGAGCCCACTGGGAGACGAAGCCGTCGGCGTTGAGGCGGCTCTTGCATTGCCGGTAGAAGTCGCGGGTGTAGAGACTGGCGTTGCCGGCATCCCACTTGGGATGAATGCTTTCCAGCGTGATGACGTCGTAGGTGTCGGTCGAGGTGAGCAGGTAGTTTCTCCCGTCCTCGAAGGTCAGGTTGAATCGCGACGAACGGGCCACGTCGTGGTTCCAGCGCTCGAAATAGCCCGTTGCCTGGGCCACATCGCGCGATAGCTCGGCACAGTCTATCGTTTCCAGATGGTCGAACTGCAGGGCTGCCCCCGAGGTCATGCCCGAGCCCAGCCCCAGCAGGAGCAGACGGCGGGGATCCGGGTGCAACAGGAGCGGCAGTTGCGAGATGAGCCGGTGGGCTCGCAGCCCCACGCTCCGGGGATAGGGTGCGGCGTTGATGGCTCCGTTGATAATGAGATACCGGTTGCCGTTGGCGGCTTCCAGCACCTCCACGATGCTCGCCGCCCCCTCACGGTAGTAGATGGATCGAGACTCGGGCATGCCCTTGCGGTTGGCGCTGCTATAGATGTTGCCTTGTGTCGGCAAGGCCCATGCAAACGTCGGGAACAGCACGACCACGACCGCGGCCCAGGTAACCCTGCGCCGAAGCGCAAGCTCCGGGGAGCTCACGAGCAAGACGAGGCCCAGACAGACCTGTAGGCCGCAAAGCAACACGATGCTCTTCTGGATGCCCATGAGGGGCACGAGCGCGAAGCCGGCCACCGCGGAGCCAGCCATGCAGCCCAGCGTGTTCAGGGCGTAGAGGGTGCCCACGCTTCTACCCGCCGTCGCGGTGTTGCGTACCAGGATCCTGGCGGCCAGCGGCAGCAGGAGCCCCATCAGTACGGTGGGCGAGAACATCACCAAGAACGAATACGAGAACTTGAACCATACGGGCGTTGCCGAGCTGTTGTCGAAACGCTCGGGGTAGGTGAGCTTGGCGAAGACGACGATGCTGGCCAAAGCGCTGAGCCCGATGAGGATCTCGATGAGCCCGAGCCCGAACCACAGTCGCTTGAGCCGGTCGGCGAATCTCGCGACCAGCACGCCGCCGAGTCCCAGACCGAAGAGGAAGGTGGTGAGCATCGCGCTGAACGCGTACGCGGTATTGCCGATGAAGAACGCGATGGCTCTGGTCCAGAGAACCTCGTAGCCGAGCGAGAAGAATCCGGAAAGCGCAAAGGCCGCCAGCAGCAAGAGCGTGGGATAGGCGCGCTTGCCTTCGTCCACCGACGGGGCGAGCGCGTCTGAACCGGGCCTGGCCGGGGCAACGGGCGCGTGCTTGCCTAGGCGCAGCGCGAGGCCCGCGGCCACCAGGTTGACAAGGGCCGCGCCGCGCACCGTCCAGGTCATGCCCAAGGTGGGTATGAGCAGAAAACCCGCGCCGAAACAGCCCAGCATGGCGCCCAGCGTGTTGAACCCGTAGAGATAGCCCAGGTTGCGGCCCAGACCGGGCCCGAGCCGGTCGAGGTATTGGGTCAGAACCGGAAGCGTGGCACCCATCAGGGCTGCGGGCGCCACCAGCGCCAAGAAGCAGAGTACGAACCGCAAGGCGTGGGCCCCGGACGGCGAGACGTCGAACAGACGATGAAGCCCCACGTAGGCGGGGACTAGCGCCGCGAACACGACCGGCAGCAAGAGGGCGAAGAGGCCGACGCCTGCCTCCAGATAGGCGTAGACCTTGAGCCCATTCATTCTCGAACGGGTGAGCCGTCCCCCGAGGTAGCTGCCCAGTGCCAGGCCGGACATGAAAGCCGCCATCACCAACGTGACGGCGTAGAGCGAACACCCAACGATCTTGTGCAGCGTCTTGGCCCAGCTGACCTCGTAGATGAGGCCACAGAAACCCGAGGCGAAGAACAGCAGCCGTGTCGACCAAGCGAGCCAGTCTTTCATCCGGGCCGATGCTTTCTTGGGCCGGGTTCGTCCGCAAGGCTCCCGCTGTCCTCGGCCGCTTGCCGGGGTCACGGAGGTAGGCCACTGGGTCGAGCTCTACTGGCTCACGATCTTGAGCATCATGACGCTGTGACTCGCTATGTTGCTCCCCGTGTAGGAACCGGTGAACTCTCCGAGGTCCTGCTGGGCCCAGAGATCGCGGACGGTAGCCGCGCCGGTGGGAATGCCAATCTGGCTCCACTGAACCGTGATCGATGCGCTGGCGCCGCTGCGATTGAACAAAGCCACCGCGCGCGCATTGGTTTCCGACAGCTCCTTCGACCACACTTCCAGTTCGTTCCCCGGCGTGGCCACCACACGCCCCTGTTTGCCCAGAGGGTCCTGATCGACGGCGATGATCTCGGGATTCGTGAGGATCTCCTTCGTCGTGGCGCTCATCTTGGTCAGGTCGTTCCCCGTGATGAGCGGCGCCGCCATGATCGCCCACATGCTGAAATGGGCGCGCCCTTCCGTGTCGTTCAGGCCGTTACCGACCTCCAGCATGTCCGGATCGTTCCAGTGTCCCGGCCCGGCGCCGACGTATTCGGGCTTGTTCTTGTCGATGAGCCGAATCACCTCGCTCCATTTCGCGGAGATGTCGAACTCGATGCGCCACATGTTCGCTATGTTGACCAGGTCGATCGAGCAGTTGGTCGGCGTGCAATAGGGACCCTGGTCCGCGGGATTGATGCTGTAGAAAATGGGGCGCCCGGTCGCCTTGAGCGCATCGCGCATCACGGCGAAGCCACTGAGTTGACCTTGGCACTTGTCGTACTTGAGATAGTCGATACCCCAGTCGGCGAACGTCTGTGCGTCCTGGGTTTCGTGACCGGAGCTGCCCACCCCACCCGTGTAGCCGCCGTACAGGCCGGCGCAGGTCTTCGTGTTCGGGGTCGAGTAGATGCCGATCTTGAGCCCCTTGCCGTGAACGTACTCGGCGAGCGCAGGGATCCCCGAGGGGAACTTGCTCGTGTTCCATTTGAACTTGCCGCTACTGTCCCGCCCATCCATCCAGCAGTCGTCGAGATTGACGTACTCGTAGCCGACGTCCTTCATGCCGGTCGAAATGAACGCATCGGCCGTGCTCTTGACCACCGACTCGGTCAGGCCGTTGCAGGCAAACGCGTTCCACGAGTTCCAGCCCATGGGTGGTGTCGCTCCAACCATGGTCGACCCGCCCGTTCCGCCGGTGCTGGTCGTACCTCCTGAGCCGCCATCCGAGCCACCCGAGCCGCCGGCACCGCCGGTCTGCCTGCCGCCGCTGCCGGTCGCGCCGCCCGACGGCGTCGACCCGCCGCTACCATCGCCACCGCTCTGAGTCCCGCCCGAGCCGCCGGCACCGCCCGTCTCCGAGCCGCCCCTTGCACTGCGGCCCCCGACCCCGGTCCTGCCACCCGTATCGCTGCCCCCCGCCGCGGTGATGCCGCCCGCGGCGGTGGTGCCGCCCGCGGCGGTGGTGCCGCCCACCGGGGTGGTGCCGCCCGTCGTGGTGCTCGTGCCGCCCGTCGTGGTGCTCGTGCCGCCCGTCGTGGTGCTCGTGCCGCCCCCCGCGGAAGTACCACCGCTAGCGGTCGCACCACCCAGGTTCGATGTGGTGGAATTGCCCGCGCTGCCGCTGGCGCCACCCATCGTGCCGCCGGCAGAGCCTCCTGTCCCCGGGGAGTCCGGACCGGAAGAACTCGAGTCGGAGCAGCCAAATCCGATCAATGCACCGGCGAGCGCGAAACGAGACAGCACAGGCTTCATGGGCAATGACCTCCACGCGTCATGGGTGGCTGTTTCACGATGCCACCGCGCAACAGGGCGCCCACCATGGCCAGGATGCCTCGAATCGACCATTCGCTGGCGCCGCCGCTGGCCATGTCGCGCTCCACTACAAAATTGTGAGGTGCCGAAAGGACCCACATTCATGTAATACTATCCAGAAAGGCGCCTAGCCATGGTAACGCTGTGCGAAGTAGGGTGATATTGTGACAACGCGCGGCTTCCCGCGGTCGAAACTGGCGCAATGGCAGCACAGTTCGTTCGCCATCCTCACTTCGGATGTGGTGGCAGGCCGAAGTTCCGGACCAGTGCCGCCCCCACAATGGGCACCGACCCTGCACCAACTCACCGAGCTGTCGCGCAAACCCGTGGCGGCCCCCTCGTGGTGGACACCGATGAGCGCCTACTTCGGCAGCGTCGAAACCCGAACCGATCCTGCCAGCTACCATTGGGACGGCATGAAGCGCCTCGGGCGGGGTGACGCGCCTTTGTTCGCCTTCCAGCTCACCATGGCGGGCTGGGGACATTTCCAGCTCTACGGGCAGCCCCCTCGACGCGTCCCGCCGGGCACGGCGTTCATCGCGATCATGCCCTCGCAGCATCGCTACTATCTACCGGCGGACTCGCCAGGATGGACGTTCGGGTGGATCTCCATCTACCACCCCTACTTGCTCGCCAGGATGACCAGGCAGGTGGCGGCAACGGGCCCGCTCGTCAAAGTGGCGCCGGACAGCCCGCTGGCGGCTGTCGCGGTGCGCCTCATGCGCGGCGCCATCAAGAAGGATTTCCGCGACCGATTCGAGGTCGAACAGGCGCTGTTCGACTTCCTGGTCGCTTTCGAGCGAGGCGTGCACCAAACCCGCGGCAGCTCCGGCGAAGGCCAACGACTTCTGGACGAGGTCCGCTCACGCGTCGTCGCGAGCTTGCCCCATACCATCGACGTCAATGCCCTGGCCGCCGACTACGGCATGAGCCGCACCCACTTCAGCCATTTCTTTCGGACCCGCACCGGGCTCACGCCCGCGCGCTTCGCCGCCGAGGTGCGCGTGCGTGAAGCCACGCGCATGCTGCTCGACAACCGTACGCCGCTCAAACAGATCGCCGAGGCCTGCGGGTTCTCGAACGCCAACTACTTCTGCAAGGTCTTCCGTCGCTTCCAGCATCTGAGTCCCATGTCCTACCGGCGAGCTGTCCGCTGACCCGGTCGCAGGACGGAGGCCCGCAATCCACGCGACGGCGCTGCCCCTCACTGCGCCACGAACACGAACGGCACTTGGAGGGTCGTAACGTCCTTGGCCAGCGGGAACTTCCAGCAACGCAGGCGCTGTTGGATGCATCCAGCCAGACCACGGTAGCCAGGAGGATCGCCGCTCATCTGGGCCGAGAGGATGTTGCCGCTGGGCGCGATCCGGATCAGAGCCGAAACGCGCGCTGTCGTCGGGGCGCGCCCATCGCGCACCTCTGCCGCCGGCTGCCAGCAGCTCCGGCTGACGCTCGCCTTGTAGCGTTCGACCGTGCGAGCCAGCGCAAGCGCCGGTATCCGCGAAGGGCTTCGACTCTCGCCGCTCGGGCCCCTGCTGACGCCCGAACTCAGCCCCGCAAGACCACCCAGTCGCTGACGCCTCCCGCGACTCGCCGAGCGTCGACCTGCCCTGGGGCGGATCGGACTTGGGCTGTCGCCGACCTCGTCTGCGCTGCGGGTGCCCGAGGGTGCCCCGAGTTGTTGCTCTGGATCGAGCATCCGTTCGATGCGCGGATCTCGAGCGTCCGATCCGCCTTCCACGACCGCGGCAGCCGGCCCGGTCGACCATGCCGGGGCGGCGATCCGCGCCCGGGCCAACGCCCCAGCCGGAGCGCTTCGGCTGACGCCCAGCG
>JAFGIS010000403.1 GCA_016929495.1 Polyangiaceae bacterium | reverse complement strand
GCCTTGAGTCGAGAGTTGGGGATCCCCTCCGGCGCTCTCGACTCACGGCTGTCGACTCTTGACCAGAGGCATCAGTTCCGAAAGTTGGCTCAGATGGAACGACTTTCGTGCCCCATGGACGCTAGAGCACCGAACACGCAGCAGACCACGCCAAAGGCGACGCCGAAAACGCACCTTCGCCCAGTTCGAGGCTGTCGAATTCTGCGGCGAATCACGGAGACAAGACACTAGCTCACGGCGGCGGCATGCTGCTTGCAGAACGACCCATGATCAGCTCGACCGGTGTGCCGGGACGAACGCCAAGAACGCTCGCAGCATGTCCCTCGCGGACTGCAAGCTCGATCGTCCCGAACGAACCGACCAGGGCGAGCCACTCGCCTCGCTCGGCATCCATGAACGTACGTCGCAAAGGCAACGATTTGCCCATGATGCATACGTCGACCGCTCGCCCGGTCTTCAGGAGATTCTCGTCGAGATTGGTGACGAGATTGCCGAAATGGTCGATGGCCACCACGCTACCCAGAACCCCGGTGGGCGTCCGCTGCACTCGGGGCAGCGGCGATGCGATGAGGCCTGCACGCGGCGGCCCCACTGAGCTCGGCTGCGTGTGCCCGCCGGCCAGCAGAGCGCCGACCGGCGCGAACACGTCCCGTCCGTGGAAGGTATCGCAGGGCCTGGGCAGTCCCAGTCGTTCCACGTCGATTTCGTGAACCTCTCCCGCTCCGGCCGTGTCCACGGCCGGGGCGAGCAGACCATTGTCCGGCCCCACGAAGCAGTGGCCCCCGGCCGTGGCCACGACCGCGGCCCGCGCGGTCCCGACGGCCGGATCGACGACAGCGACGTGGACCGTGCCCTGTGGAAACCAGCCGAAGCTCTTTTCGAGCCAGAATGAGCCCTGAGCGATGTCCTGAGCGTCGATGCTGTGCGTGAGGTCGACGATAACCGCATCGCGGAATCGCGTGAGAATCACGCCTTTCATGACACCGACAAAGGGGTCCCTGCATCCGAAGTCCGTCAACAACGTGATGATGCCGTTTGGCTTGTATTGCGTCATGTGCGCTCCACACGGGTGTGTCACGCTCAGCGCGCCAGCGCCCATGCGCCGGCAACGTGAACCCTGCCTATCACAGGTCGACTCTTCTGCCGTGCATCACGTTCCGTTGCAGGCAGGCTAGATCGCTCGCCCGGCCCCCGCAATCGTGAACGATAGTGGCCAAAGCCACTGGGAGGACGCGCCTGGGAGCCAACTCCGACTTCGAGCACGGCGCAGGATTCTGGCCTGGTCGAGCGGCCGCGACGGCGGAGAGTCCACAGCCGGACGGGCGCGTCCGTCTGGAGTTCGTCATGATTCGGAGGTCACCATGGAATACAGGATCTTCGCCCGGCACGCGGAAACCTCGGCCGAACTTGGGCGATTGCTCCAGAACGCGGCGCGCGCCTTCGAGCCGGACGTTCGGGTTCAACAGCTCGATCACGGCCAGCTCGCGGGCTGCTTCTGCGCGGGCGTGTGCGTCGTCATGAGCTGCCCACGAGATCGCTCGGCAGCGAGCTTCGCGCTGCGTGTCCGTCGCGCCACTGCCATGGATCTGGCGGCTGCGCGTGAGGCGGACGCACGGAGTCACCGGTTCGGTATGTCGCTGCTCGCCGAAGACTGCTCTCTGGTCTGGGAGCTCGAGCCCGCGGCGCAAACCGAGCAGAAGGCTGTCGAGCTCATGGTCGCGCTGGCCGCCTCGGCGGCACTCGGCCCCGTTCTGTCACAGGACGGCAGCGAACTGTTCGGCGTGCGCACGGCGCTGGAGCGCGCCGACGTGTTGTCCTCACCTGCACGCTGGCTGCGGGCAACCCGATGGGTCGCCGGGCACGCTAGAGCACGTCTGATACGGAGTTTGCGGGCTTCGGTGCTTCCCTGGTGGGCTCGCCGCCGTACGCTGGTGCTAGCATCGTGGTTGTCTCCCTATGGTGTCGCGGCCCTATGTTTGAACTACGACGTTCGCCCGTGGTCGGATCCGTTCTCACGGCCTTTCTCGCTACAGCGTGTGACCCAGGGAACCAGGCACCGGACGAGAGGGACGCTGGCCCGGCCGTCGCAGTGCCACGTGATCCGGCGCCCGTGCTCGATGAAGTCGCGCTCGAGACGCGCTCCGAGCTCGTCGACGACCTCGAGGACCAGGACGTGCGTTTTCGCCTCCCTGACGGCGAGGGATACTGGTCTGCGGGGCAAGGACCCGCCGAATTCGGGCTGGCTCCCGAGGCAGATGGCGCCAACGAGACCAGCGCCGCGCTGCATGCGCTGGCGGACGGCGCGGCTGGCAGCGTGGTGGCGCACCTGTGCCGCCAGGATGCATCGGCTTCCGTGGCCCACGACTACTCGAGCTGTGAGGGCTTGGAGTTCTGGGCCAGGCTCGGCAGCACAGCCACGAACGAGGCCGACAACCTCGTCGTGGCGGTCGAGTCGGACTCTGGCGTCTCGCGCGCGACCGTGCGCGTGAGCTCCGCGTGGAAACGATACACACTCGCCTGGGATGCCTTCGGCGCGGCGCCGGCAGTAGACGGCGCTGGCGCCGGCGGCGGCTCGGCCACAGAGCAGGACCCGGGCCGAGCGGGCGCGGCCGGCCACGGCGCGGATACGGAGGCGGCTGCCGGTTCCCCGTCGTCCGGCACGGCAACGTCAGCCGTCGAGCCGAGCACGATTGAGACGATCTCGTTCGAGCAAAGCGCGCTGACGGACTTGTGGCTCGACGAAGTCCGCCTGACCGACTGCGAGCTCCCGCTGCTCAACCCGCCGATCCCGGATCCGCCGAAGCTCGGGACAGCCGGCCCCGAGGGCAGCCCGGTCGCGCGCTGGGGACAGCTGCAAGTCGACGGCAACCAACTGCTCGACCAGTCGGGCACTCCCGTCCAGCTCAGGGGGGTGAGCACGCAGTGGTTGGAACTGGACTATTCGGGGATCCCGGAGAGCCTCGAGGCACTGCGCTGGATGCGAGACAACTGGAAGCTCAGCCTATTGCGGATCGCGATGGGAGTCGAAGACAACAGTCATTTCCTGACGGACTGCGAGAGAACCAAAGCGCGCGTGCGAACGATCGTCGAGAACGCCATCGAGCTCGGTGTGTACGTGATCGTCGACTGGCACAGCCACAACGCGACCGAATACATCGGTCAAGCAAGGGCCTTCTTCACGGAAATCGCCGAGGCGTACGGCGACCATCCCAACGTGATCTACGAGACCTTCAACGAACCCGAGGGCGGAGTCAACGAATCCGAGAGCAGAGTCATGTGGTCGACCGTGCTGAAGCCGTATCACCAATCGGTCGTCAGCGCGATCCGCCGTGCGGATCCGGACAACTTGATCGTTCTCGGCACGCCTCTGTGGTCCCAGCGCGTGGCCGATGCCGCCGCCGACCCAGTCCGCGCCGCCAACGTTCTGTACACACTCCATTTCTACTCGTGCACACACAAGGACTGGAATCGGCAGCAGGGTGATAGGGCGCTGGCTCTGGGGGCGGCGCTGTTCGTCACCGAATGGGGTGCCACGGACGCCGACGGCGGCCGGGGCGGTGAGCTCTGCCTGGACGAGGCGCGGGTCTGGCTCGACTGGATGGCAGAACACAACATCAGCGGGGCCGCGTGGAAGCTCTACGCCGACCCTGACTCGAGCGCCATCCTCAGGTCGACCGCCAAAGGAGGCTGGACGGACGACGACCTGCACGGCCACGGCCCATTCGTGCGCGACTGGCTGTTGGAGTAGGAAACCACCCCGCGGGTCGGCGATCCCCGGCGTGGCTCACGCGGGCTCGTCACGACGTCGCCCGTGCTATCGCGGCGCCCCGCGGCGGCCACGGCGGCTTTGTGCTGCAGGCCGGAGCCCGCGGGAGCAAGCACTGGCGCGTCGACCAGCTTGGCTGTAGCATGCCCCGCAACATGAAGCGAAGCATGAGCGTATTGGGCCTTTGCTGGGCATCGGTTGCCATGGCGGGGTGTACGACGTGTGTAGGCGGCACGGAGCCGCCGCGCAAGGACACCGCTCGGATGGCGCAACGCGGGCGTGCCAAACCGGAACGGAGGTCACCGGCAACGCAAACTCGACAGCTCACGGTGGATGGGCAGAAGCGGAGCTACTTGGTACAGACGCCCAAGGACTACTCAGCGACCAAATCGTACCCACTCATCGTTCTTCTGACAGCCAACGGGGAAAAGCCAACCGACTTCAGTGACCGCGGGGACATCCTCGGAGGAGCTGCCAAGCTCGGATATCTCCTGGCCGTACCCTCCGCTACAGCGGACGGTTGGGCTCATGGTCTGTGCGGACCCACGTCGGCGCCGTCCTCGGCTGTCGCGAAACCCGCCGAGCGCAAGGCCGCAGCAGCAGACGCGAAACCCGCCGCGGCGGCAGCAGCCGACGCGGACAGCTCGGCAACCGACGTGCGCGCAGTCGAGGCGCTTCTGGAAGAGCTCGGAAAGCAGTACCGTATCAAGGAAACCTACTTGGCGGGGCGCGCCAGCGGGGCGCTGCTGGCACAGCGCGTGGCCAGCGAGAAGCCGGACAAGATAGCCGCCGTCGTGGTCGTGTCGAGTCCGGCGGACTGCAAGCTCGATGCGTTGCCCCCGCCGAAGCGCAGCGTGCCCGCGCTGATCATCGATTCGGCTGCAAGTCCTGCCGTCGGTACAGCTGGGCCCAAGGGAGCGGCTGCTCCCGCGACGGAATCCAGTGCAGCCAGGTTCTGGACCGCCGCCGACGGCTGCGGCTCTTCGACGACCGGAGCAACGCGCACCGACTACGCTTGCCAGGGAGGCACACGCGTGACGCACATCCAGATTGCGGGCCTGGGCAATGTCTGGCCGCACAAGATCGGCAAGGAGTTCTCGATGCGCACGCTCGACGGGTTCTTCCGCCGAGTCGCTCGCTGACGACCACTCATGAGCGAGCACAGGCGCTGTTCGCCCGTTGATCCAGAGCCTGCCTCGAATCGGTCGACGTCCGGGGCCTTCGGTGCGTTCGCCCGCTTCTGGGGGCGGCAGCGTGTGCATGTGGTGCTCGTTGCGGGCTTGTGCGTCATGTCGGCGCTGCTCTTGCGCGGCTACCGCGATGACTCGCCAACCGAGGACGAATTCACGCACATGGTGCGGGGCATCGCCCTGTGGCAGCGGGGAGACACGCGGATGCAGTATGGGCACCCGCCGCTGGGCAATGCCTGGACGGCGTTGCCGGTCGCATTCGACTCGGACAACCCGCGCATCGATCAACTCCCCGGCTGGAAGACCGCAACGGCTAGCTCGGTGACCGTGGCCTACCTCAAGCACGACTATGGCGGGGCCCGCGAGCAGCTGATGCGCTCGCGGTTGGCGGCCATGGCGCTGGGGCTTGTGCTCGTTGCGTATGTCTACCGTTGGTGTCTCGTGGTGTTCGGCTGGCGGACCGCCTTGGTGGCTCTGGCGCTCACCGCGTTGCATCCGGTCATCATCGGACAAGCTCGCTACGTGACGACCGATCCACCCGCTGCGCTCGGATTCATCGTGGCACTGGGCGAGCTCGTCCGCTACTTGCGCGGAGACCGTTTCCGGCTGTGGACGCTGTCCCTGGGGGTGGCCCTGGCGCTGCTCACCAAATACAGCGGCATCATCGTCGTGCCGGTGGTGGTCGTGGCCACCGGCCTGTGTGCCGGGCTGGGCTGGGCGCGGTTCGCTCACAAGCCGACTCGGCAGCGATGGCTCGAGTTCGGGCTGCACGCGGGCGCATCGGCCTCGGTGGTGCTGCTGTGTATCAATCTGGCCTACGGCTTCCAGCTCACGGGAATGTCGGTCCAGGCGATACTCGAGCGCCCTGAGCCGGAGTACTGGGTCTCCGCCCGCCACCACTATCGCCTGCTCGAACTGTACACGCCGCTGTCCCGTCTGCCCGGCTGGCTTCCGCTGCCCGTGCCGTACACGTACTTGTATGGGATTGCTGGCATCAGGGCCCATAGCAGCGCGGGGTTCCCCTCCTATTTTTGGGGCGAGGCGCTCCGTCAGGCGCCGGCAACGTACTTCCCCGTGCTTCTGGCCATCAAGAACCCGACGGCCCTGCTGGTGCTGCTCGGACTGGGAGCGGGCATCGCCGCGCGAAGGCGGCGTTTCGACATGCCCGTCCTGGTGCTCCTTGCCGGCATACTGGCATTCCTCTCCGTGGCGATGCGCTCACATCTGGCCATGGGAGTACGTCACGTGCTGCCCACCATCCCGGTTCTCGCCATCTTGGCTGCAAGGGCGTTCGATCGCGCGTGGGAGCTCTGGCCCAGGCCATGGGCTCGCCTGCTGCTCGGGGCGACGCTGGCCGGGACCATCGCGTCGGCCGCGGAGGCCTCCCCACACTACCTTGGCTACTTCAATGCCATCGCTGGCGGCCGAGAAGGGGGTCACCGTCTGAGCATCTACGGCGAGGACTGGGGGCAAGATCGAGCACGGTTGGCCCAGTTCGTGGCGGAGCATCGGATCTCGCCGCTCTTCTATCACGAACAGACACGGGTGCGCGCGATGGAGGCCCATTACCTGCACCTGGACTATCGGCCCTTGAATTGCAGCTCTCCCGTCGCGGGATCGTGGGTGGCCATGCACGCGCTTTCGGCCCTGAGCCGCACGTCGCGCAGCTGCTATCCCTTCCTGGCCGATCTCGAACCCGTCGTACAGATCAGCAATCACATCTACCTGTACTGGGTGCCACCCGATTGGGTCAGTTCGTCCGAACGCGGCGCGTCCGGATCGCCGCGTCCCACCCCTCGCCACCTCGAGCGAGGATCGGCGGAATCGGAGCTGCAGGGTCCATCGGACGACGTCGAGCGGTAGACGAGTTCAGGACGAGCCCGTGGCGTTGACGAGCTCGACATGCCGCCCCGTGGCCGCGGCGAGCTTCTCGATGTCGTCCGGACCGGACGTGACAGTCCGGTCCCCATCCGCGGCAAGCAGCACGAGAGCCGCGTCGAGCACGTCGTTCCCTCGAACGGCCGCAAGTAGAGCGCCGCTCGCACGCCCCAGCGAGTCGTCGAGCGGGCGCACCTCCACCTGTCCAGAGCCCTGGCGAGCAACGCTTGCCGCGAACCACGAGCTCGCCAGACCTGGCCCACGATGCCGCCGTGCGTGACCGGCACGTCTTCGGCCAGAAGTGCCCCCTTGAAGCGCGTAGTGTCCAGACATCTGTCAGATGTTGCCCGGGCATGCGAGCGTGGGTCGGGCGCCGCGTGGGGGCAGTTGCGGCTATCTCTCACTAGTGGCGTGTCTCCAAGACACGCCACACAACTAGAAACCCGTGTCCTGGCTCAGACTGCGGGCGTTCGCCGCAGAACTCGACGGCTTCGCCGTTCGAGGCCGTCGAGTTCTGCGGCGAATCACGGAGACAGGGCACCAGGTCACGTCGGCCCAGAGGCCATGGCACACCGACCGGTGTGACACCCCCGCCCCGTTTGTGCCGCGCGCTGTGCCGGCGCCGCAGCCACAGTTGGCAGAGGAGGCTCGATCTACGTGAGTTCTCGGGCTGGCATTGCGCTTGCTTACCAGGGCCCGAGCTCCTGCATGGCACAACTCGTCCGTCTCGTCCCCACTTGGTCCGTCGTCCCCGCCTCGCTGCTGGGCAGCCGGCGAGGGGTCAGCGCGACCCGATATGCGGCCCGTGGGCCCATGGGTCGGCCTGTCGTTGTTGCGCCCGCGAGCGGCAGCGCGCCGAGTCTTGGCACGGTGACTCGGGCAGGAGCAATTCCAGTGGCCGATGGTGGTACGGTCAGCGGTGGCGGCAGTGTGAGCACGGGAGCAGGAGGAGCGGCAGCGGCGAGCGCGTCGACCAGCTCTGGCGGCTAGGGCCGCAGCCCTCGACGAGGCATGCGCCCGGCGTGAGGCTCCCCGCGCCGGGCGCGGATCTTCGTGAGCAGGGCAGGAGAGAGAGGGGCAGAACCGGAACCCTGCTCTACAGGGCGACGGCCGGCAGTTTGCTGCCCATCTCGCCTGGGTCGTCTCCTCGGAAGTCGGTGTCGCCGAGGCCCAGCTGGCCGGAGCTGTTTGCGCCCCAGCACTTGACCTCATCGGTCGACAGGACCGCGCAGGCATGGCCCGTACCGGCCGCTATGGCCTTCGCGTGGGCGCCGAGGCTCACCGCGGGCAGAGCGTCGCCCATGTGCGATGGATCGGTGCCGCGGTCGTCCTTGTCGCCGAGGCCCAGCTGGCCGTAGTCGTTGGCGCCCCAGCATTTGACGTGCCCGCTCTTCAGAATCGCGCAGGTGAAGTCGCGTCCGGCCGCGACTTGGACCGCACGCTCGCCCAGGTTGACCGGTCTCAGAGCATCTCCGAGCTCCTCCAATTGGTTGCCGTGGTTTTCGGTGTCACCGGTGCCGAGCTGTCCGCGGCTGTTCGCGCCCCAGCACTTGATGTCGTCGTTGTCGAGCAGGGCGCACGTGTGGCTGCCGCCGGCCGACACACGGCGTGCACTGCGTCCGCGGCCCAGGTTGACCGCGAATAGGCCTTTTCCCATCTGCGACGCATCGGTGCCGCGGTCCTCGGTGCTGCCAATCCCGAGTTGCCCGGACCGGTTCGATCCCCAGCAGGCGACTTGACTCCCGATGATCGCGCAGGTGTGGCTGCCGCCGGCCGAGACCTGCGACGCTTCGTGTCCCCGGCCGAGGTCGACCGGTGGGAGGTTCTTGCCCATGTCCGAGCCCGACCTACCGCGGCTCGCCTGGTCGCCGAGCCCGAGCTGGCCGGAATCGTTGAGTCCCCAGCACTTGATCGAACCGTCTTTGAGCAGAGCGCACGTGTGGTTGCCGCCGGCGGTGACGGCCGTGGCCAGGACTCCACCCGTCAAGTCCGCGAACACCAGGCGATCGCTCGTGTCTTCGGCACTGCCCGTTCCAAGCTGTCCGGACTCATTGGACCCCCCGCAGAAGATACGGCCCGCCTTGCCCTGTTTCTCGGGTACGAGCGCACAGGTGTGCGAAGCGCCGGCAGTCAAGCCGTCCGCGATGCCTCCGCCGAGGTCCACGGTGGCCAGGCGTTTTCCCATTTCCCCCGAACTGTCACCACGGTCCGCCGTATCACCCAACCCGAGCTGGCCATCGCCGTTGCCGCCCCACATCTTCACGTCGCCATAGCGGAACAGCGCGCCGGAGTGCAGACCGCCAGCAACGACTGCAACGACCGTGTTCGGAAACGGCGAGTGGTCCAGCTTTTCGAAGGCGGGAAGTGCGCAACCGGCGGCGCCTGCGAATACGGTCGAGCAAAGCCCTGCCCGTCCCAGCATGCTCTTGCCAGCGTTCATTGGAACCTCCCTGCCACGCCCAGGGCGCCAACACCGAGCCATGGGCGCAGGCTGGTATCGGTTGTGGACTCGTCGTCGCCTCCGCCGGCCAGAAGAAGTCCGACGCCGACGCCCGATGCTACGCCACCGACGATGAATCCTGTGCCCGAGATCATGCGCAGCCGATTGTACGAGTCGACCCGGTCGTGCTCGGTCGGACCGCATGCTCCGTCCAGGCAGTCACCCTTCTCGAGGTCGCGCTTCTTGGGCAGAAGCATCGCTCCCGTCGCGATCCCGACCCCGACTCCTACGGCACCGACGCCGAAAGCCGTCCACATCGCCGTGCGGCGCAGCGCATCCCCGCTCCATCCTCGGCCGCCTTCGTCTTCTGCCGGCCCCGTCCGAGCCGGTGGCGTGGTCTGCTCTTGGGGAGGGTGCGCTCGTCTGGCGGGGGCGGCGCGCAGGGGCTTCGGCGCTGGCCCGGCCCGCGCCATCGAATGAAACCGCAGGACGAGCTGCTTGACGTCGCCTTCCACGACCGTAGCGGTCCTGGCCACCGTCTGTTCGGGTGTCTTGCCCACCGCTTCGTAGTCGCCCGGATCGACCAGCTGATCTTCGCCGAGCCGCGCCTCAGACCACAGCGTCCCGTTGACTCTCACGGTGACGTCGCTGAGCCTGGCGCCTTCGACCCTCACACGCAGCCTTGGAATGCGTGCCAGAAGCTCCGCACGTTCCTGGGCCGACGCCCGCTTGGCCTCGAGCTGCAGCTCCGAGTCACCAACATCGACCGGCAGGCGAGTCACGTCGAGGTAGCGCTGCGCTGCTTTCACGAGCCGGCCCAACTTGACCATTGTGAGCGCCGTCCATCTTCCAAGCGATGGCGCCTTGACGGCTGCATACGCTCGCTCGAACTTCTCGAGCGCCTCTTCGTATTCGCCGTCCTCGTAGTCCCGTATGGCCTCCTGCCCCAGCTCCCGAGCGGCGGCGCGCCTGGCATCGGTGGGCTGCTGCGCGTGCACCGCAGGTGCGAGGAGCAGCATCGCAACGAACAGCCTTGCCACGGTAGCCAATATCGTCTTGTCAGCCCTCGGCCAGTTCATGGTAGTGGCCCCGATACTCTCGCTTTCGGGCTGCCCTGACCACTCACCTCGGAGCCCGAGGGCTTGGACGCCGGAATGCTGGAACTTTCCAATCCCGGGCAAGCCGCTTGGGATTGCCGACCCGCGGGAATCCCCTCAAAGACCGAGATCAGACTTCAGGCGTTCACTGGCACTCGAGCCGGTCGTGCGCTTCGTGGTGGTGCGCCCGGACGAAGACGTTGTCTTGGTGGTTGTGCGGGCCGTTGCCCGAGCAGGGCGCTTGGCCACCGTCGTCGTTGGCCGCGGCGGAGGTTGCACCCTGGTTGCAGCGCCAGACGCCGGAGCGGCAGGCGGCTGCGCAGCGCCGGTGTTCTGAACCGGCGCGGCGGTTGGGGCCGCACGCGTCGGCTCGACCGTTGACGCCGCCCCGGTTTGAGCCGCGTGGGTGCTGGGCACTTCTCCGGTCGCCGCCGGCGCCGAGGGAGCTTCGTGCCGGACGGCGCCGGACTCCGCGGCGGCTCCAGAACCTCCACCTGAGACGAGCAGCGTCATGGCCACCCCGAGCAGCACGAGCGCAGCGGCCCCTCCAATCATCAGGAGGGTCTTTCGGTGCCTCTCGGCCGGCGTGAGCTCGCCAAAGTCCTCCGAATCCATGGGCGGCCTGGGACGCGCGGAGACTCGGGCCCGCTCTGGTTCCGAGCGACGCCCTGACTCGGATTCTGGCACTGATTCGACGGGCACCGATCTGGACACCGGAGCTGGAATCGGTGTCACGCGAGGGGGAAGCGGACTGGATACTCCCCGCAAGGGAACGGGCGTCTCCGGCTCGTGCGACAGGTGCACAGGGACCTCTGGGTCCGTCTCGGCAACGGGCTGCTGCCAGACACCGCCCGCGTCCGCGGCGGGCGCGTATCCGTCACAGAGCTGCTCGAGCTCGGCCGCAGCCTCCATGGCAGACTGGAAGCGCGCGTCGGGATCTTTGGCCACACCCCGCGCGAACCACTCGTCGAAACCAGCCGGGACCGGTGCCCACTCGGACGGCACCGGAGCGGGTTCACTGCAGATACTGAGCAGAAGTCCGCCCAGGGTCTGATCCTCGAACGGACGTCGCCCGGTGAGACACTCGAAGGCAATGACGGCCAGCGCCCAAAGGTCTGTCCGGTAGTCGACCTGCATGCGTCCGGACATCTGCTCCGGACTCCAGTAGTGGGGCATCCTCGCTGCAGGGCCGCTGCCCGAATCAGCAGCGAGCGCCCGAATGTCACCGCCGAGGCTCTTGGCAACGCCGAAATCCAGCACTACGGCGCGTACTCCGGGATCCTCCCAAACCAGGAAGACATTGTCCGGCTTCAAGTTGCGGTGCACGATGCCGAGCTTGTGCGCCTTGGTGACCGCTTGAGCCATGTCGGCGAACACGACGGCCGTCGCCTCAGCCGTCAGGGGACCGGTGGTGCGGATGCGCTGGCCAAGGCTCTCCCCCTCGAGCAGCTCCATCGTCAGGTACGGCGTGCCGGCATGCACGCCACTGTCGTAGATCTGCGCCACGTTGGGCCCGCTGAGCCGTGCGGCCGCTCGTGCCTCGCGTTGGAAGCGGGCCAACGCCTCTGGTGTCTGTACGAACCGGGGCTCTATGAGTTTGACCGCCACGGACCGCTCGAGCTTCAGGTCCAGGGCGCGCCAAACCGAGCCGGTGCTGCCCTCACCGAGGTTCGATAGCAACTGGTAGCGCGACTCGAGAACTCCGCCTTCCAACACAGCCACTCCTTGGCGGCCTGCAAAATAGCTCCATTGCTTCGCTCTGTCGCGTCAGCGCTCGGCGCACGCGGATCCAGCGCGCTTCGCGTCGAAGGCTGCTGCTCGCTGAGCTCGAGCGGCGTCCCGGGAAAATTGCCGCAGTCTTGCTTTTCCGGAGTAGGCCCATTGGCCGAGCCGGATCAGGCCGCGACCCATCGTTGGCTGGCCCCGTCGATCTCAGTAGGCGTGCTGGAACTCCAGGAAGATCTCCGCGGGCCTGAGCGGGTACTCGAAACCCGCGGGGCCAGGATCAGGACCTCGGGCGAGCAGGACATTGCGCGCTCGAAGAGCGAAGCGCGACTCGTGCCCTGGGGCAAGGTAGAGAGATCGCGTGGCCAGGTGCAGGTCGAGCATCACGTACGGATCGAACACCAGGTTCCGTCCGCTCTGCAGCAGGCTCGTGTCTGCCGCACGTCGCGGGCCGACCACCATGCCCTCGGCACCGAGCTCCAGGGGCACGCTCGGAAGCGATGGGACCCCGAACAGCGCGCCTGTCCTGCCAATCCAACGGGGATAGACGACGTTCTCGGTTCCGACCAACTCGGCGACGTATCCCTCCCGGCCGAGATCGCGGACCGAATGGACGAGCTCGAAGGAGCCGTACAGCGTGTAGTCGTCGTAGTGCCGCAGGTCCGCGCGGGTCTCCCACGAGAGGCTTCTCTGGCTAGCGACGTTCCGGGCCGTCTGGTTGATGCCCACCGAAGTGAACTCGGCCTTGTCCAGGAGCCAGCTGTGAGCCACTCCCGAGGTGACGCTGAAGAACCGATCGGGCGAGTACGACATCTGGTACTCGAGCGTGTGGACGAACTGTGGCAGAAGGCTCCTGTTGCCCACGACATCGCCCGTTCTCAGCGGCACGGCATACAGCAAGTAGGGGGAAGGGGCCTTGAAGGCACTGCCGTACAGCAGCTTGGCCACGAGCGTCTTGGTCAAGCGGGACGTGGCTCCCAGGCGACCGGTGAGTTGGTCGCCGTACTCGCTGTGTCGGTCGTAGCGGACACCGCCGGTGAGCTTGAGCCAAGGGTCGTAGACCTTCGCGTTGACGCTGAGGAACGCCCCCACGTTGGAGAGGCGGAAATCGCCCTCGGACCCCTGCTCGTCGCCCAGACGCACCACGCTTCCCGTTGCCCGGAGCACTCGGCTGGGCGCGGCGAGCTTCTCGTGGTCGTAGAGCGACTCGATCCCGACGATGGCGTTGAGGCGGTCGCTCGGGGTCCAGCGAGCCTCGACCGCGGAATCGACGCCGCGGTAGGACTGATTCCTTTCTCCATAGAACAGCTCGCTGCCGAGCTCGATCCGGTCCTGGGGCAGGGTGCCGCCCTGGAAATACGTGGACGCGAGGGCCAAATCGAGTTCGTCGCTCGCATGCAAGAGTCCGTCGAGGTTCAGCCGCAGTTGCTGCAGGGCGATGATCGTGCCGATGGCGCGGCCGTTGCTGCCTTCGGGCTGGTTGGTGAGCTGAGCCCAGTGCGCGAAGTCGCCGCCGCGTTTCAGGCCGGAGCCATAGGCGCTGAGCACCAACTCGCCCGCTCGTTTGGATCGATAGCCAAGACGCCCCTGCAGCACGAGCGAGTCGCGCTCGAGATTCAGTGCCGT
This sequence comes from Polyangiaceae bacterium, assembly GCA_016929495.1. GTDB lineage: Bacteria > Myxococcota_A > Polyangia > Polyangiales > Polyangiaceae > JAFGIS01. The sequence continues at coordinate 22,465 of JAFGIS010000403.1, read as the reverse complement.
GCGTCGCGTGCCGACCGAGGTCGGCAGCCTCGGAGCTGGTGACTCCGGAGGCAGCGTGAGGCCGCTGCGGTCCTTGTGTTCGCCCGCGGCCCCGAGCATCAGGTCGAACGGCCCGACCTGGCCTCCGCCCACGACATCGAGTTGACCACCTGGATGGGTCTCGGTCAGACCGGCCGCGCCGCGCAAGCGAACGGGACGAAGATGCTCGGGCTTGACGGTGATGATATTGACGACTCCGAGGAACGCATCGGCTCCATAGAGCGCCGATGCAGGACCACGGATGATCTCGATCTGCTCGATCGAGCTGAGTGGTATGAGCTCCACGCCCAGCCAGTTGCCGGAGGTCGTGCGATAGGCGACGGAGCGCCCATCGATCATCACCTTGATCAGACCGCTCTCTGCACCCAGACCGCCCGTCATGCCCCGCACGCCGGCGTCGGGGAGGATGTGATCGTCAATGAGGTAGAATCCAACCGTGTGGGACAGAACCTCGGCCACGCTCTGGTAGCCCCATCGCTCGATTTGTTCCCGCGTCACGACGGTGATCACCGCGGGAGCGTCCTCGATTCTCTCGGCGGTCTTCGTTGCGGTCGACACCTCGACGTTCAACAGCTTGACCAGATCCAGATCATCGACCGCCTGCCCGGCCCCGGGCTCCCGGGGCTCCTGTGCCTGCGCCGCGACGGCAAACGAGCCAAGGGCAAACAGCACCGCGAATTGGAGTCGTAGCTTCATGTCTTGCTCGGGCCGAGCCTGCTGCGCGAGCGTCCGACGTGAGCAGCGCTCACGTCTCCGGTTGCGCCGTGGCTGCTGGGTTCGCTGGTGGGCGGTCCTGAGCCATCTCTAGCTTTCAACGGCAGCCGTCGAACAGAAGTTGAGCCCTGCGACCAGGCACGGGCGGCGCGAGTCCAGCTCCTAAACCGGCTTGAAAGCCGGCCGTTCTTGCTGAAGCACTCCTAGGTCCCCACCGACTCGACATGAGCGAGGCCGAACACGACACACGTGGCCTACAGGCCGCTCTTGCCGCCGCAGTCGTGATGCTCGGCGCGAGGGAAGCGCATGCAGCCAAGTCTCGGCTGCTGGTGTTCCTGCATGTGGCGCTGAAGCAGCGCGCCTTTCAGAACAAGCTCGCAGCCGCGATGAGTGGGATCGAGGTCACCGCCGTCGGCCGTGTGGCGGACTTCGATCGAGCGCTGGCCGCTGGCCAAGATGCGGTGCTGAGCTTGCCCGAGGTCCTGCAAGCCAGGGGACTTGGCATCAAGCTGCAGGGGTACCGAGGGGGAAAGCCTGACGAAGTCTATGCGCTCGTTGCAGCCGGCAGCGTGCCGGAACCCGCACGGATCAAGGTCGTCGGAGCACTCGACCTGTTCGGACGCACCGGGACCAACCACTTCGTTTCGCGCCTGGTCGGCGCGAGCCCCAGGGTCGAACGTGTCACGAAAGTCGAGGATCTGTTGGCTCTGCTTCAAATGCAGCGAGTCGATGCGATTCTGTTGCCGGTGCGCCTCGTCGCGGAGCTCAGAACAATGAGTCGCCTCAACCTGATACAGAAGGAACTCGGGCCACGTGTCGGGCTGCCTGCAGCCGCCATCGTCGGCCCCGGGGGGCAACAAGCGCTCGCCGCAGTAGCCCGGCTGCCAGCGGCGGCCTCACGCATCGTGGGGGTCGACGAATGGCGCTAACCCGTAGACAGTTCCTGGTTCTCGTGTCGGTCGGCACAGGTGTCGCCGCCTGCTCAGCCGCAACCCCCGGCACGAAGTCGGCCCTGACCTATCGTGAGCTGCACGACGGGGCAGGGAGCGCAGGCACCCCCTCCGTCCTGGTGTGTATGCCCGAGACACCTCAGACCCAGGAGGTGTGGACGGGCTTGAGCGACGAGGTCGCTTCCGAATACAGGTTGGTGGCGGTTCGCGTCGAGGGCCGGGGCAGCGCTTCTCTCATCGCCCAAGGCATCAGCCGGCACCGTCCGTCCGCCGTCGTGTTGATGAACAACCCGACAGTCGCGGCATACCGGGAGTATCTGGCGCAGCCTGGTGCGGCACGAACGCTTCCGGCCGTCGTGGTCATGACGTCCTTCCTGGAGTCGCAACAGCTCAGGGCTCTGGGAGCAGTAGGCATCAGCTACGAGGTGCCTCTCATCACAGTCGTGACCAACCTCCGCCGGATCGTAGCCGCGCCCGTCGACCGCGTCGGGATCGTCTACCGGCAACCGCTCCAGGGCTTCGTGCAGCGCCAGCGTGGCTTGGCCAAGCGAGAACGGATCTCCGTGGTCGAGCAACCCGTGTGCGCTGACCCCAATACCTCCGAGCTCAAACGCGCCATTCGGCTGGCCAAGCAGCACTCCGACGCGATCTGGATCCTCAATGACGACCGGCTCTTGACCCCCGAGCTCATCTCGGAGGGTTGGCTCCCGGGGCTGAACGAGAAGCCCTGGCGACCCACGATCGTCGGCGCTGCATCGCTGGTTTCTGCCTCGCAGTCGTTCGGAACGTTCGCGGTACTCCCCGATCACCGGGAGCTCGGCACACAGACCGCGAACCTTCTGTTCGAAATCGCCGACCGTGGCTGGGCGTTGCCGCCTGATCCGACCACCCAGTTGCCCCTGTCGACCATCACCACCGTCGACGTCGTTCAGGCCCGCGAACGGTTCTTGCTGAGACGTGACGCTCTGGCCAAGGTGGACCGCACGATCGAGTAGGGCCTCCTGCGCTCAACCGTGGCCGACCGGCTGTCCGCCGTGGCTTGTTGCATCCGGCTCGAGTGGCCGCCGCGCATGCCAACCAAGGCGCGCTCAGATGGCCGCAGCACCGGGCGATTAAGCGCGCTCTGCACAGCGCCGTTATGACTTACGTAACCTGTGATCCCCGAAGCATCCATGACGCTGCCCGACGCGTCAGACCCGTTCCGGTTCGGTTGACAACCGGTCACAACAACCCCAACTCACAGCGTGGCGCCTTCCGCACAGACGATGGGTGGACCTGCGCTGCACGACCGGACTCAGGCGTATGCGTGTCCTAGTCATTGACGACGACGATATTGCTCGTGAGCTCGTGGCCGGTACCCTCGAACAGCTGGGCTACCAGGTGTTCGAGCTTCCGACCGCCATCGGCGCCACGCGGATGATCTTCCAGCGGGCCATCGAAGCTGTCGTGATAGATGTGATGCTGCCCGACATGAACGGTGACAAGCTCGCAAGACTCCTGCGCGAAAACCCACGCGGGCGGAAGCTGGCCATCGTGCTGATATCCAGTCGGCCGGTTGACGAGCTGCAACGGCTCGCGACCGCAGCAGACGCCGACGCCGTCGTGCCGAAGACCGACATTCGCACCCGTCTCGGACTCACCCTCAGGGCGGCGCATCAAAGCAGGACCGGAGCGGCACCGCGCTAGTGCGTCGATTCGCTCGAATCGAGGTCCAACAGCCATGTGCACCGCGTGTCAAGGCGGTTGCGGGCGGGGGATCCCTGCACGTCTTCGCGCACGTGGGCGCTTAAGCTGAAGGCGGACGGGGCCGTACACCTCATGTGCGCCTGCCTGTGCTCGTCGTCGATGATTGCGAAGTGGTGGCTGCTGCCGTCAGCCGCATCCTCGAGCGAGCGGGCTTTGCCGTGTGGGTGGCCTACTCCTGCGACGAAGCGCGGGGGCTTGCCGCTGGCGGGAGTTTCGTGGTGGGCGTGCTCGACGTTCAGCTGGGCGACGGAGACGGCCTGCAGCTGGCCCGATGGCTGCAAGAACAGGGCTCGGTGGGAGAGATTGTCTTCCACAGCGGAAGCCCTCTGACGGATCAGGAACGTGCGAGCGTGGGCAAGCTGGGCACGGTCGTGGCCAAGGGCGCTTCGTCCAAAGTCCTGCTCGGCGCGGTAGTCGAGGCGGCGCGCATCGAGCTCGGGCGCCAGTTGACAGCACTGGAGCAGCTCCAACGCAGCTCCGAGCCCCCCTCGATACAGCGCTCCGGCCGCGCTGCTCCCCGTACTCCCCCCCAGCGTCCCGCGCGGCGGGCTCGCAGAGCGCCACGCCCGTGACGCCCCGGGTGGGTGCTAGAACCTGCTGACAGACAGCCGGGGCCCGGGGTTGCTGTTGGTGGCCGCTCGGACCGCTCCGGGCCAAGCCCTGCCCACGGCAGCAGCTTCAGCGGTGAGGCCGTGAGGCCGTGGCCGCTATGCCGAGCCGCAAGAGCGTGGCGCCCAGCAAAGCGAACGGCGCGGCCTTCCGACGAAAGCCGCGCCGTTCTTCCACTGTCGTTGGCTTGCTGCTGTTCGGATTATCCCCCGATACCGAGTGAATCCAGGAACTCGTTGTAGTCGTCGACCTGGTCAGCCTTGACTACGTCCACGCCCGTGTCGAAACGCTCGTCGTCGATCATCTGTTCAGCTAGCAGATCGATCGTCTTGTCGAGGCCGAGCACGTTGATCGAGTACAGCGTGTACGGAACCATGTAGCCCATGTAGTACTGGCGCTGGGCGTGCGTCGCCTGGATGTAGCCCTTGTCCATGTAGCTGAGCGTGTCCGGCTCGAAGTCGAACGCTACGATCTTGATCTCGCCGGGGTCGTACTTCATGTTCTCGGCGACCTCGGCGCAGCGGAACGCATTGGAGAACATGCCGATCATGCCCACGACCGGCGGGTCCGCGTCCTCGATGAGCTGCGGGATATCCTCGAGAGCGGCAGCGATGTCCGCCTCGGCCCAGCCGACCTTGTAGACGGTGGCGGCAAAGCCCGCGTCCTCGAGTGCCTCCTTGGCTCCCATCGTGCGCTCGTAGCCGCCGGCCCAGTCGGTTTCCGGGTAGCCGTAGATGATGACGGTGCCCTCGGTCTTTTTGGCGAGCAGCTTGGCGAGCGTCTTGCCCCCGGTCTTTCCGGCCTCGGCATTGTTGGTGCCCACGTAGAGCTGCCGCTTGGAGTCCGCCAGGTCGCTGTCGATGGTGACGACCGGGATGCCGGCCTTGACGGCTGCGTTGACCTCGTCATTGAGCGTGTCGCGCAGCGGCGCCAGGCCGATGCCGCCATAGCCGCCCGTGCGCCGCTTCTTGAACATGGCAACCTGGTTGTCGGTGGCGACGTCCGCGTCTGGATCATCCGGCGTTCCCTCGACTGCGCCGTCGAGCTCGAGCTCGGCGAGGGCGCGGTTGGCGCCGACCATCACCGGCGCCCAGTACGTGCCGGTGTCCTTGACGATGAGGCCGAGCTTGGAGTCGTCCGGCTCGACGTCCGTGAGCTCGTCGACGAGGCCGTTGATCGTGCTTTCCAGATCGCTCGGTCTGAACGGGCTCTCGGCCATCTCCTTGCGGACGATTTCCTTCTTCGGCTCGCTGCTGTTGCTGCTGCAGCCGAGAGCCAGGACGGCCAGAGTGGATGCACACAATGCGATGGCCGAACTCAGTCTCATGGTTTTCCAATCTCCTTCTGGAACCTGTCTCGATCTAGTCCGGATTCTGCTGGCACCGCGCTCTGTATGTCCCGTCGTCGGTGAAGACTCCCTCTTCGACGTGCCACGAGTTGAAAATGAGGTGCTCCGCAGTTCCGAACTGATCGAACTCGTACTCTGCCGCCGCGCCGGCGTATCCGAGCGGCGTCCCGTCCGCGAGCGTCTCGAGGGCGCTCCGCAAGTCCTGCCATTTTCCGCGCTTCGTCGCCTGATCGGTCATTTCGAGCACGGCAGCGTGTAGCTGGTAGGCGCGTGGTCTGGGCGTGTGTTGCGCCGACGCGTACTGTAGCCCCATGGCGATCAGCACCACGGCATCGTAGTAGAAGTGGGCTTGAGGGAAGGGGCTGTCGCCATCCCAGCGCCGTTGATAGTAGCGGCGGAAAGCATCGGCGTTGTCGTGCGTGCACTCCACGGGGCCACGATAGGCCTCGGGGAACTGTTCGCACTCGCTGGTGAGGCTCAGCGTCGGAGAGACGAGCTTGGCGCCGTTCAGGGACCGATACGGGATGTTCTCCAGGAACCCGGGCGTGTGCAGCGTCGGCCCGAGCATCCAGGAGCCGCGATGATTGTCCACGGCGAGCTCGGTGATCATGGCCGACGCCACGGTGGGATTCACGACGAGCAGTGTCCGGTCCGCTCCCGCTTCGAGGGCCCGCTCGGCACGGTCGAGATAGGAGGCTTGTCCCGCACGCACCGTGATCGATGACAGCAGCTCGCCGCCGAACCTGACGAAATCCGAGCCGAAATTGGAGGCGATGCCCTGGTTGAAGTCGTCTTGCGCCACGACCGCATTGGCGGAGCGGACGTCGTTTTCGCGCGCGAGCTCTGCTACACTGCAGCCCCAGGCCCTGGCCGAGGGCGGCAGTCTCAGCCACGCGCCGCCCCGTGTGCCAACGCGACTTGCCGAGGGCGAAGCGTAGCCCGGGAGCACATTGAAGACGTCGAGCGCCTTGATGTCGGGAACGATCTCGTCAGCGAGCTCGTTCTCCTCGGGGCCGACGAGGTAGGCGACCTGCTTGTCGTACAGCAGCTCGAGCAGGCTCTGCAGCCCGCGCTCGGAGCCGGAGTTGCTGTCGCGACTGATGAGGCGAAGCGGGTGTCCGTTGACGCCGCCGGCGCGGTTGACATCCTCGACCGCCAGGAGCATCGCTTGCTCGAGGTTCTGGCCGATGGTGGAGTCCTCGCCCGTGAAGGGCAGGACAGCGCCGATCACGATGGCGTCTTCGTCCTCGCCGTCGGCCGCCGGTCCCCCGCACGCGACGGCCAGAGCCGCGCCACTGAGCGAGAGCAGCCTGGCCACCCAACGCAGGAGCGTTGCGCTGCGACGCGGACTGCCGTGCCGCGACGGTTCGCCAGGGGCCACGGCCGGGTCGAGCATCACGACGTCAAGCGCACGTCCGCGGCGGAAGTTAAGCGTGGGGTGCGGCGGCTCACCCCTAGGGGTGAGCTCCCCGACGCTCGCGTTCAATGGCCCGTCCAGTCGTCGGCCTCTGTCCGCGGGCTTGCGGGACCGTCACGCCCATGACGTCCTCGGTGGTACTCCAACCCCTTAACGGAACGCCGGAGAGCGACGTTCAATTCGGTGTGGAGACCCGAGACGACCCGGTTGTCGCGGCCAGCGCGGTGGCGGTCCGACCGACGCCGATGAGCACGACGCACGGACGGCATGGATGGGTCGCCCTGTGCTCGGCGGGGGACGACCAACGGAGAACCCCGCGGCGGACTCCGACCGTGGCTGTGCGTTGCCTATGCGCGTCCTGGTAGTCGACGACGACGATATCGCCCGCGAGCTGCTAGCCAGTACGCTCAAGCAGGCGGGACACACGGTCTTCGAGCTGTCGTCCGCGCTCGGAGCAGCACGTGTCGTGTTCGAGCGCGCCATTGAGGTGGTGGTGCTCGACGTGACGCTTCCGGACTTCAGCGGCGACAAGCTCACCCGGGTGTTGCGACAGAACGCACACGGGCGCAGCCTGGCCATCGTTCTAACTTCGAGTCGACCGGCCGGCGAGTTGCATGCGCTTGCGATCGCCGTTGGTGCAGACGGCGCGGTTCCGAAGAGCGACATCCGAACTCGCCTCGAGCTCGCAGTGGCGCACGCGGTGCGTTGCAGAAGCCGGCCGTCGGTTTCCCCATGAACTGGAGCCCAACACCGCGACCGGTCACGGTGACGAACACCCAGCGAACCGACCACATTCCGAGACCCGTCTCATGGAAAAGCCAGCAAGGAACACACTGAAGCAGAAGCTCCTGCGGATTGTGGTCGGCGTACTCTCGATGGTCGCCATCACGACGCTCGGCGTCGTTGCCTGGCTCAACTGGCGAACCGAACAGAGTCGCCTCCATGAGATGGAGACGCAGGTCCGGACAGCCATAGCCAACAAGGCCAGGGGGCTGGTGGACAACCACGCGCTCGCACTTCGCGGTCTGGTTGCGGACAACGCGTTCACCGACGTCCAACAGCTCGTGGAGCGAGCGGTCGCCGGCGACAAGGACATCGTCTACGGGCTGTTCGTGTCGGCTGACGGCTCCCCCTGGGCCTACGTATCTCCGACCACTCGCGCCATGGCCTCTGCAGAGCCGCAGGAGCGGCTGGAGCGGTGGCGCGAGCTCTCGATCCCCGAGGACGCGTGGAAGTCCGACAAGCCGGGCCGGCGTCGCGTTCGCGTGTTCGGCCAAGAGGTCTTCGAGGTCTCGCGTCCGGTCGTCGAACAGAAGGAAGTCCTCGGGATGGTCCGCTACGGGCTCAGCGCCAAGCCGCTTCGTGACGCGCTGGCGCGGGTGCAATCCGAGTCGCGCGCAGCTCTGCGCTCGATGCTCGTCTCGATCACTCTCTCGGCTTTGGTGTGCACGCTGTTCGGCATCTTCCTGATCCGACGTGCATCGTCACGGATCGTGCGTCCGCTCGTGCTTCTGACGGATGCGGCGGAACGGGTCGCCGAAGGCAAAACGGGCGTGAGAGTCGAGGCGCAGGCCGACGGCGAGCTCGGCGTGCTCGCGGGCGCCTTCAATCACATGCAGCAGGCCAACGAAGACGCGATGAAGAAGCTCAGCGACGCCATGGAGGCCGCCCTGGAGGCCTCGCGGCTCAAGAGCGAGTTCTTGGCCAACATGAGTCACGAGATACGGACGCCGATGAACGGCGTCATCGGCATGATTCGGCTCATCCTCAAGATGCCGCTCGAAAGCAAGGTGCGCCGGTACGCCGAAACCGTGGACGCGTCGGCTGGGGCGCTGATGACCATCATCAACGACGTGCTCGACTTCTCGAAGATGGAGGCGGGCAAGTACTCGCTCCAGTCGGTTCCCTTCGATCCCGGCGGCATCCTGCAGGAAGTCGCGGAGCTGTTCTCCGGTCGGGCCTGCGACAAGGGCTTGGAGCTCGCGTATCGGCGCGACCGCGACGTACCGCAGGTGGTCACGGGGGACCCGGACCGTTATCGCCAGATCCTGACCAACCTCGTCGGCAACGCGATCAAGTTCTCCGAACGCGGTGAGGTCTTCGTGGAGCTGACCGTCGACAGCGCCGAGGAGGCCTCCTACGTCCTGCGCACGACGGTCCAGGACACCGGGATCGGTATCAGTGCCGAGGACCAGACCAAGCTATTCGACGCGTTCTCGCAGGTCGATGGATCGATGGTCAGGCGCTACGGCGGCACGGGGCTGGGGCTGGCCATCTCCAAACGGCTCACCGAGATGATGGGCGGGAAAATCAGCGTCAGCAGCAAGCCGGGGCTCGGCAGCACCTTCACGTTCACGATTCGGGTGGCGCCTTCGACGGCACCCACTCGCGCCACGCCGGTGGGTCTACCGGTCGGGCGTCGGGCGCTGGTCGTGGAAGCCAGCAAGCGCTGGTGCCGGATCATCGAGGAAAGCATGCTGGCCTGGGGCCTGGGCTGCGACGTGTTCCAGGACGGAAAGCCCGCGCTCGAACGAGTTGCCCAGGTCGGGGTGGATGGGCGCTATGACGTCGTCGTGATCGGCGCTCAACTGAGGGACATCGGCATCGAGGCCTTCGTCAGGAGCTTGCGCGCCATCGGGGCAGCGAAGGACGTCCCGCTCATCGTGTTGACCCAACTCGGCGCGTCGGCAACGCTCAGCGAGGTCGAGAAGGAGGTCACGGCGCAGGTGGCCAAGCCGTTGCGCTTGTCCGAACTGTACGACTGTCTGGTGACCACCTTTGCCGGCACGTCCAGTTTCCACAGCGACCACCGCGTACGCCAACTCAACAGCAGCAGGTGCAGCAGGCCGATCCTGGTCGTCGACGACAACGAGGTCAACCAGTTCGTCGCGGTCGAGCAGGTACAGGATGCCGGCTACGACGTGGAGGTCGCGTGCAACGGCGAGCAGGCGCTCGCCAGAGTCCGCGAGAAGAACTACGCAGCCGTGCTCATGGACTGCCAAATGCCCGTGATGGACGGTTACACGGCCGCCCGCGCCATCCGCGATTTCGAGGGAGACTCGCGTCACACCCCCATCATCGCGCTGACGGCGCACGCCATGGTGGGCGAGCGCGACAAGGTGCTCGCAGCTGGAATGGACGACTACTTGTCGAAACCGCTGCGGACGCAATCGCTCGAAAGAATGCTGGAGCGCTACGTCGGACGAGCCAAGGAGAAGGAAGACTCCGTCGCGCCCGAGACTCCAGAGAGCGTTCCCGAGCTCGACATGACCGTGGACCGCTCCGAGCGCCTGTCCAGTTTGTTCATCACGCGCGTCCCCGACAACCTCGACGAGCTCGACGCGGCTGTCACGGCAGGCGATGCCCAGCGCGTACGCGAGAAGGCGCACAAGCTCAAGGGAAGCTGTCTCGCGCTCGGAGCCGGTCCGATGGCAGAACAAGCCGAAGCCTTGCAGCACGAGGCGGAGCAGGGGCAGCTGGAAAAGGCCGCCGAACGCGCCGGAAGGCTGCGCCAGCAGTACGGACGGGTTGCCGCGCTGCTGCAAGAAGAGATCGAGTGCTTCAGGACCTCCGCCTCCAAGCGCCCGCCCAGGCCGCGTTCGGATTCGGTCGCTCCTCCGGCCTAGCGTCCTGAGCCCCCGGACGGGATCATCGCTCGACGTGCACCTTGCGGATCACGTCGCCCTCACTGAGCCGGTCCCATCCGGGGCCGGCTTTGCCGAGCAGAGGGTACTCTCCGTCGAGGTGCGGGTAGGGCCCGAGGGTCACGAACAACTGGCTCGATCCCGTGTCCGGACCCGAAAGGGCCAGTCCGACGGAGCTCGGCTCGAAGCTCCGTGGCGAGATTTCGTCGCGGAGAGCAGGCCGTCCGGCGCTGCCGTAGCCGTCACCGTCGCGGTCGCCGAATTGCACGATGAATCCTGGCACGACGCGGTGGATCGTCAGTGCGTCGTAGAAGCCCGACTCGGCCAACTCGACGATCCGTGTCGTGCTGACGGGCGCCAGCGTCGGATCGAGGCTCAGCCGGAGCTCGCCGAGCTCGGTATCGAATCGAAGGGTCACCGGCCTGGTCACGAGTCTCGCCAGCTCGGTCGGGTCCGCTGGGGTCGAGGTGGCCGGCAGGCACGACACGTCGCGTTGGCCGAGCGTCTTGAGCGCCCGCGCAGCGTGGTCGCGCAGCATCGGCGAAGTGCCGACACACTCTCGCTCCAAGAGCGCCTTGAGGCTGAGCAGCTGCAGCGACCCCACGGCGTCGAACAGAGCCGCCGTCGTCGCAACGGCGTCCGGAGCTCGCGCAGCGGACAGGACGTTCTCGAGCGCGTGGATGATGGCGGGGTCGGGCCTCAATGTGGGCTCGTGGGCCGCCGTCGCCGGTGTGCCAACGCCTCCCCGGTCAGGGCGAGCCGCCAACAGATGCGCAGCGGTGGCCACGACGCCGAGGTGATCGGAGCCAAGGGCCTTCGCCAACAGAGCCGCTGCTTCGGTCACTTCATCATGGGCTGCGACGAGCTGCAGGCTCGCCTCCTGCACCAAGGCGTCGCGGTCGTCCACGAGCTCGCGCCAACGGCGGTATCGCTCGCCGACCAGGCGACCGCGGTCCAGCACCCGAATCAGCGCGAGCTTGCCCTCGCGCGCACCATCGGGGTCGCACAGTGCAAGCTTGTCGAGGTGGATGTTGTCCCCTGCCAGCCAGCTCGCCGCGGCGCACCTCAGCCGTATGGCGCGACGGCGCCGTGGCGCGGGGTCCGGAGGCACGGACAACTCCGCCAGCGCACCTGCGGAGCTCCGCGCCGTGCCGAGCGGCACGCGGACGGCCTCGATGACGGCACTGAGCACCCCCCAATCGGACGACAGCAGGTCGAGCTTGCCCGCCTCAACGGCGCGCCCGAGCAGGTCGAGCGCACGGCGCAATGCGAGCTGGCCGGGCTCCTGCAGGCGCCCGAGCTCCCGGACGGCGTCGGCCCGCTGGTACGAGGGGACCTGTGGGTCGAGAGCAACGGACTCGAGTAGAGCAACTGCCGCCTCGCCGCTGCGCCCCAGAGCACGAACGGCCAGCGCCCGCCGCCGCGCCGATCCCTCGAGCGAAAGCCCTGCCACCTCGAGGAGTCGCTTGCGAAGCGCGTCGTGGACGCTCGGCAGTCGCGTAAAGGCGGCAAGCGCATTGTCCAGGGGCTCCGTGTCGTCTGCAGCGCGGTCCAGCAGCGCCACCAGTGTGACGTCCTGCAAAGCCTTTCGGCGCGTGGCCATGACCCCAAGACCCAGTGCGGCAGCCTCGGCTCGCCGTCTGGGGCCGGACAACCAAGCCTTGAGCGTGCGTTCCGCTTGCGGCGTGGCGCATCGACCCAGAGACGCTGCGATCGCGGCTCGCGGATCGAGCTCTTGTGGCTCCGAGGGCCGTGCGGGTGAATTGCCGAGCTCGTCGGACACGAACGACGCCGCGCGTGCCACGAGCCTTCTGACGATCGAGTCTTCGCTGATCGTGCACGAGGCCCCCAGTCCCTGCGCAGCCCAGGCGACGACGTCTGGGTCCTCGTCGTGCAGCGCTCGCTCGAGCAGCGGCAGCGCGTGATCGTCGGCCGTACGTGCGAGCGCACGCACGGCGGCCCGCCGAACCGAGACGCTGCGAGACGCGAGATCAGCGGCCAGGATGGCTTGGGAGTCCCGGCGCTGCTCTACCACGAGCAGCTGTTGCTCACGCGATGATCCCCGGGGTGCGGGCTTGGAGCGGGACGAGGCCGCGGGGTGGTCGCCCGCGGACCGGCGGTGACAGGACGGGAGCAGGCAGCCGAGCGCGCCGCTCGCAACGAGCAGGCACAGAGCACGATGCAGGCGTGTGGCTAGCGTGGCAGCCACCCCCAGGTCATCCAGCGGTCCAAGCGCCAACTCACACGCTCGCGCAGCCTACTTCGATGCATCGGACGGCCGCGCGGCGTAGTGGCAGGGTATGCGAGCGGCTCGAGTCCTGCGAGCGTGAAACTTGCCAGGGCCCGAGGCATGTGCCAGTCGCACGTTACCAGCGCCACCCGACGCTGTCCGCGGGCGTGCAGGATTCGGGCGGTGTAGCGGGCATTCTCGCACGTCGAGAGGGAACACAGCTCGCGATCGATGGCCTGCGCTGGAACACCGAGCTCGACCAGGCGGGTCGCGAAGGCCTCCGCTTCCGACACACCCTGCCAGCGGCGGCCCCCGGAGACCACGATGCGCGAGGCCACACCCTCGGCGAAGGCCTCCGCTCCGCGGCGTATTCGACGGTGCGCTGCCGGACTCAGATAGCCACCGGGCCCCACCCGGCACGCCAGGATCACGATGGCTTCACAGGCCACGCACAGCTCGAAGCGCAATATGTCCCGCTCAGGCGCGCGCCTGAGCGGGCTGTTGAACGAAGCACGGAACCGGGGGACGCGCGCTGGCTATTTCTCGTACACCTGCGCGGCGGCCAGGCCCTGGCCTCCGGCCACCTCGAGAATGACCCGCATCGGGACTGCGATCGGCGCCGCATTCCTGTAGCAGGACGGCTGCTGACCGAGGACCGCCTGGGTCCCGGTCTGCTTGTCCTCCGCCAGGACCATTCCCGTGCCCGGGATCAGCGACACGGCCACGAATCGGACATTGACCTCGGTCACTGGCGGCAGTGCAGCCGCTACGACCGTGTAGCACTTGCCGGGCTGCAGCTGGATTTGGTTCTCCATGGTCTGCCCCTGCTGGAAGTTGGCGACCATCGCCGACCCGAGCGGCTTCGCACCTGCCGGGGCCGACGTCTTGGCGAGCTGGTTCAGGATCGGCTGAACCGCGGCAGCAGCTGTCGCGTCCATGGGCGCTGCCGAGCTACCAGCCGCAGGCTGGGCCGGCTGCGGCTGCGCAGTACCCGGCTGCGGCTGGGGTGCCGGTTGAGCGGGCTGGCCGTACGTCGGCTGAGGCTGAGCCGGCTGCGGCTGGCCGTAGGGCTGCGGCTGCGGCTGCGGCTGGCCGTAGGGCTGCGGTTGCTGCTGGCCATAGGGCTGCGGTTGCTGCTGCCCATACCCATACTGCATCTGCCCTTGCTGATACCCAGCGGTCTGGGCGGGCTGCTCGCTGCCGCCACAGCCGAACGCACCCAAGGCGGTCACGGATACACCAAGCACCATCGCTGTTGAGAGACGCATGCGTGAAGCTCCCTGCTTCGTGGAATGGTCAACGAGGCCGTCCCGCCGCATGGCGACCGGCTTCGAGGGTCAAGCCTATACTCGGACGGCAGGAATGGTCCAGCTGGTGGCGTCCCGACATCGCAAAACCGCGTCCAGGAACCGAGCTGGGCGCCCGGGCTGCTGCGCTGGTGGGCAGTGCGGCCTCCGGGCGGCCGTCGTGCCGGGATTCGCCACGAATCCCGGGGCATTCAGGCTCCGGGTCTCGAGGAGCCCGTGTGTGTGCGCATCGCCTTCTGGGACGAGAGTGCCCACTGGTGCTGCGTTTCGATCGAGCCAATGGCCTTTTCGCCGCCCCCGACCGGGCGAGAGCGGCGAAAAACCCGCCGCTTCCCACCGATCTGACCCGCGGCACCCCTCGTCTTTGGGCATCGTTTCAATTGAAACGATGCACTAGTGCCAGTCGGCGTGACTCCGGCCAGGAGTCGCGCCGACTGGCCAGAAGACGAGGGGTGCCGCGAGGCAGATCGATGCAAGGCCCGTGGTTGTGCTCCGCCCTCACCCAGGTAGGGCGGAGCACAACCACGGGCCTCACTTCGGCCGAGCGGCACTAGCTGGCCTGCAGCTCGGCCGCTCGCGCTGGCAACCGCTCGAGCGGACCCCACGCCAGCGCGGCAGCGATCCCGGTGAGAAGGGCGGCCCATTGAGACGTGGACAACGGTTCGACCACCGGAGCGGCAAATGGAGCCGGTCGCATCAGCACATAGGCACCCAGCGCGGCAGCAGGCCCAGCCGCCCAGGCGAACGTACGACCGACGCGTCCGCGGATCGAACGGGCTGGTCCGACGGCCAGTGCTGCACCGAGAGCGAGCAGCCCGCACGGGACGGCAACCTGCCGAGCGAGCGCCGGACCCACGCTCCCACGCTCTGCGTCGTCCCGCAACAGCTCGACCAGGAACCGGAATGTCGCGTAGCCCAAGCCGAAAGTCAGCAGGACCTGCCCGGGGAAGCGTCGCCTGCGCCGAACCATGAGCGCCAGGACGAGAAGCAGGCCCCCTGCGATCGCCTCGTAGAGCTGCGTCGGATGAACGGGCAGGGAAGCTGGAGCCTGTGGAGAAAGACCGCGCTCGGCCACGTGCTGAAGCCACGCCGGGGAGCCGCTTCCAGCCACGTTGCCCGGTTCCCAACGCGGGAAAGTCCCCACCCGCTGCAGCCAGGCTGGAGCGTCCCTGCTGAGCGGACGTCCGAAGTCACACCCGAACAGATAGCAGCCCACTCGGGTGACCATGAGACCCGCCGCGACGCTCGGCGCCGCAGCGTCGGCCCAAAGGAGCCACGGTTGACGCTTGATCGCGAGATAGGTCGCTGAGCCTGCCAGACCAGCCAGGAAACCGCCGTACGCGACCAGACCACCGTGGTGCATGGCGAGCAGTTCGCGCCAGGTGCCGGACTCTGCCGGATCCGTGAGCACGTACGAGGCACGCGCCCCAATGAGCCCAACGATCGCCGCAACGAAGAACGCCCCCCTGCTCGGGCCGGACGGGAATTGGTCCGCCCGCGCTAGCCGGTGGGTCGAGACCCATCCCACCATGAACGACACGGCCAGCAGCGCGCCGTACGAGTAGACGGGAATGCTGCCGAGCGCGAGCGTCTCGTGCCGCCAAACGACGGCTGCCACCAGGCCGCCAACCCCGAGCGGTGCTCCGACCACTGCGAGCACCCTGTCCTTGTGCGTCCAGGCGAAGACCGCGAGCGCGACGCCGAGCAAGCCCACCAGAACAAGCAGGGCGAACCAGGGGACATGCCAGCCTGGAAAGCGGATCTCCACCAGCACGGGGTGCATGGTGGACTGCTAGCACTCCCTCTGGGATCGTGCTCTTTGGCCTCGCGACCTCGGCCGCGTCGTGGCCGGACGACCTGACCTGTTTCGCGCACGGTGGTAGGATGCCGGCTGTGCTGAGCGCACGTATACGGGCAGCCGTGGCCGCTGGGTGTGCCGCGTGGACGACGTTCGCGTGTGTCCCCAGAGGCTCGAGCCGCGCCGAGGCATCGGCCGACGCAGGCAAGGGTGGTTCGCAGGCGGACCAGACTACGGTGGCTCTGGCTTCTGCGGGACGGGACCCGACCCGTCGAGCCGCCAAGGATCCTGCACTCGACGAACCGTGGAGCGACGATTTCGAGCGAACGACACTGGGGGAGGACTGGTACGCGGAGTCCGCGGTCTGGACCGTCTCGGGCGGCCAGCTCTGTGGGCGGGGAGCGAGAAATCATCCGGTTTGGCTCAAGCGACGGCTCCCGGTCAACGCGCGCATCGAATTCGATGCCATCAGCGCCTCGCCCGATGGGGACATCAAGGTCGAGGCCTGGGGAGACGGGAGCAGCGGCGCCACGGGTGTCTCCTATCGCAATGCGACCAGCTATCTGTTCATATTCGGCGGCTGGAAGAACCGCTTTCACGTCTTGGCGCGCCTCGACGAGCACGCTCCCGACCGCCTCCAGCTCGTCGTCGATCCGCAGGGCACGGATCCACGCACGCGGCCGGTCATCGCCAACACCCGCTACCACTTCAAGATCGAACGGGCCGACGGACACACCGTGCGTTGGCTCATCGACGACATCGAGATGATTCGCTTCGCCGACCCGGCGCCGCTGGTCGGCACGGCCCACGATCACTTCGCGTTCAACGACTGGGAGGTCCCGGTCTGTTTCGATCGGCTCGTGGTCACGCCGCTTGGGAGCTAGACACCCCGTGGAACCCGCTGAGCTGGAAGAGGCCCTGGAAGACCTGGAGACGCGGCTGGAGCGGCTCCGCGCACTCTATGAGCAGTACTTCCTCGGTATCGAGAAGGTGCCGCCCGCGGTGGCGCGCAACGACGTCGACCGGCGGATCTGGGCTCTGAGGAAGGTGCAGATACGCAACACGGCCAAGCGATTCAAGCTGCAGACTATCGTCCAGCGGTACAACACGTTTCAGCAATACTGGACGCGCATCTGTCGAGAAATCGAGGACGGAACCTATTCGCCCCACCTCGCGCGCGCCCGAAAGCATCTCGACCCGGACAAGGCCCTGACCATTGCCACTCGCCGTCGCCTGGGCATGTACCGTCGTTCCTCTGCTCCTCCGGCCGAGGATGCACGCGATAAGGCGCTACGAGAGGCCGAATCCGAACTCACCGCGGCCCTGACGCAGCCCGAGCCCGCGCCCGTGCCCCTGGCCGACGCCTGGCAGGACCCTCGCCTGTCGCTACCTGCCGCTGGCGGTTCGAATGCCGCTCGCGCCAAAGCGCTGGCTCCGGCTACCAGGTCCTCCCCCGCGGATGCGTGGCGAGACCCCCGCGAGAAGCCGTCCACGACGGCCACGACGTCGTCAGGACCGCGCGGGCTCGGCGCGCCGTCTGCGTTGGCGTCACGCAGGCCCCAGGGCGCTGCGGGCACACGTTCGGACCGAGCGGGTGGTCCATCGGGACCTCTTCCACCACCGCGGAGTCTGCCCGCGCCGACCACTCCCTCCCGCCGCCCCGGCACGTCGCTCGAGCCCGTCACCCTGCAGTTCGTGCCGGAACCGCCAGTGCAGGTCGCTCGATCGGACCAGCGGGCGTCACCTCCACAAAGCCCTCCGCCACGCCCCACAGCTCCGAAGCAGGCCCCGTCCCCCTCGACACCCCGGGCAGCCGAGCCCCGGACGCTCCCCCGCTCGCCCCTGGAGCGCACGCCAGCCGGCGGCACCCGACTGACGCCCGCGGGCGTCGAGCAGCTCCATCGGCAGCTCGTCGAGGCGAAACGGCGCAACAACGACGCGGGCAGTATCGATCTGAACGAGCTTCGCAGCAGACTCGAAAAGACGGAGCGTCAGCTCCGGAGCCAACACGGCGACCGGCCCATCGAATTCGCGGTCGTCGTGAAGAACGGCAGAGCCATGATCAAGCCGACGGTCCGCTGAGCCCCTGCCCGGTATGACCTGCGCTCGCTGTTGCTGTCAGGCAGCGTTCCGTGAAACCGAACGCCGCACGGGTCGATGTCAGCGGGAATCGGCGGTGCGGGCAGGCGGCTGTGCGGGCCAGGTGCGACTGGACTCTACGAGCACGTCGTCATCGCAGAGAAGAATGGTACACGAACTGCGGCCGGTCTCGCGCATTCGAGCACACAGCTCCGCGAGGTCCTCGTCCGCGTCGACCACATCGCCCTCGACAGGCTGGCGCGTGTTGGGGTCATAGCGACAACCGTCGAGAGCCACCCACATTCCGTTGAATTGCTCGCACTTCGCCAGCGCGGGGCATGCCGTTCGTATTCTCATCGAGACCACCTGGCTAGCGTTCCCAATGCCGACTTCCCCGCGCGCAGCGTTGCCGTCGCTTGGGCTTTGTTGGGAGGGGCCATGCCGTGCAACAACGCGAGGTGTAGACCCGCGTCAGCGCGCGAGTCAAGCAACAGCTGTTGCAAGATTGATACACCACAGGCAATTCCTCGGCATTCCTGGAGGTTAGGCTCTGCGGTCGGCACGCTTCGTGGGGCAAGCGAGCCAGACAATCGTCACAAGCGCCAACCGCCGAGAGCTACTACTCGCAGGGCGTGCCCTTCAGAGCGTTCTTCACACGGCCTCCTGCCCCCATCTGCTGGGCAGCAGCCTCGATGCCCTTGGCCGCCGCACAGTTGCCGTTGAAGGCTGCACGCCGCGCAGCGTCGGGGGCAGTTCTCCCCGCAACGCGAGAACAGGCTTTCTTCGAAGTTTCGTCAGTGCAGGACTGATACGCCTTCAGCGCAGCGGCGATATTGCCTGCACTGGCGGCCTGTGTGCAGGCAGCGCAGGTCGCGTCGCTGGATTTCTTCTTGGTGTCGTCCTTGCTCTTGTCCGCGTCCTTGCTCTTGTCCGCGTCCTTGGCGGCCGCGGCTCCGGGTTTGCCTGCATCCGCGGCAGCGGTCTTGGTGTCTCCGGCCGCTTTGGTCTTCGTCTTGGACGTCCCAGGGGGGGTCTGGCTCGTTTTGCGAACCGCCATCTGCTGGTCGACCGGCTTGTCTGTCGAAGACGGGACTTCGGCAGCAATGCTGGTCGCAGCGCCTGGGTCAGACCCGAGCTGGGGCGAGATCGTGGTCGGCCCCGCGGCGCTGGTGGTGCTCAACGTGGCGACTTGCGGCTGCTCGTCCGTACCCTTGCCGGACCGAATGAGCACGACGAGGATGGCGACCGCCAGCAGCGCGCCGATACCGCCGAGCGTTGGAACCAGCCACTTCTTTCCGCCCCGGCGCGCGGCCGAACCAGCCGGGACTGCCGGGACCGCCGGGACGGGTGCGTAGCCGCCGGGCGGCTGCGGCACGGCGGGCTGGGCCGCGGGTGTGGCGAACCCCTGAGGCTCCATGGCCGGCTGCTGCGGCATGGCTGCCGTGGCAACGACCGCGGCAGGTCCGAAGTTCGGCGGCATCTGCATCGCTGCGGTGGCCGCTCTACCTGCCTCTGCCGCCTGCTCGACCGTCATCCGACTGCCGCCCGAGAGCTCCGCGAAGAAGTCGCGCGCCGTAGCCTGACGCTGCTCGCGATCCTTGGACAGGGCGCGCATGATGGCCGCGCGCAGGCCCTCCGGCACGGAGGCGTCCGCCGCAGCAAGCTCCAGGGGCGTCGGCTGTGCTGTCATGTGCTGCGTGGCCCACTGCCAGGGCGTGTCAGCCTCGAACGGAAGCTTGCCGCTCAGCATCTCGTAGGCGACCACCGCGAGCGAGTAGATGTCGCTGCGCGCATCGAGCGCTTTGCCAGTGAACTGCTCCGGGCTCATGTAGGGCGGCGTGCCGAGCACCATTCCCTGCTGTGTGAGCTTCTGCTCCTTCTGGGCGTCGGTGCTTTCCGTGCGGCCGGCGATGCCGAAGTCCAGCACCTTGACCACGTCCGTCTCGCCGGCGCGGTTGGTCAAGATGAGATTGTCGGGTTTGAGATCGCGATGGATGATGCCCTGCTGATGAGCTTCGTCGAGCGCGCCGCAGACCTGGCGCATGATGTGAATGACTCGGGCACAGGCGAGTCGCCCTTCCTCCATGATGACATCGTTCAGAGCGCGTCCGGAGACGAACTCCATCACGATGTACAGGGTACCGTCCTCGGTGGCACCGAAGTCGAAGAACTTGATGGTGTTCGGATGCTCGAGCTGCGCGACGGTCCCGCACTCTCGGTGGAACCGCGCCAGGACGGAGGGATCCTTGGACAGGTGCGGATGCAAGGTCTTGATGGCGACCTTGCGAATCGTCGTCCCCATCGGTTGCTCACCGACGTAGACGATGCCCATACCGCCCTCGCCCAACACGCCGGTGATGCGATAGCGGCCGCCGATGACTTGGCCCACCATCGGATCGTCCGAGTCTTGGGGCTTGGTCCCGAGCTGCACACCGCACGTGGCGCAGAACCGCGCGCCATCGACGTTTTCCTTCCCACAGGCCTCGCATTTCATCGCGGGTAAAGAGTCGCACAGACTCGGCCCCAAATGCCACCTATCGCTCGGACCGGCTCCTGGGCTGGTGAGCCTCGCACCCCCAGTGTGCGCTCGGCTTCCCGCAACGCTGGATCAGGCTGCCCCCAAGTCCTGGCCCTCGCCGCTATGGCGGGGCAGATCTGGAATTCGTGGTCTGAACCGGTGGCGGCCAGGGCAGCGGCTGCACGCTGCCCGTGGCTCTATCCACGAGCACCGCACGGGTGGCCCTCTGACTCGCCGGCACGACGACTCGTCGCGTGACCACGGCGCCAGCGCTGAGGCTCGGCGGCTCGTGCAGGGGCCGGCGAGCTCCCGGTCGCGGCGCTGGCTCGGCTGCCAACAGGGGGAAGTCGAATCGCACCCGGTCCACGAGCTCGCGACCAATCCAGAGCTCGATCGCGTAGCGCCCCATGGAACGGGCCGTGGGCAACGGAGTGCGCGAACGCCAGCGCTGCACACTCTGGACCGACACTTGCCCGTGGTCGTGCATGACGAGGTACACGTAGTGTTCGCTGGCTCGGAGCGGCGGCGGATCGGGCAGCGTGCCTGTCCGTGGGGGTGCAGAAGCGTCCCCTGCCCCGGGACGCTTTGCTCCGCTCCCCGCGGCCGCGTCGCCGGGATCGGAGGCCGCTGCCGGGTCCTCTGACGCTGGCAACGCCGTCGGATTGCTGCCCTCGGCGAAGCGCGTCGGAAAGACGAGCGTCGGAGCCCTGGTCGTGTCCGCATGCGGGGCCGTGCATGCGACCAACACAAACACACTGAACGCCAGGAGTGCTTTCGCGAGCATCGCGAGCTTGCTTCCGTAGGGGGTCGAGTCTGCCATGGACTGGGTGCCTGTCCCCACGGGCCTGCGACGAAGCAGCAAAGAGTCGGCCCCGGCCGGCTCAGGGTTCGAACGAAGTGCCGTCCACGGGCCGCAACCACGCGTCCAATGCTCCGGCCGGTCCCCCGAGCCCCAGCCATAGTCCGCGGAGATCCCCAGGGCAGGGTGCCTGAACGACCCACGGTTGCCCTCTCTCGTCGCACAGCTCCAGGCGCGCGGCATCCAGCGCGACTCGCGGTGCCAGGTGAACGGCCCCGTCCTGGGAACACAGACGCTCTGGTCCCCCGTGGCGACGGTCTCCGATGAGCGCCAGCCCCGCGCGCGCGGCGTGAAGCCTGAGCTGGTGCCAACGGCCCGTCTGCGCAACCAATCGCAGCAGTGTCGGCCGTACGATGCGTCGGCCCGTGCCGGACGCCGCGGTGCTCTCGGGTGCCCGGCACAGCACCTCGAAGTCGGTGATCGCACGGCGCAGCCGACCTCTGCGCTCCAGATCCCACGTCCAGCTGCCGCGATCGACGTCGGGCGCGCCCGAGGCGATGGCCAGGTAGACCTTCGATAGGCCTCGGTCGCGCCGCAGAGCCTCGATGTGGCTGCGTGCCTCCGAGCTGGTCGTGACGAGCACCAATCCGCTGACTCCAAGATCCAGGCGGGAGCACGCGTGAACCGAGCCTCGGCCCGGATCGAGCAGGCGAGCCGCCTGCGCGACCACGCTCGCGTCCCTTCCCGAGCGGTCCGGTTCCGTCGCGATACCGGGAGGCTTGTAGACGACCGCGATGCCACCGCGGCGCTCCACCAGTCGGATCGATTCGAACGCAGGGCTGCGGGACGATACCTCGACCCGGTCGCCGACGCCGACGGCGCCTCGGGGATCCCTGGCACGCCGCCCGTTGACGAAGACTCGACCTTCGCGCACCGCGGCGTGCGCTTCCCCGAGTCGCTCCAGCACGCCGGCGAGCGTCCGTCCGTCGCCGGCCCGAACGAACCAGCACCGCGACCGGGGATCCGTGCGGTTTCGGACGACCACGCGCGACGTGACGGTCACTCGGCGCGCTCGGTGCCCACCGCGCGCCCGACGAGCTCGACCAGGACGGGATCGGAGCTCAGCTGTTCGCGCAAGGTCTCACGAACGAAATCGAGCTGGTCCGGAGAGAGCTTCCCGACCAGGTGCTGGACCGCCTCCTGCACTCGTCCATCCAAGTACTGGTCCAAGCTCAGCTCGCCCGAGCGCACTCGCTCGAGCGCTTCG
>JAFGIS010000402.1 GCA_016929495.1 Polyangiaceae bacterium | reverse complement strand
GCGGGTCCCGGTCGCGATGGCCTACCGTCCTGGCCCGGAGGAGGCTGGCGACGGGACGGCCTTCGGCTTCGACCTTGGCCCCTACGATCCCGCGCATCCACTCCTCCTCGATCCGGCGGTGCTGGTCTACTGCGGTTTTGTGGGCGGAAGCCGCGGCGACGAAGGCTTGGGCGTCGCGGTCGATGCGGCCGGGAACGCGTACGTGACGGGCTGTGCCGAGAGTACCGAGCAAACGTTCCCGGTGACGGTCGGACCGCATCTCACGTTCCACGGCGGACCGACGCCATTTCCCGGCGATGCCTTCGTGGCGAAGGTGAACGCGGCCGGCACGGCGCTCCTCTATTGCGGCTACCTTGGTGGGGCGGATCTGGATCGCGGTTGCGGCATCGCAGTGGACGCGGCCGGAAGTGCCTACATCGTCGGCGACACGGCGAGCACGGAGCAGACGTTTCCGGTGGTGCTGGGCCCCGACCTGACCTACAACGGCCTCGGCGATGTGTTCGTCGCGAAGGTGGCATCGGATGGCAAGTCGCTCGTCTACTGCGGCTACGTGGGCGGTAGCAGGATGGACCACGGCCACGGCATCGCGGTGGACGCGGCTGGCCATGCGTACCTCACCGGAGAGACGACCAGCACCGAGCAGAGCTTTCCCGTGGTAGTAGGCCCGGACTTGACCTACAACGGCGGCAGCTCGCAGACCACGGACGCCTTCGTGGCCAAGGTGAGCCCGCAAGGGACCGGGCTCGTCTACTGTGGCTATATCGGCGGGGGCAGCTACGACGTCGGCCTCGGCATTGCCGTGGATGCGGCCGGGCAGGCGTACGCCACGGGAGGAACCTGCAGCACGGAGGGGACGTTTCCGGTGACGGTCGGCCCGGACTTGACCCACAATGGCGGCGTCCAGGACGCCTTCGTGGCGAAGGTCAACGCGGCGGGCACGGCGCTCCTCTACTGCGGCTACCTTGGCGGCAGCGACGGCGACGCGGGCCGAGGCATCGCGGTGGACGCGGCGGGAAACGCGTACCTCGTGGGAGACACGGGCAGCACGGAGCAGACCTTCCCGGTCGTGGCGGGCCCGGACCTGACGTTCAATGGCTCGCTGTCCGATGCCTTCGTGGCGTGCGTCAACCGGCAGGGCACGGGCCTGGTCTACTGCGGCTACCTCGGCGGCGATCTCCTGGACTGGGGCCGTGGCATCGCCGTGGATGGCGCCGGCAACGCCTGCGTAACGGGCTACACTGTGAGCACCGAGCAGACGTTTCCCGTGATGGTCGGCCCGGACCTGACGTACAACGGCAACCCTTGTGATGCGTTCGTGGCGAAGGTCAACCCGCAGGGCACCGGTCTGGTTTACTGCGGCTACGTGGGCGGTACCGGCACCGACAGCGGGTGGGGCATCGCCGTGGACGCCGCCGGGAACGCCTACCTCGCTGGCAGCACGCAGAGCGACCAGCAGACGTTCCCGGTCACGGTCGGCCCGGACCTCACGTACAACGGCGGAGCGAGTGACGCTTTCGTCGCGAAAATCGCGCTGACTCTACTGGCCGCCGCTGGAACCATGATCCCCGGCGGGCAGGTGAATCTCGCGCTGTCGGCGTCGGGCGATGCGGGCCTGCCGTACCAGATGGGCACCTCCCTCGGCACCGGCCCGATCCCGATCGACACGCGACGAATAGCCCTCAGCCCGGATGGCCTCCTCGTGGTCACGGTCAACCACGGGTGGCCCTCGATCTTCTCTGGCTATCGGGGCATGATCAGTGCGACGGGCCAAGCCCAGGCGGCGATTCACATCCCAGCCCTGGCCGCCCTGATCGGAGTCCGTCTGCACACCGCCTTCGTGACCCTGCACGCAGCTGCGCCATCCGGCATCAAGTCCATCTCGAACACGTTCTCCTTCTCGATCACGAAGTAGCCCGGCCGCTGTTCCCGGCGCATGAGGCTGTTTGATACTCCAGACCGGGGCGGCCAAGAGACAGGACTCTCCGTGAGCAGTCTCCACCCCGGTCGCCGCTCGATGCGGCAGAGGCGAGGCGACGGTTGGCCCGATAGCTGCCCGTGGCTGTCAGCCCTCTCGGCTCCCGCGTCCGGGTCCCGCCCTGCTTGACTGGCACCTGCGCGCCCGGTACGCTCGACATCGGGCCAGCATCCGGGAACCCGGCGACGTGTTCGCTCGTTCAGGGGGCCGAGCAACACACGCTCCGGACCCCAGCCTGGAGGATCTGCCATGAAGCGCAAGGCGGTGAAGCGTCGTCCGCGGCCGGGGTATCCCACGCGCCACGAGGTGCGGCTGGACCCGCGTCTCCTCGCCGAGAACCTGCCGTGGGCGTGGCGGGGGAACGTCCGGCTGGTCCAGGCGGCCGCGGCGTTGCTCGCGCTGCAGGCCGGGGGCTGCGGCGGGGAGCGCCAGCTCGTCGCGG
This sequence comes from Polyangiaceae bacterium, assembly GCA_016929495.1. Lineage (GTDB taxonomy): Bacteria > Myxococcota_A > Polyangia > Polyangiales > Polyangiaceae > JAFGIS01. Next base: position 2,214 of record JAFGIS010000402.1, on the reverse strand, counting down.
AGCCGGGCCGGCCGGCACTGGTCGGCGAGGTCCGCAACGCGGGCGCGTTGGCCCCCGTCGCGGTGGCGCGCGTGGCCCCGCTCTTCTTCCACGGGGAGGGGCGGGGAGCCACGGGCTGTGTCGTGATGAACCCGCCCGTGTTCCTCTCCGAGGAAGAGGCGCTGCAGATCATCGTCGAGGAGCTGAGCCGCCACGGCCTCGATCTCGATGAGCGCGAGGTCGTGGTGGACAGCGTCACGATCACCACGCTCCGGATGCGCCTCGTGGTGACGAAGAGGGACGGCTCCCAGGAACAGCGCTTCCTCCCGGACGAGGCGAAACCGAAACCGACGGCACTCGCGATGGACCTCGCCAATCGGAAGAAACGCGTGGCCGTGGAGTTCGTCGGGAGGAGCGACTTCTATTCCCTGGGCGGCGTGGATGGATTGGCCTTCGCGCTGCTCGACGAACGAACGGGAGAGCGAGGGCTCTTCAGTTCCTCGGTGAGAGAATACAACATTCACGACGTGGCGCGGCACGTGCGCGTGGAGATCGAGCGCCAGGGGCGTGAGCCCTGGCACTACGGGCTGTTCTACGACCCGGTGGTGATTGAGCAGTGGGAGAAGGCGTTCGACTCCGTTCCGGATACCGCGCCCTCGTGGGAACGGGATAAGGCGTTCAAGAACGCCCGAAAGGCAGCACAGAAGGAGGCCCACGACCTGCTCCGCGCTCAGGTACGCGACTTCGCCGCTTGGCTGAAGCGCGAGGGGGTGATCTGACGTGCACCTCACCCTGCACCTCACCCCGAGCTGCAACTTCCGCTGCGACTACTGCTACGCGCCGCCGCACGGCGGCGAGCCCATGAGCGAGGCGACGGCAGAGGCGGCGCTCCGCTTCGCGGCAAAGCACGACACCAACGGCTCCTGCGGCATCGTGTTCTTCGGCGGCGAGCCGCTGCTCCGCAAGTCCCTGATCCGCTGGACGGTGGCGCGGGCGCGGGAGATCGAGCGGGAGCAGGAGCCGCTCCGCTTCCACTTCAAGGTCACAACCAACGGCTGGCTGCTCGACCCGGAGTTCCTGGCCTTCGCGGTCGAGAACGAGGTGCTGGTGGCGCTGAGCTTCGACGGGCGGCCCGAGGCGCACGACCGCCACCGGCGGCTGCCGGACGGGTCGCCCACGGCGGCGGTGCTCCTGGAGCGGCTGCACCTCCTCCTGGAGGTCCGTCCGTACGCGGCCGTGCTCATGGTCGTCAATCCGGATACGGCTGACTGCCTCGCGGACTCGGTGAGCTTCCTGGTGGAGCAGGGCGTTCGCTATCTGATCGTGTCGATGAACTACGCGGCGCCCTGGAGCGCGGCGGATCTGCGCGGGCTCCGGCGGCAGTACCGGCGGCTCGCGGACCGGTACCTGGCCTGGTCGCGGGCGGGGCGGAAGTTCTGGGTGAGCCCCTTCGAGACGAAGATCGCCTCGCACGTGAAGGGTGCCGAGGCGGTCTGCGACCGGTGCGAGCTGGGGGCGCGGCAGCTCTCGGTGGACGCGGGCGGCTGGCTCTATCCCTGCGTGCAGTTCACCAAGGCCGGACCCACGAGCCGCTGGTGCCTCGGCCACGTGGCGACGGGGCTGGACGAGGCGAAACGGGCGGCGATCCGGGCGGAGTCGGAGGGGGAGAAGGAGCCGTGCCGGGACTGCGCGCTCCAGAGCCGGTGCAGCCACACCTGCGGGTGCCTCAACTGGCAGACGACCGGCACGGTGACGGCGGTGTCCCCGGCGCTCTGCGCGCACGAGCGAATGCTGATTCCGATCGTGGACCGGGTGGGGCAGATCCTCTACCGGGAGCGCAACCCGGTGTTCCTCCACAAGCACTACAACGCCTCGTGGCCGGTGCTCTCGCTGCTGGAGGACGCGGCTCTCTGAGGGGCGGGGTAGTAGAGGAGGACGCTCTGGCGAAGGCCGCGCCATGCGAGGGGCTGCCCACCCGGTGCCGCTCCCCCGGGAACCGCGGGCGCCTGGTCTTCGGGAGAGTTTCTCCATCCTGCGGGGCTGGTCGCGTAGAATCACGCGCGGGACCATCCGCGCCACCCGAGGATGTGGAGGGCGAGCCATGCGTCGATTCTGCGCGGTGCGTGTCCCAGACGAAGCCACCTCCCGGCTTCCTGCCGTCGTGTTCTGCCTCGCGCTCGGGCTGCTCCCGGGCTGCGCCTACCTGTCGAACCGCGGGCGCGATGCGCACCACTG
>JAFGIS010000401.1 GCA_016929495.1 Polyangiaceae bacterium | reverse complement strand
GCGCCATCATCGGAGGTCAAGCGATGACCGAGCGCGGCAACCACAGCCAAGACAGTCCGGTACAAACTCCCTCAAGCTGCAGCCGGGCCTGCCGTTCACGCCGGTGTAAGCACAGCAGTGGCTCGCGCACGCGTGCTGTGGCTGCGCGGAGGACCGTATGAAAGCAATCACCTCGAACACCGCCCTCGACGCCTACCAGCGGATGGCCGTAACTCAGGTCAGCGGCGCACGTGCGCCTGCGAAACCGGAAGCGACTGTCCCGCAACGCCAGTCCGGCGAGGCGGCCAACGTGACGATTTCGAGGGAGGCGCGTCAGCTGGCGGCCGAAGCCAGCAGTTCGGTGGACACGCAGAAGGTGGAGGGCCTCAAAGCCCAGATCCAGGCCGGGACCTATCAAGTCGACGCCCAGCGCGTCGCCGCACGCATGCTCGGCGTGGGTTGACGCTTTGGCGCACAGCCAGAGATGACCGACGAGAACGCCCTTCAGAACCAGCCGCTCGACGAGCTACTGACCCTGCTCGCGGCCACCCTGGAGGACGAGCGGCTCGCGTTGAAGCGTTTGGACCGCCCCGCCATCGACGCGTGCGCGAGCCGAAAACTGGAGCTCGGCCAGCTGATCCAGGGGCGCTCGCGGGAATTGCGCCACGAGCATCGTGAGGTCCTGCGGAGCCTGAGGCAAACCCTGCGGCACAACCAGGTGCTCCTGGTTCACGCACGCGACCAGGTGCACGGGCTGGTCGAGCTGTTGCGCAACGGCGGCGCCGGGATAGGACCGCTCCGCTCCATGGGGCCACGCCGCAGCATGCCCAGCAGCGGCGTGCGGCTGGATATGAGAGGGTGACCATGTCGACGCTGAGCAGTCTCCTCATCACCGCACGCGACGCCCTGGCAGCACAAGCGTATGGGCTTGGAGTCACCGGCCAGAACGTCGCCAACGCGAACACCCCCCTGTACGCGCGCCGCGAAGCGGTGCTGCAGACGCGGCCGCTCGGAAACGACGGCACCGTGGAAATCAAGGGCACCCGACAGGCCATCGACGTGTATGCCGACCGGCAACTGATGTCCTCGACGAGCTTCGGCAGCGCGGCCGCCGAGCACGACCAGCAGCTCGCGTCGATCGAGGCTCTGTTCAACGACGCAGTGGGTTCGGGGCTCAGCGACTCACTCGCTGCGCTGTTTTCGTCGTTTCAGGCACTGGCCGCGCGGCCCTCCGATCCGACCACCCGGACCGCCGTGCTAGACAAAGCCGAGGCCTTCGCCTCTCGCGTCCAGGACATCGGCAATCAGCTGGCCAGTACGCGTGACAACCTGCTGATTCAGGCGCAGAGCGTCGTCAAAGAGATCAACAGCAAGGGCGCCGAGATAGCCTCTCTCAATCGGCAGATCGCCGTGGCGCAGTCGCTCGGCAACGATACCGCGGACCTGATCGATCGGCGCAACCAGACCCTCCTCGGCCTGGCCGAGCTCGTGGACGTGCGTACCGTCACCAGCGCCAATGGGGAGCTGTTGGTCCAGGCCTCGGGCACGACGCTGGTCGACGGCGGCATTTCCCGCGTGTTCGACATCGATCTCGCCGCTGACGGCAGCATGCGGCTGCTCGTGCGCCACGCCGCGGGCCAAGCAGGCAGTGAAGTGACCAACTTCTTGACCGGTGGCAAGCTCGCGGGTCTGTTCGAGACACGCGACGTCGATGTGTCCGAGATGGCACAGCGATTCGACCAGTTCGTGTACGATGTCGCTACGGCGACCAACGCGCAGCACGCTCTGGGGTTCGGCCTGGACGGCCAAGATGGTCGATACCTGTTCGAAGTGACGGCGGCCGCCGAAGGTGCCGCGCGCGCGTTGGGCCTATCGAGTGACGTGGCTGGTCAACCGGATCGGGTGGCGGCTGCAGCATCCGCAGCCGAGTTGCCCGGTGGATCGGGCAATGCGGTGCTGCTGGCCGCTCTGGGCTCGACCCCGGTGGTTTCTGGGTCGACGCGCACTCCAGGGCAGGCGTACGCCGACATCGTCGGCGAGATCGGGCTGCGCAAGTCCGCGGCGGAGAACGAGTCGGCCATGCGGGAGGTGATGCAGGCGCAGGCCGAGGCCTACAGAGAATCGACCAGCGGCGTTTCGCTGGACGAGGAGATGGTCGCACTCAGCCAGTATCAACGCGCCTACCAGGCAGCATCCAAGGTACTGACCACGGTCGACGAACTGCTCGGTGAGCTCATGGCGAGGGTCGGCGGATGAGGATCGCAGACGTTACTCTGGCCCACTGGGTCAACCGGCAGCTCGCTCAGACCAGCAAGCGCTACCAGGACGCTAGCGTTCAAGCGACGACGGGCCGCCGCGTCAACGCTCCCTCGGACGATCCCGTGGCGGCAGCGGAAGAGCTGCGGCAGAAGAGCCAGCTCGAGCAGACGGGCGACTACCGAAAGAACGTCGCGGCCGTGCAGGGCGACATGGAGCTCGCGGAAAGCACACTCGCCCAGGCCGGAGACGTCCTCGCGCGTGTTCGCGAGATCACCGTCAAAGCTTCGAACGGATCCGTCAATGCCGACGAACGCGCCGTGATGTCCGACGAGGTAGAAGAGCTCCGGCAGACCCTGCTCTGGCTTGCCAACGTCAAAGGCAGCCGAGGCACGCTGTTCGGTGGGACGCTCACGGACGGGCCGGCCTTCGACGGTTCCGGCAACTTCGTGGGCAACGATACGGAGCAGCGAGTGGCCGTTGGGCCTGGCACGACCGTGGCGACGAATCCGAGCGGCGCCCTGGCATTCACGGCGGCCGGGGGTCGCGACCTGTTCGCCGACCTGGCCACCTTGCGTGACGCACTGGCCGGCAATGACGTCGATGCCGTGCGTGCGTCCTTGGATGCCATCGAGGCGGGGCAGACGCAGCTCAGCAGGGAGCGCGCCCACACCGGGGTCGTGCTGGAGCGCTTGAGCACCAGCGATATGGCTCTGGAGCAGGTCGAGGCTCAGCTGCAGAAGAACCAGCAGGCCGAGGTAGGCGTCGACTTGACCGAGGCGTACTCGAAGCTGGTCGACGTTGGCCAAACGCTCGAACGATCCGTGGCGATCGCCCGGCAGATCCTGGACATCGGCGATTTGAGCAGGTTCTAGAGCAGCAATCAGTCTGCCGCCAGGCGGACTGCTTGCTGCGACCAGACGACGAGCTAGCCCATACAGCACCACCCGAGGGGCCGCGCGCGCGGATAGCAGTCCGTGCATTTCCCGTTGTCGCGCGCATTGCGCAGCGCGACATCGTCGTCGCGTCGCTGGCGGCACGAGACCTGCATCTTCACGGGCAGATGTTCATCGTTGCTCGCCGCAAAGGTCAGCGCATCATGATTGGGCCCGACATCGAGGTGGTCGTGACCGAGCTATCTCGGTCGACCGTCAAGCTCGGTGTCAAGGCGCCAAAGCCGTGTCAGATCCTGCGTGGCGAGCTGTACGACAGCATCGAGCAGGCCAACCGCGAGGCTCTGACGACCGGGCTGGAGAACCCGGCGGAGGCATTCAATCCGGTGCGCGTCAGTGCCGACCTATCCCCGCGCAGCGACGGATCGCGCGGACATGTCAACCCCCTGGCGCTCGCCGGAGTCAATTCGCGGACACCTGACGGTTCCAGTTCAGAGCCGGAGCCGCAACCGACGGAGCACGTTCGACCCAGCAACGGCTGCGCCCCAGGCCAGGCGCCGCCGCTCTGGGACAAGCGCCTCTGACCGCAAGGACCAGCCCATGCCCGTTACCTTGACCCCGACCGTTACGATGCTCGAAGTCGCCGAGGAGCCCTGCCGCACTCGGTCTGCGCTCGACAAGAGCTACCGCGCTCTGTCCAGCGGCTGCCCCGCCCGAGTGAGCGGCGATCCGATGCAGCTCGCAATCGGTCGGGGTGCAAAGCACCAGATGCGAGCGTCAGCGGCCGCCGAACGCCACGCCAGCGAGGGGTTGGCGATGGCGCAGACCGCCGGCGACGCACTGGACCGAATGCAGGGCGTCCTGACGCGCATGCGCGATGTGGCGGCTCAGAGCTGCGATAGCGCCTCGAGTCACGCCGCGCGAGAGCGAGCCGACGCACAGTACACGGCGCTCAAAGCAGAGCTCGAACGTGTGCAGCGTGACGCGCGCTACGCGGATCGGGACCTGCTCGGGGCCAGGCCCGACGCGGCCACCTTCCACCCGGGCCCCAACGACACGGGTTCGGGCTCGGTCACCCTGCAGCTGGGGGGCCTCGACTTGTCCGCCTTGGCTGCGAGCTCGGTGACCGGCGCAGACTCGTCGTCCGCCGAACAGGCGCTGTCCGCACTCTGCGGTGTGGAGGCGCTCGTGTCGGACAAGCGGGCCCATTTCGGGGAAGCCGTCGAACAGCTCGAAACGGTGGTCAAGGGCATCAACACGGTTCGCCTCAATCTCACAGCCGCCAACTCTCGCATTCGTGACGCAGACGTGGCGGCGGAGATGGCCAGCCTGACCATCCACCAGATCCTGTGCCAGCCGGGAGTCGCCGTTGCAGCCCAGGCCGGTCAGTTGCCACAGCTCGCGCTCAACCTACTCTGAGGGCCAAGAGCCGCGTGCGGCCGAACGAGCCGCCGAGATCGAGGCCCTGCTCACGATTCTGATCCGACCCAACCCGGCGAGCCCGCTCCCGGGACGCCCTGACGCTCGGTGAGAGCGCCATGGCGACATAACAAGTTGCTCAAGGACTGCCCTAGGGCTCCGTTCAGTGCGGATGCCAGGCAAGGATGCTTGGCTCGGCTGGCTCGTTGTGGGCCAACCGAAACGCTCCAGGAAGGAGTCAATCATGGGCCTAGTCATTCAGACGAACGTCGCCTCCATGGAGGCGCAGAAGAACCTCGTCCGCAATCAGAAGCTGCTCCAGAGCAGCTACAACAAGCTGTCCAGCGGCTTCCGGGTCAACACGGCGGCCGATGACGCAGCTGGGCTGGCGATCAGCGAAAGCATGAAGAGCCAGATCCGTTCCTACACGGTCGCCGAGCGCAACGCGGGCGACGGCATCAGCATGGCGCAAACGGCAGAAGGCGCCCTGGGTGAAGTGCACAACGTGCTGGGTCGTATGCGCGAGCTGGCGATGCAGGCCTCCAATGGCAGCCTGGGCAGCGCCGACCGCGGCTACCTCGACACCGAGTTCAAATCGCTCCAGGGTGAAATCAGCCGTATTCAGGGATCGACCAAGTTCAACGGCACGAGCCTCATCGACAACGGCAGCGCGAGCTCGGTCACGTTCCAGGTGGGCTTGAACGACGAGGGCGACGATCAGATCACCGTCCAGTTCAACGGTATCGACCTCGACGATGTCGTTGGAACCAGTACCTTGCTCACCGGCGCAACGGCCGACAACGCGCTCGATGCCCTTTCGGTGATCGACGACGCGATCGCCACGGTTTCGAGTGCCCGTTCCGGATTCGGCGCGGCAATGAACAAGCTCGACGTGGCTACCAACAACATCCAGACCATGAGGCTCAACATCTCAGCGGCCAATTCACGCATACGTGACGTGGATATGGCCGAAGAGACTTCCAGCCTGGCCAGAAACCAGGTCCTGGCACAGGCGGGTACCTCCATCCTCGCCCAGGCCAATCAGCTCCCGCAGCTCGCCTACGGGCTGCTCGGCTAGTACGCATCGGACGACAGCGCCGCGCGCCGGAGGTTCGCCCCTCCGGCGCGCTTTTTTTGTGCGCGCCGCAGCCGGCTCGATAGCGACATATGCGCGACACGGACACGCGGGCTGTGGGTGCGGGGGGTTGGGTGCAGGCATTCCCGTGCGCGCCCCAGGCGCGCGCTGCGTGGGGCCGTGCCTATCGTTCGCTCCGGCAACGTCTTTCTTCTCAAGGACTGACTCTTCGCGCCGTTCCGAGCCCATGAAGGGCAAGGACGCCCCGACCGGCGGGCCTCGATGTTGCGGTCCCCGGACCTCTCCAGGAAGGAGCAAACCATGGGACTCAATATCCAGACCAACGTAGCGGCACTCGAAGCCCAGAGGAACGTCGTCCGTAACCAGAAGCTGCTTCAAGGCAGCTACAACAAGCTGTCCAGCGGCTTCCGGGTCAACACCGCCGCGGACGATGCTGCCGGCCTGGCCATCAGCGAAAGCATGAAGAGCCAGATCCGGTCGTACACCGTTGCGGAGCGCAACGCGGGCGACGGCATCAGCATGGCGCAAACGGCGGAAGGCGCGCTGGGCGAGATCCACAACGTGCTCGGCCGTATGCGTGAGCTGGCCATGCAGGCCTCCAACGGCAGCCTGGGCACCGCAGACCGTGGCTACCTAGACACCGAGTTCAAGTCGCTGCAGGGAGAGATCAGCCGCATTCAAGGATCGACCAAGTTCAACGGCACGGACCTCATCACCAGCGACACGGCAAGCTCGGTGACGTTCCAGGTGGGCTTGAACGACGACGCCAACGACCAAATCGACGTCCAGTTCAACGGCATCGATCTGGACGACGTCGTTGCGGGCACCACTCTGCTCACGGGCGCGACCACAGACAACGCGCTCGACTCGTTGGCCATTATCGACGCGGCCATCAACACGGTCTCGGGTGCGCGCTCCAGCTTCGGCGCGGCCATGAACAAGCTCGAGGTGGCGACCAACAACATCCAGACCATGCGGCTGAACCTGTCCGCGGCCAACTCGCGGATACGTGACGTCGACATGGCGGAGGAGACTTCCAATTTGGCGAGAAATCAGGTTCTCGCCCAAGCAGGCACTTCGATACTGGCGCAAGCCAACCAGCTCCCGCAGCTGGCCTTCGGGCTGCTCGGCGGGTAGCTTCTGTCCAGGGCGCGCGCTTCGCATGGCCGCTGAAGCACGCGCCCTGGTCTTCGGACCGGCAACCCTTGCGACGCACAGGTAGGCTATGTCAGGAACCATCACCATGACCGGAGTCGGCTCTGGACTGGACGTCGACGGCATCGTCACCGCCCTGGTGAGCGTCAGCAGAGAGCCGATAACCAGACTGAACACGAGGATCAGCAACGCCAAGGCCGCCGCTACCACGGTCAGCGACATCGCGACCCTGATCTCACGGCTCGGGACCGCTGTCCGCGAGCTCGACGACATCACCGAGACGAAGACCTACACGGCCTCCTCCTCTTCGAGTGCCATCACCGTCTCGGCGACCGGCGCCGCTCAGCCGGGCAGCTACTCCGTCAAGGTGACCGGCCTGGCGAAGGAGGCTCGGGTGTACTCGAACACGTTCGACTCGAGCAGCGAGGCGTTGGGCGAGACGGGGACGCTTTCGTTCACCATTGCGGGCAAGACGGCCACCGTCGATATCGGCGCGGAGGATTCCCTGGACGCGATCGCAACTCGGATCAACGAGGAAGCAAGCGAGCAGGGGCTGCGCCTTTCCGCAACGACGTTCTACGACGGAAGCCACTACCGGCTCCTGCTCAATGGGCTCGACAAGGGTAGCGCGAACGCCCTCACGATCCAGGAGACGGATCTGGACTTCGGCCTCAATCTCGAGGCCAACATCAAGCAGGTTGCCAGCAACGCCACGGCGGAAATCGACGGGTTCCCCGTTTCGAGCGCCACGAACCAGATCACCGCCGCCATTCCAGGCGTGACCCTGGCTCTGACCGGCCTGACATCCCAGGCCGAGACCGTGACCATCGCGTCCGACCCGGCGGCCCTGAAGACCAAGCTGCAGAGCGTGGTCGACGCGTACAACGCCATCGTCAACAAGGTACACTCGGCGGCTGGCTATGGCTCGACCAAGGCGACGAACAGCGTCTTGGCGGGCGACTCGGGACTGCGCACCGTGACCTCCCGCATGTCGAGCGTGGTGATGACTCGGGTCGAGACGGGCTCTCAGTACGAGACGCTCGCTTCCATCGGCGTCAGCCAGAACAGCGACGGGACGTTGACCATCGATTCCTCCAGGCTCCAGACCGCGCTGGCCGCCGATCCGACCGCGGTGAGCCAGGTGCTCGCCGGGCCGAGCGGTTCCGAGGGAGTGATGGACGTGCTCAGCGACCTGGCAGACTCTCTGTCCGCGACGGGCACCGGGCTTCTCAGAACCAAGGTCGACCTGCTCAACCAGCAGGCGACCACGCTGCAGCAGCGTGCCGATGACGCCCAGGACCGGCTCGACGCGTACGCCGAAAGGGTCCGCGCGCAGCTGAACGCCGCCGATAGTGCGATGGGGAGCAGCTATTCCACTCTTTCCTATCTCGTAGCGCTGTTTGGATAGGGATACGCCGACGCTGAATCGCCAGAAAGGTACGTCCGATGCTCGATAATGCAGTCCGCAGGTACAAGGAGGTGCGAGCGACGACCTGCACGCCTGGGGAGTTGTTGCTCGCGCTCTACGACGGTCTGTTCCGCTTTCTCAACGGAGGCAAGATCTGCTTCGACAACGGGCAGGCCGGGCGCGGCCGCGAGCTCCTGTCGAAGGCGCACGCGATCGTGTCCGAGCTCTACATAGCGCTCGACCACCAGGCAGCTCCCGAGCTGTGCGCCCAGCTGAGCGGGCTCTACGAGTTTTGCATGGACCGCCTCCGTCAAGCATCGCTGCGTGCCGATTCTCGCGGCATCGACGAGGTGACCCGAGTGCTCGCGCCGCTACGCGAAGCGTGGCAGGTCGCCGTCGCGGAAGCAGGGCGCAGGCCGCTGGCTGCAACGGGATAGTCGCGTGATCCGCGATTTGACGTCGCGCGCCGTGGCGCGCGACGAACCCAGGTACGTCCAGGGCCCGAGTCGTTCCGAGCTCTGGGCGCACTTCCATTCGGGGGCTGTCGTGCGAGTCGAGTCCGGTCGCGTGCGTCGCTACCCCGGACTCGAGGGCCCCGCGCCGCCGACGCGATCCTTCTATCTTCAGCTGTTGGCCCTGGACCTTCGAGCCGAGCACGTGCTGGACGCAGGATGCGGCTCTGGCATCGGCACGGCTCAGCTGGCCGGAGCGTTTCCGAGCGTCACGGGGGTCGACAAGGACAGAATCGCCTTGGAGTATGCGGGCCGCTACGAGCCGCGAGCGCAATACGTTCGGGCGACCTTCGGGGCCGGCCTGCGCCTCGAGCCGTGCCAGGCCGCCATCTGCGCCGATCTGCTCGGGCACGTGAGCGATCCGGAACTGGTCGTGGCCGAGCTACGCTCTGCCTGCGTCCGGGACGCCCGGCTGCTCGTTGCCGAGCCCCAGGCCGACCCGTTTCAGTGCCTGCTGCCGCCCGCGCGTCGCGCGTTCTCACGGCGAGGACTCGAGGCCCTGCTGATCCGCAGTGGCTTCGAGATAGAGACCTGGTGCGACTCAGGGAGTTTTCTGATCGCCGTGGCCCGGCCATGCCTAGCGCCGGGCTACGAGCGGGTGCAGTCGGCCGTTGCCCTGATCCGACAGCAGCGGCCGGCCGCGGCTCTCGAGCTGATCCGACGAGTGGACGCTCACGTCCCGAGCCGTCTTGGACTCGAGGCGCAGCTCGTCGAGGCACGCGCCCGTCTCGAATTGGCCGAGCTCGACACGGTGCTCGACATCGTGCAGCGGGCCGAATCCAACCACCCGTACGATCCGCGTCCCCTTCTGGCCCAGGCCGCTCTGGCCCTGGAGGGGGGTTCTGTCACGCGCGCCGCCGAGCTCGCCGCCCGCGCGGTCCGTCTCGATCCAGGGGACGCTTCGGCAGCGCGTGCCGCAGCCCGCCTAGCCGACGTGCTCGGTCACCCGGACGCGTCGATGGCCTGGCAGATCGCCCACAACCTGGCACCCAGCGAGCCGGAAACCGCCGCACGTCTGGCCGAGGAGCTCCGAGCGCGCGGGCAGATGTCCGAGGCGCGCGCGGTGCTGCAGCGGCAGCGTGAATACGAGAAGGATGTTGGCCGCAGTCCGAGGGCGAGAGCGTCACCAGGGCGAGCCGGACGGTCCAGGCCCGCCTGAGACCGAGTGCCCGAGCGCGACGTACCCGTGACCGGACAACGGGCCGCATGCCCTGGAAGCGAGGCCGGTATGGCTCGTCCATCTTGGAACGGCTGGGAAACTTGCGAGGTCAGCCGGTGGCCGCCGCTCGATGACCCCCAAGCAGGCCGGGCGAGCATCGGATTGGGGCGGCACCCGTTTGGACCTCGTTGCTATGGTCCCGCGGCATTGTTATTGCTCGTAGCGTGACGCCTGCGGCAAGCGAGCACCTGGGGCGAACGGAGCGTCGCCCGTCGAGCGTTGCAGGTCGGATACCCGACGGCGATCGGGACGATGCGCTCCCGGACTGCTACGGTCACTCGCGCGTCGTGTTGCTCGCGGTGGATCCTTTTCATGTTCATGCGTACTGGGAGATGACTCTTCCTGACCGCATTCGCGCCAGGGAGCTGCTCAGTCCCCTGTGGGAGAACGAGGCGCCGACCTGGGTGCTTCGTTTCTACGACGTCACGTCCATCGACTTCGACGGTAGTAACGCACGCAGCACCTTCGACGTCGCCGTGAGCCCGAGCGCGAGGAACTGGTACGTCGAGCTCTGGTCGTCCGACAAGAGTTACGTCGCCGAGCTGGGGCCTCGCTTCGGTGAACAGTTCGTCCCGGTGTGTCGCTCCAACCGGGTGCGCATCCCCCGCTCCGAACCGCCGCCGCCGCGCGAACCGGAGTGGCAAGCGATGCCGGCAGCCGTGCAGGAGTCGAGCGCGTCCGTCGCCCCGAGCGCATCGGCGTCCGCAGAGCAGCCAGCTGGCGTCGCCGATATCCATGCTTCGCCCTTGGTGCAGAGCCCGCTGCCGATGCTGCCGACGTTTCCCCGGCACGCGCCGACGATCCCGTTGGGGGACACTCGGGCGTTCGAAGCCGCCCTGCGCGGCGCTGCCGACGGGCCGCTTCTTACTGCGCGCGGTGTCTCGCTGAGCGCGCGCCGAGCTGGCGCCTCGATTTCGGGTCGAGGCTCGGGTGGGAGATGGCTGCGCACGCCGGCCGAGACGCGCCACGGAGGCTCGAAAGCATGAGCCAGGGCCAGCTGTGCATGGTCCTGCATGCACATCTGCCCTTCGTCCGCCATCCGGAGCACGAGGATTTCTTCGAGGAGGGCTGGCTGCACGAGGCCATCCTCGAATCGTACATACCGCTGCTCTGGGTGCTCGAGGGCCTCGCCGAGCGCGGCGTACCGTACCGGATCACGTTCTCGCTGAGCCCGACGCTCGTGGCCATGCTGAACGACCCGTTGCTTCGCTCGCGTTTTCTCCGTCGGATGGAGCGGCTCTGCGAGCTCACGGAGCGAGAGGTACGCCGAACGCGCCATGTGTCCGGGCTGTACGAGACCGCGCTGCTCTACCGGGCGCGGTTCGCACGAGCCCGCCGGGACTACGAGGAGCACTGGCAGCGCGATCTCGCGGCTGCCTTCCGTCGCTTGGTCGACGCCGGTCATGTCGAGCTCATCACCTGCGCGGCGACCCACGGCTACTTGCCGCTGCTCAACCAGAATCCGCTCGCGGTGCGGGCGCAGGTCCTGGTGGCGGTTGCCGAGCACCAGGCGTGCTTCGGCTCTCCCGCCCAGGGGCTGTGGTTGCCGGAGTGCGGCTACACTCCGGGGCTCGATGCGGTTCTGCACGAGGCGGGCATCCGCTATACGTTCGTCGAGACGCACGCGATCGAGCATGCTTCCGGCCCACCGCACTATAGCGTGTACGCGCCGCTCTATTGCCCGACCGGGGTCGCCGTCTTCGGCCGAGACCCGGAGTCGAGCCGTCAGGTTTGGAGCTCGGCCGAGGGGTACCCGGGCGACCCGGACTACCGGGAATACTATCGGGACATCGGCTTCGAGCTCGATCTCGGCTACCTCGGGTCGTGCGCTCACGAGCTCGGCATTCGACGCCATCTCGGGATCAAGTATCATCGCGTCACGGGCATCACGGAGGCCAAAGAGCCCTATGTCCGCGCCCGGGCCCTGGCTCGGGCCGTCGAGCATGCGCGAGCCTTCTGCGGCAGCCGTCGGGAGCAGGTCGAGTGGCTGTGCGTGCGGATGGACCGGCAGCCCGTCGTGGTCACCCCCTATGACGCGGAGCTATTCGGCCACTGGTGGTTCGAGGGCCCCGAATGGCTCGGCCACGTTCTGCGCGATTTCGCGCAGAGTCCGGAGCGGCTGCGCCTGGTGACGCCGAGCGAGTATCTCGCGACGCATCCGACCAACCAAGTAGCGATTCCGTCGCCCTCGAGCTGGGGCTACAGAGGCTACAACGAGATGTGGCTGAACGGTCACAACGACTGGATCTATCCCCACCTTCACGAGGCTGCCGACCGCATGGTCGCGGTGGCCGCAGCGCGTCCCCGCGCGGTCGGATTCGAGCGAGCGGCTTTGAACCAGGCCGCGCGTGAGCTTCTGCTGGCGCAGGCCAGCGACTGGGCTTTCATCATGACCCAGGGTACGGTAGTGCCCTACGCCGTCCGACGCACCAAGGAGCACTTGTCCAGGTTGCACCGGCTCATTCGGATGGTCGAGCAACATGCCGTCGACGCCGCGGAGCTCGCAGGCATCGAAGCCCAGGACAATCTCTTTCCGGACATCGACTATCGCGTGTACCGGGCTGACTACGAGCCCAGGCTGGCCGAACACGCACTTTCGCAGACCCACGCCGAACCTGCAGTCCGACCCTGGCTGCAGGCGAAGTGCGGGTGAGGGGCCCTACCGCATCTGCTTCTGCCGCGTTTCCGGATCGTGATACCGCCGGCTGTACCAGCGCGTGAAGGTGAGAGTGCTCCAGATCACGTGCAGCGGCCGCAGGCGCAGCATGCCCCAGAACACGTAGTACGAGAGTAGCAAAGCCGGATAGGTCAGCCCGAGCGACACCAGCTGCCAGACCGCATCGGGCAGGGTCACGCTGCGCCCGAACACGGCGGCGCAGAGCCCGGGGAGCGAGCCGGCGGTGACGAACGACGTGAACCAGCCCTGCTCGGAGAACGGCTGCCACACGGCGCCCAAGCCGGTGTTCAAGGGGGGCTTCCTGTACGACGGCCCGACGAGCTCCACCACGGTCGCCGAGGCGACCATCACGCTCACACCCGCCAGCGGCACGCCCGTTGTGGCGGTGACCGGACCCGACGGGATGTTCTTCTTCGGAACCGTTGGAGCCACGAGCACGGCCACGGAGCTCAGCGCTCCCTTCACGGCGTGCGTCAGCAAGTGCCCGCTCAGTGTCTGCTCGCCCCCGAACAGCCACACCACGACGGAAGACTGCCAGAGTTCGAACTGTCACAGTCCCGATCGCAAGGTGTACCTGAACTGACCCCAAGCGCTTCGTCGCTATTCGCAGGGCCGAAGGATCGTGATGGACCAAGGGGCCGCGTTGTTGCAGTTCGCCGTGCAGAAAAGCGCGACGACCCATACGCCCGTCCCGTCGATGCCTGCGAACCTCGTCCCGTCGGCGTCCGTGAGCGTGCCGAGGTCTACGCTGTTGCCAGCGAGCACCTCTGCCGAGTACCACGCGGTGGCTTCCTCCCGCAGGTACAGGAAGTGCTCCTCGAGCTCGACGGGAGTGTAGTCGGCGTAGTGGGCCACCACGGCCTCGGTGATCTGGGTCGCGTCGAACGGGTTGCCGAGGGCGTTGACCGTCATCCGGCTCCAATCGACGGTCAGCGCGCGGGTCGCCGCGGGCACCGCGATCGGCGGAACGTCCGCGAGCGCCACCGAATACTCCATCGTGGTGGAGGTGTTGCTCAGGGCGACCGTCGTGTTGGTGGAGGTCGGATCCAGCTTGAACAGGCCGATCATGCGTACATCGCGGGTCGGGTTCGTGCCCGAACTGGCCGTCATCATGAACGTGTGCGTTTCCGGAGGGTATTGGTAGTTCGGAGTCGACATGTCGAACCGAGACCACACCTCCTCTTGCGGCACCTCGAACCCTCCGACCGCGCCCATTTCCAGCAAGTTGACCGAGGTGAAGTCGTCCTTCGGGTACGCAAACAGCGCCCCAAGGTTGTTGTAGACCGGGAGATGGTCCCTGTTGAGACTGCCCGCGAGCTCCTCGACGGTCATGCCCCACAGGGAAACCGCGACCAAGTCGATGTCCTTGACCGGGTCGATGGGCCTCCCGAAGAAGTCCTGGGTCACGTCGCTCCAGTCGAAGGTGAGGTTCTCTCCATCCTTGACCGCAGTGGTTTGGATGCTCAGCACGCTCTGCAGCGAGTAGTTCGAGTCGTCCGTGATCACGATCCGGCCGTCGCTCCGGCACTCGCCGCCAGCACCGCCGCTCCCGGTCGCGTCGCCGCCGCCTGCGCCTGCGGCGTGGATCCCTGCTCCGCTCTCGCCGCTTCCGCCACTCGGGCTGGTGCCCGCGCGGCCGCCGGTGGGACTCGTCCTGCCACCGGTGCCGGAGACGCTTCGGTCGCCGCCCGTGCCTCTCGCACGGCTCGCTCCGCCCTCGCCGCTCGTGTCAGTGTCCGCGCTCCCGCCCGAAGGACTCGTCTTGCCGCCGGTGCCGGAAACGCTTCGGTTCCCGCCCGTGCCGCTCGCACTGCTGCCTGCTCCGCCACAGTCCGCTCCATCCTCGCATCCAGCAGGCGAACCGGATGTTCCGGCATCGCCTCCCGTGCCGCCAGGCAACAGATCGTGCGTTTCGTTCACACACGCCGGTACGGTGCAGATCCAGGTTGCCACCAGCAGGCTAGCTCGCCTCATCGTCTTCCTCCTCGTCATGGAGCGATTCAGCTCCTCCCATGTGCGCCTGTCCGCCCTTTGGATCACCTTGTTTTCCTGCCTCACGGCCGTGTCCCGCCCCCGGCCTTCGCTCCGGTTCGGAGACGCGCAAAGCGCTCGAGGTGCTGACTGGTCGGGAAAGCGCGTTCGAGCGCCTGGACCCAACGTCGTGCTCGTGCCTCGTTGCCGGCGCGCAGCCAAGCGTCGACCGTGAGCGCAAGCGCCTCTGCGCGCAAGACGCCGCTGGGGTAGCCTGAATGGTACTGGTTCAAGGCGGCCAGTGCGGGACCGAGCCGTCCCGAGGCGATGTTGGCTCGCGCGCTGTCGAGCAGCCTGACCTCGCCTGCCAGCTGGTCGTTGGGCCTGACTGTCTCGGATCGGGTCTGCCCAGTGGGCGGAAACGAGCCGAGGCCGAGAGGGGGCGCGGCGGCGCTGGGTTCTGTCGAGGGCAGAGGCGGGGGCTCGTCTTGGGCATCGCCGAAAGCCCGCGTGACCTGTGTGCCTGGCGCGCGTTCAGGGTTCTCGGCTGCCGCCGGCGCCGCGGTGGGCGTGCGCCGCACCGAGTCCCGGGAAAGCGCCGGGTCCACGGCGGCACCTGCGGGCTCGGCTTGGCCGAGTCCTTGGGCCTCGGGCGTGCCCCGCTCGGCCTTGCCGCTGCTAGCAGCTCGGTCTGCAGGGCCTCCGGAAAGCGATGGACTGCTCGCCCCGCGACCCAGCGTAGTGCCTGGCGGGGGCGCGACCATGTGTTGTGCGACATGGGCGGCTCCCACGGCCACGGACGCGACCACGAACCCTCCGGCCACCCACTTACCGATCGCGATCACGGGGGCAAGCTTCAGGCTGCCCCCGAGTGCGGCAGCTGCCGTCCCGAGCTGAGCGCCACCCGCTGCGGTCGTGGCAGTGCTTGCCCCGCTGCCAAGCGACGAGGCCGTAGCGCTGGCGCTCGCCGCGGTGGCTGCACTCTGTGCGAGGTGGGTGCCGTGTGCGAGCGACGCCGCAGCCACCCCCGAGAGCCCCAGCGCACCGGCCACGGTCCGGTGCAGCTGGGGCGCGGGTGCGTCCGAGGCGGCCGAATCCAGCAGGCTCCGTGCCAGCGCGTGGACCTCCGGGCCGAGCGGCGAGTCATCCTGGTCGGTCATGGTTCACTCCGTTCATGGCCGCTGCAGAGGCGCGCGTGGGCGCGCGCGACCAACCGATAGAAGTGCTGCCTCGCCAGGCGCAGGCGCGAGGCCACGGTGCCCAAGGGCCACCCAAGGTGGCGCGCGATCTGCTCCCGGCTCATGCGTTCGAGCTCGCTCAGTACGAAGACGGTGCGCTGTTCGGCACCGAGCTGGTCCAGAATCCGGTCGAGCAGCTCTCGCCGTCGCTTGTGGTCCAGTAGCTCTTCCTGGCTGGGGACCGGGCTGGCCATGGCTGACACGGCTTCGTCGAAAGGATCCTCCCTGAGACCGGCTTGTGAACGGCGAGCGTTGGCAGCCACGCGCACCGCGGTACTCACCAAGAACGAACGCTCCGATCCAAGCTCGACCTGGTCGAGCTTGGACGCCAGGATCAAAAAGACTCGCTGCGACTCGTCGTCCACGCGCCCAACCGTCACGCCGAGTCGGCGCAGCAGGCGCCAGACGAAGTCGAGCTCGGTATCGAGCAGGTGCGCCAGTCGAGCCTCGGCGTTAGCGCAGGGAGAGTCGGGCTGCTGGCCGGACACGGCGCCAAGCATACACACCCCCCATGTGGAGCGAGTGCCGCGCTGGATCACTCGATCGGTCGCCGCCCTCCCGCCGAGTCAGTCCAGCCAGAAGGTGGCGCCAGCGCGGGCGCCTGCCTCCCACCAGCGCACCTTGTAGAGCCTCTCGTCCCTCGCGCTGGCCTCGAAGGTGTCCCTCTTGAGCGGCAGAGCCAGAAACGGTGTCAGGCTCAGGTCCAGGCCGCCAGGGCCCACAGTCCCGATACGCAGCGTGAGTGTCGCCTGCAAGCTCGTCGCAGTCCACAGGCCGCCTTTGCCCCGGCCGCCGATCAGCTCCTGTGCTGGACTGCCCTTCAACCGTCCGACCTCCACGCCGGCAGCAGGACTCAGATACAACGACGGACCGAGCTCGAGGCGCACGGGCACGAGGTAGAGTCTACCGGCGTCGAGCGTCAGGACGGCGGAAGGGATCCCGCCCCGCCCGTGTACGTACTCCATGGCGAGCTCGGAGCCGAGGCTTGCCTCCCGCAACACGACGGCGCCTACCGAGAGCTCCCAGCCCACGGTGCGCGCGATCGCCCTCCGTGCTCCGCCCCCGGCACGTGCTCCGAGATGCCAGGACGCTGCCGGTTCGGCTCGAGGCATTGGCTGGGGTTGCGTGGGAGGGGGCGCACGGAGCTCGGGTTTGGGCAGAGCCAGCGACGGATCGAGCGTCACGGCTATCACCAGCGCTGCGGCATCCAGAACCGATCCACACTGCGCTCCGCGCACGCTACGCGTTTCCATCGCGCCGCTCGGGCCGACGGAGGTGATGGTTGCGACGATTTCCCCCTGCACGGAGACGATCCCCACATAGAACGACCAGTTCTCCGGTTCCGGACGCATCAGGCGGCGCTGGACCCTCGCGCCCAGTTCCGCGGCGTTCCCGCATTCGGTGGCACGAACCCGCAGCCGGTAGGGCCATGCCCACGCACTCACCGTGACACAAGCAGCAATCCAGAACCCGAACCAAGCGACGCCGTGGCGCATGCTCTTGCCCCCAAGTACCACGTCAGCGGTGAGGCTCCCAACGGCCAATGCCCCCAGCCGTCCCGGACTCGACCCCGGGCGAACGTGCGCGGGCTCGGTGTCGCGAGCGGGCGCGAGAGAGCCGCGCAGCTGCCCCGACAGCAGCGCGTCCCAGTGCGGCCGGCTCGCGTGGCTTCGCCCCGCAAGCCGGGTCCCCCTTACCCCTCGTGCCTCGGGCCGGGGGACCAACGAGGCGCCCCTCTTGAGAGAACGCAGTGCACCTGCACCCTACTGCTCAAAGCAGTAGCATGCGGGGAAGGACTACGGCGGTACTATCGTGCCATCTACATTGAACGCGGAACCGGCAAGCTCGAGTTGATTCAGGTCGTGGAGCTGAACCAGCACGGCTACTGAGAGGCGCAGAGTCCTCGGCTCGAGAGACCTGGAGAAACGGCTCGGGAAGCTGACCGTGGGAGAGCGATCCAGCAACTGACTCGGAACACGGGCGTACCCGGATCGCCCAGCGAACACAGGCTGGAAGACCGTGGCGTTCAGGTCGACGGTTTTTTTCTCGCGCGGGCACCAAAGACGGCCTTCTGGGTCTCCCGCGACGGCGAGCGAAGCGTCCGAGTTGACGGCCATGAGTCTGGCGCGCCCACGATATCCAGCGTCGGGCTTCGGATCACCGCGATGTCAGCGCTGGTTTGCGGCCTCCTGCGCGTTCACTGCCTCGTGCGAAGAGCGGTCGGCTTCCTGCGCTTGGTCGAGCACTCCTTCGATCCAGGTCATGCGATCGAGGATCGCGCACAGGTACGAGGAAGAGTGGCGGACCGTCCTTCGGAGCTCCGTGAGCTCGTGCTGCAAGCGCAGCGCGATCACCACGAGCACCAACGGGCAGACCAGAAGCACGCCGGTCATGGCGATCTCCGCCGCCGGCAGCTGGGTCCAGCGGGCCAGTCCATGAGCGATGCCGACCAACAGGGCCCCGGCGCCCAAGGCGAGGCCGAAGGCCGCGAGGCTGCCGAGCACCCAGGAGAGCACGCGGCCGGATCCCAGGGGTCGACCCGGTACGCTGGGCCTGTGCGCGGAAGCTTTGTCAGTGGGAACGGATGCGTCAGTCTGGGGTGCGGTCACGTAGGATCTCTCACGCTGCGGAACAATGGTGCACGAGCCTGCGTGGTTGCGCGTCGCGCGCTCACACGGGACCATCTCACCGGATAGCACGAGAACAACGTGCGCCGGAAGGGGAAACCCACCCCGCAGCCCCTTGGAGGGCGCTCACGGAATCACGGAGTCCGCTTTTTTTTGCTGGCCAGTTTTTGCTGGCCAGTTTTTGCTGGCCAGTTTTTGCTGGCCAGTTTTTGCTGGCCAGTTTTTGCTGGCCAGTTT
>JAFGIS010000400.1 GCA_016929495.1 Polyangiaceae bacterium | reverse complement strand
TCGGTCGAGATCTGCCAGCAGCTCGGCTGGGAGGTGCCGGACTGGGTGGTGATCCCCGGGGGCAACCTCGGCAACGTGAGCGCCCTGGGGCTCGGGTTCGAGCTGATGCGCGACCTGGGCCTGATCGACCGGCTGCCCCGCATCTGCTGCGCACAGAGCGCGAACGCCAACCCGCTCTACATGAGCTATCTGAAGGACTTCGGGAGCTTCGAGCCGCAGACGGCGAAGAAGACGCTGGCCACGGCGATCCAGATCGGCAATCCGGTCAGCGTCTACAAAGCGATCCGCACGCTGAAGAACTTCGGCGGCATGGCGGAGCAGGCGACGGAGGACGAGCTGTCGGACGCCTGCGCCCAGGCGGACCTGAGCGGCCTGTTCACCGACCCGCACACCGGCGTGGCCCTGGCGGCGCTGATCAAGCTGGCGGGGCGCGGCGACATAGGCGCGAGAGACCGCGTGGTTGTGATATCGACCGCGCACGGGCTGAAGTTCCCCCAGTTCAAGACCGGCTACCACTGGAGCGACCTCCAGGGGGTGTCCAGCCACCACGCCAACCCGCCGGTGGAGCTGCCCGCCGACTACGACGCGATCGTGTCGAGCATCTTCGACAGGATCGGCCCCTAGTGCCCCGCTCTGTGTCTCAAGGCGAGACACGATGATTGACTTCCGAGGCTACGCGTCGATATGATGTTGGCTCGTGCAGTTCGGAGAGCCACGGCACAACAGAAGGGGTCCGCCGCAGTGATCGGCAATGTTCGACAGGAAGGCAGCATCACGATCGTTGAGATCGAGGGGCGTTTCGACGCGGTTTCGGCGCCCCAGATGAAGCTCGAGCTGCATCAGCTCATCGAGGGCGGCAAGACCAGGATCGTCGTCGACCTCGACGGCATGGACTT
The DNA here is from genome assembly GCA_016929495.1 of Polyangiaceae bacterium. Classification (GTDB taxonomy): domain Bacteria; phylum Myxococcota_A; class Polyangia; order Polyangiales; family Polyangiaceae; genus JAFGIS01. The sequence goes on along the minus strand of JAFGIS010000400.1, from coordinate 2,521 downwards.
CATCGACAGCGCGGGCCTCGGCGTGCTGGTGAGCTGTCTCAGGCGGACGGCGGCCGAGGGCGGCGATCTGCGGCTGGCGGGCGTGCCCCCGTTCTGCCGGTCGATCTTCGAGCTTACGCGCCTGACCCGCGTGTTCGACGTCACGCAGACGCTGGCCGATGCCGTGGAGTCCCTCGCCGAGGGCGCTGACGACTGATGCCGGCCCGTTGACCGGCCGCCATTCAACTACTGGGCGGACACGTGGACAAAGACATCTACATCTACTCGGTCGGCGGCGAGGCCGTCGACAGTATGGTTCCGGACAAGCTCTCGGGCCGCGCCGTCGTCCTGGTGAGGTGCAGGGACCAGACGGCCCTCCTGCAGAAACTCGGCGAGAAGGTTGCGCACGTGGTGCTGCTGGGCGTGGATTGCACAACGGGCGACGCCAGTGCGCTGGAGCGCCTGCGCGGGCAGTACGCGGACCTGCCCGTTATGGTGGTGGGCGAGAGCCCGAGTGCGGCGACCGTTGTCCAGTGCATGAGGAAGGGAGCGGAGGATTTCATCGACCCCGCTGCGGGCACCGAATGGGTCGCCGCCAAACTCCAGGATGCAGCCGAGAAGCACCACCTGGCTGTGCAGGTCAAGCAGCTTACCGAGGTCTACAAGCGCGGCGGCAAGCTTGGCGAACTGGTCGGCATCAGCCCGATCATGCATGACATCTACTCGCGCATCAAGAGCATCAGCAACACGGACGCGACGGTGCTCATCAACGGCGAGAGCGGCACGGGCAAGGAGCTGGTCGCGCACGCCATCCACATGCTGAGCCCCCGCAGCGACGGCGCCTTCGTGCCCGTCAACTGCGCCGCCATCCCAAAGGACCTGCTGGAGAGCGAGCTGTTCGGCCACGAAAAGGGCGCGTTCACCGGCGCCGACCGCCTGCACATCGGCAGTTGCGAGCGCTCGCACGGCGGAACGCTGTTCCTGGACGAGATATGCGAGATGGAGCACGGGCTCCAGTCGAAGCTGCTGCGGTTCCTGCAGAACCACACGTTCACCCGCGTCGGCGGCACGGACACGCTCGAGGTCGACAGCCGCGTGATCGCCGCCACGAACCGCGACCCGCTGGTGGAGGTGGAGAAGGGAGACCTGCGCGACGACCTCTACTACCGGCTGAACGTGGTGCCGATCTACATCGCCCCGTTGCGCGAGCGCCCGGAAGACATCCCCGTCCTGGCGCAGCATTTCCTGTCCATGATGTGCGAGAAGTACAACAAGTACTTCTGGGATTTCTCCCCGGACGCCGTGCGGCTGCTGCTCTGCTACGAGTGGCCCGGCAACGTGCGCGAACTGCGCAACACGGTCGAGCGCATCGTGGTGCTGGCCAACACGGACCGGGTGACGCCCGAGCTGTTCCCCGAGCGCATCCTCAAGGCCACGGCGAAGGCGAAGGTCCCCCAGCTCGCCGTGGACGAGGCGCTGGAGTGCATTCAGAAGGCCCTCCAGCAGACCGAGGTGGAGCCCGAGGAGACCGACGAGGTGCTGCCGTTCGTGGAGGTGGAGCGGCGGGCGATCCTCGGTGCCATCAAGAAGTGCGACGGCGACATCAGCAAGGCCGCCCGCAAGCTGGGCCTGAGCCGCGCCACCCTCTACCGCAAGCTGGACAAGTACGGCGTGCGGTAGCCCGCACACCCGCTCTCGTGCTCGTGCTCCCGCTCCTGCTCGGCCGTGTTCCGTGTGGCCCCCGATGTTCAGGCCGAGGCGGGGCTGGAGGCCCCGATGCGGTCCCGTCCCGCGTCTCCGCGGTCGTGGGGCACGCCACACCCGTCTCGGGTCAGAGCGGCCGAGCCACAAAGGAAACGCCCGGCCACGAGCGGGAGCACGAGCAGGAGAGATGCACCCGCCGTCACGCCAGCGAGTTCAGCACGCGGACGCCTTCCTCGATCGTGCGGTCCTCGGCGGCGAACGAGAGCCGGAAGTGGGACTTCCGCTCGCTGAACACGCTGCCGGGGATCACGAGGAGCCGGCGCTCGATCGCCTTCTTGCAGAAGGCATCGCCGTCGCCGCCGGGCGCCTCGACGAAGGCGTAGAACGCGCCCTCCGGCTTCTTGAGGTTGAACTTCTCGCGCAGCCCCTCGTAGACGAGGTTGCGCTTGGCCTCGTAGGCGAGGACGTGGTTCTCCGGGGAGAGGCCGAGGGCGACCACGCCGGCATACTGGGCCATCGCCGGCGCGCAGACGAAGCTGAACTGCTGCAGCTTCGTCATCTCGGCGATGATCGGCTTCGGCCCGACCGCGTAGCCCAGCCGCCAGCCGGTCATCGCCGTCAGCTTGCTGAAGCCGTTCAGCAGCAGCACGTCCTTGGTGAACGACGCGATGCTGGTGAACTCGCCGTCATAGCAGAAGCAGCGGTAGATCTCGTCGCTGACGATGAAGACCTTGTTCTTCCTGGCCCAGGTCGCGATCTTCCGCAACGTCTTTGCGGACAGCACCTTGCCCGTGGGGTTGCAGGGGCTGTTGAGCATGAGGACCTTCGCGTCGCCGGC
>JAFGIS010000399.1 GCA_016929495.1 Polyangiaceae bacterium | reverse complement strand
GGAAGCTCCTGCGGGGTGCTGATTCGGCCTCTCGTCGTGAGGCGGAGCCGCATTCGGTCAGCCCGGGCAACGAGGGTCTGAAGGACGAGGCCAGCCGCCTGGATACGGTCCGCATGCAGCTCGAGAGCCTCGGGGCCACCGAAGCGCTGCAATCGTTGGACGCGTACCGGGATCGCTGGCCCAGCGGCGCCATGTCGCTCGACGCCATCGTGCTCAGAGTACGTGCTCTGCTCGCGCTCGGGCGGCTTGCCGAGGCAGAGAAGCAGACTCAGGTGCTCGAGAGCTATGCGCCCAACAGCCAGCATGCTCGCAACGCCCGCTCGCTCGTCAACGCGTACGTGACCTCCCGTCGCAGGTAGCAGCTCGGGTCTTTCGGTCGAGGGCAACGTGCCTTGCTGGGGGTTCGTCGTTACTGGAAGTCGAGCTCGGTTCGCAGGGACACCGTCGCCCCTACTTGAACAGCGAGAAGAAGTCGTAGATCGCCTGCTGAGCGAACTTGGGAAGCTCGTGACCGCCGTCGTACACGCACCAGCGCACCGGGAAGCCGGTGTCGCAGCCCCCGTACTCGACGCAGGAGTAGCTCGCCGAAGGCTCACTCGTCGTGCCGATGTCGCAGTGGTTGGCCTCCACCCAGTAGTCGCGACTGCCTTCGCCCATAGAGATCTCCACCGTCGTGTCCGCATTGCCGTGAGAGATCCAGGCAGCCACCTGGCCAACACACCCCGGATCCCGGCCCATGCTCGGGCCCGCCCCGGACATCGGCGCGATCGCGCGCAGCACGTCACCGCGCTTGCACCCGAGCGTGTTGGACATGAAGCCACCCATGCTGTGTCCAGTCACGAACACGCGGTTGGCGTCGATGCAGTAGGTGGACGTGATGAGCGCCAGTAGCGCGTCGAAGAAGTTCAAGTCCGTACCGCCCATGACGTCCCATCGGGTCGTCCCGTCGTCCTCGGAAGCCAAGGCAGTCGGGAAGACCAGGATGTACTCGGTGCCCAGGGTCGAACCCAAGTTGCCGTAGCCACGGCTACGAAACATCTCACCGTCGCTGCCCATGCCGTGCAGACCGAACACGAGCGGGAACGGCGTGCTTTCGTCGTAGGCTGTGGGCACGTCCACGATGAACTCGCGCGGAGTGTCGTCCACCGTGATCGTGCTCGGGGCCGCGGCAGGTTTCGGCGTGCCGCACCCACTGGTCGGCTCCGTCTCGCCGCTGCCACCGGTGGCTGCGCCGCCCGTCGAACTGCCCCCTGTCGCAGCGCCGCCTGTTGCGGGAGAGCCGCCTGTTGCGGGAGAGCCGCCGGTTGCGGGAGAGCCGCCGGTTGCGGGAGAGCCACCGGTTGTCGGAGTGCCGCCGGTTGAGGAAAAGCCGCCGGTTGCCGGAGAGCCGCCGGTTGCCGGAGAGCCGCCGGTTGCCGGGGTGCCTCCGCTCGCCGAAGTGCCCCCCGTTGCGGAAGCGCCGCCCGTCTCGTTGGCTCCACTCGTCGTCCCTGCCTTGTTCGACCCATCGGATTTCTCCGACGAGCTGCCGCAGGCCGCGGCGCCCGTGCCCAGCAGCAGCCAAAGGCACGCACCGAGAGCTACGGAGGATCTGCTGATACCTTGCGGAATGGGGCTATGCATGGCTTCTCCAGAATGGACCGAGCAACACCAACGCGTTGCGCCGAATACCGCGGACACGAACGGGCGCGGCAGGGGGAAGAACGCGCGTCTCGACCAAGAATACCGCGCTGCGCGGGACAAGCCCATACGCGAGCGGGGTCGCACACCCGCGAACCAGACCTCGACCCACAGCAACTCTGCACACGCCCAGGGTTGCGAGCCCTTTGCCGGCGGTCGCGTCTTCGAGCACCGGTTGAATGGGCAGTTGCCGATGTACGTGGCCGCGGCTCAGGTTCCCGAATCGAGTGCGGTGTGCCTTCACGATTGTGGGGAAGACGGAAGCGCAGGGACCTGGCTGACAAGTGCTCCGACTCGAGTCGAAGCGGCCACGGCGCGGCAGCCGCGCGCGCACAGCGGTGTCCAGACCGCGAGACCCGACGACACGAGCGCAACCCAGGCGAATGGATTGGCCGGCATCGTTGTCACGCACAGAAGGGAGACGGTCGCAACGAAGGAAGCCACGAGCGCCAAGGCCCGCCGCGCCCAGGCCTCGCCTCTGCCGAGCGCGCGAGCAGCGAGCAGGAACGACACGCCGCTGTAGAGCACGCCAAGACCCGTGGCCACGAACATCGTTGCCAAGCCCCTCAGATGGTCTCGAGGGAGTGACGCCAAGGCCGGGTCAGCCAGAACGATCGGAGTCGCTGCGCAATGGACGATCCCGAGCGCGGCCAGCAGCGATCCGCTCGTTCGAGCGAGAAGCACGCAGCGAGGGCGGGTGCTCACGGTTCGGCTCCAGTGCGTGCGCGTGTGCAGGCCGGAATCGCGTACAGAAGGCCCGTACCGACGAACGTGGCCAGGAGCATCGCCGACGGCAGGGGTGGGTTCGGGAAGAACACGACCTCGTTCACCGCACGCAACACCCAGAACCCGGCGACGAAGAAGCTGAGGGTCCGGCCCAGTCGTGTACCGACGAGCTCGCCGCTATGAAAGAGCGACAGATAGCCGACGAACAGGATGGTGTACGCGACGTGCACGTTCAGCACCTGCATGACGGCACGGTCCAGGGGGGCGAGCGGCGCCAGCGCGACGCTCCAATCGAACACACGCCAGAACGCCAGATGGAAGAGTCCGAAGAAAGTACTGATCAGGCCGCCCGCCACCACCGGGGCACCGCGCGGGGATCGTCGTACGAGTTCGGTCATGTCTGCCTCCGTGGATGCCGGAAGCACTCCGCATGCCAGGAGCGGGCTTGCGCAGTCTCCGCCCAGGTGCCGCGTCGGTTGAGAGCGGACCAGGCCGGCTGTCAGCGCGCTTGACGGGCAACTGTCCACTTCGTTGTCGCCCGACGTGCTACCGTTCCGGCGCCGATGAGCGAGTTGTCTCTGTTCAGCCTGATTCTCGTTGTTTCGCTGGCGCTCTTGCTCTGCTTCTCGGCACTGCTCCACGGGAAGAACGCGCGCGGCTTGGCGGTGTGCTGCGGCGCGGTGGCCCTCTGGGCCGGAGCAGTGGCCCTATCGTCTTGGCCTGCGTCTGCCCGGTTCGGGGGACGGCTGATGACGGCCGGAGGTTTCGTCGTCGCCGCCTACCTGCATGCGGCCTACAATCTCACCGGCCAGCGCCGCTACGCCCTGGTCTGGCTCGCCTACGGGTCGGCGGCCGCTCTCGTGCTGCTGCACGCCATTTGGCCGGGGCTCCTGTACGATCATGCGGCCCAGCGTGGCGGCCCGCTCTTCTGGCCCTCCATGGGTGTGGCGGCGTTGGTAGGCGTGGCGCCGGTGCGCCGTCTGTGGGCTGCCTATTGCGGCGCTTCCCCGGACGAACGCAGGCCGATGGTCGTGCTCGCTCTAGCCGGGCTCTTCGGCTATCTGGGCGCAGCGGCGACCTCGATCATGTTTTCGAGCGGACTCGACCAGCCTGTCGGGCTGCTCGTGGTGCTGGCCTCCTTGTTGCTTCTCGCTCAGGTCGTGTCCAGCCAGCGCGCGCCGGGTGCTCGGCGATTGATGGAGCGTAACGTGCTCTATGCCGCGCTTTCGGCGCTCCTCTCGACGCTGGTGATCGTCGGGTTGGTCTGGGGCTTGCGCTCTGCCGAGGTTGTGAGCACCCGTCAGGCTTTCGAGCTCTGCTCGCTGTTCTTCTTCGCGGCGCTCGCCTTCGAGCCGTTGAGGCTACGTCTGCAGGAGTTGCTCGGCACGCGGCTGATGAAGGGATCGGCACACGCGGCCGCACTGGCACATGCTTTGGCCGAACAGGAGCAGCGCGCCACACAGGCGCGTCAGCTCGCTGAGCTGGGCACTTTCGTTTCGGCAGTCGCCCACGAGATCCGCGGTCCACTCGGCGTGATGGCCGCCCAGATCCGACGCCTTCCCGATGATCGAGAGGGAGACAGCGGGGGCGTCACCACGCTGAGCGAGCAGATCCGCCGTGCCGAGCGGTTCATCGAGGACCTGCTGCGCTTCGGTCGGCCTCGGCCGCTCGAACCGCGCGAAGTAGAGCTCGATGCGCTGATCGAGCTCGGGTTCAGTACCGCCCGCGCCGGACTCGGCGAGGCGGCACCTCCTGTCGAACTGGAGCTCGCGGCAGAGAACGGAGTCGGCCGGCTCGAGGCCGACTCGTCACAGTTGCTACAAGTGCTGGTGATCCTTCTCGAGAACGCACTGCTCGCGCTGAGCGAGGCGCCTGCACAGAAGCTGTCGGTGCGGGTCTCCGGCGACGCCGATCAGGTTGTGGTCGATGTGGAGGATAGCGGCCCCGGGGTGCCGCAAGCCATCGCGTCGCGTCTGTTCGAGCCCTTCGTCAGCGGCCGCCATCGCGACGGCGCTCGACCGGGCACGGGGCTCGGCCTGGCCATTGCGCGAGGGATCATCGAGCGGCACGGTGGCCGCATCGAGGCGGGGAGATCGGCGCTCGGCGGCGCGCGGCTCCGATTCGAGCTGCCTCGACGCCAGTGTCTGATGGCGGCGGCAGCGGAGGCAAGATGACGAACCAGTCCGTCCTGTTGGTCGACGACGACGGCGCCTTTCGCCGGGTCTATGCTCGGCTGCTCACCGAGGCGGGGCACGCCGTGATAGAGGCACACGATCGTGCCACCGCGCGCGCGGCCATGGCCGAGTACTCGATCCCGGTGGCCATCGTGGACCTGATGCTGCCGCCCGATGGCAGCATCGACAAGGGCCTGTCGGAGCTTCCGGTACTGCTCGCCACCCAGCCCGCGACCAAGGTCATCGTCGTCTCGGGAGCGGGTGACGTGCCGCACATGCTGCGCGCAGTGCGCTCTGGCGCGTACGATTTCCTGACGAAGCCGGTCGACCCGGACGTGCTGCTCGTCGTCGTCGAGCGGGCGCTGGCGCGATACGCCATCGAGCGTCAGGTGGAGACACTGCTCGACTCCTTGCGTGCGTCGCAGCCGGCCGGGGCCATGATCGGCCAAAGCCCGGCGTTCCTCGAGGCGTTGCGCACGGCCGAGCAAGTCGCCCCGACCGATCTCCCGGTCCTGATCACCGGGGAGACGGGCACCGGCAAGGAACTGATGGCGCGTGCCGTGCACGCCATGAGCCAGCGCCGGGATTGTCCGTTCCTAGCCGTGAATTGCGGCGCTCTGCCCGAGTCGATCCTCTCGTCGACCCTGTTCGGCCACGTCAAAGGGGCGTTCACCGGGGCGCTGCGCGACCGCAAGGGTCTGTTCGCTGAGGCCGACGGGGGTACGGTGTTTCTTGACGAGATCGGTGACATGGCGCCCGGGGTCCAGGTGGCGCTGCTTCGCGCTCTCGAGCAGGGCGAGATCGTCCCCGTCGGTGCCGACCGCCCCGTGGTCGTCAACGTGCGCGTGGTCTCCGCAACGCACAAGGACCTCGGCGAGATGGTGGCCTCGCGCAGCATGCGCGAGGATCTGTACTGGAGAGTGCGCGGCGTGGAGCTGCTGCTGCCTGCCCTGCGCGACAGGGCTGCCGATCTCCCGCTGCTGGCTGCTTTCTTCCTCCAGCAATGCGCATCGCTGTCGCGCGATGGTCGCGCGCGGTCACTTTCAGCCGCGGCCCAGGACGCGCTGCTCGAGCACTCCTGGCCGGGCAACCTGCGTGAGCTTCGCTACGAGATGCAGCGCGCGACCGTGCTCACCGGCGAGCGCCTCGAAATCGAGCCCGACCAGCTGGCGTTCGTGACGGCGCGGCGCGCACGCAGCGTCCGGCCTCGCTCGAACGACAGCGCCGAGGCAGGCTCGACCCTGCGCGAGCGCGTGGAGGCGCTCGAGCGTAGCGAGATCGCAGCCGCCCTCGAAACCAGTTGTGGCAATCGTACCCGCGCTGCCGAGGCGCTCGGGCTATCCCGCCAGGGCCTGCTGCAGAAGATGCAGCGCTACGGGATCGAGTCCGCGTGACGGCGAAGCTCGTGCGTCTGCGGTGGAACCGGGGCGGCGTCCCCGATAGTCGCTGCCGCGGCGGCAATCGTCTTCGCAGCCACATTCCTCCTGATTGCTGCTCTCATCGACCTCGCTCTGAGCCCTCCGGCCACGGTCGCTCTGCTCGGTGCGGTCACCCTGGCCCCGTGGTCGCCGCGCGGCATTACCCTCTTCGTCGTCGCCGCCCTTCTTCTCTCGTGGGGACACCTTCGCCTGCATCGGTATCGCGGTGCCGAGGTGCTTGGTTCGTGGATCCTCGCGGCTGCGCTCACCCTTCCCCGATTCATGCTGATGAGCTAGCCAGCCGCAACCGTCAATGAGATAGACGGCAGCCCGTCAATCGCGCTG
>JAFGIS010000398.1 GCA_016929495.1 Polyangiaceae bacterium | reverse complement strand
GGTGGGTGCTCGCGCAGATAGGCAATCACTACGTGACCCTGGTCGGTGTCGGCACCGTCGTGGCGCTCGGTTCCGCTGTGCTGGCGGCCGCGGCCGGCCATCGGGGGCTCTCGACCGCAGGCGTGCTGGTGGGTGCGGCGCTTGTGGGGCTCGGCTGGTTCGTGGATCTCGACCGGATCACGGTCGCGCCGCTCTACCCTGGCAGGCAGCTGCTGGCTCACACCAGCTCGCCGTATGGTGACCTCACGGTCACGCGCGTTTCGGGTCAAATCGACTGGCTGGAGAACGGCGTGCCCCTCGCCAGCTCACGTGACGTCGAACGGACCGAGGAAACAGTCCACTTCGCCATGGCGCAGCGTCCGACCGCGGCACACGTGCTGCTCGTCGGAGGAGCGGCATCCGGGACGGCCGAGCAAGTGCTGCTCTACCCGGTTCGGAGGGTCGATGTCCTGGAGCTCGATCCGGCGCTCTTGGACTTGCGGGCGCGCCTGGGCGGGTCAGACTCTAGTGCTCGACTCCACTTCGTCCGGCGTGATGGTCGAACCTTCATCAGGCAGACCCCACAGCGCTACGATGTCGTCATTATTGACCTGCCGGAGCCCACGACGCTCCAGCTCAACCGGTACTACACTCGAGAGTTCTTGTCGGAAGCCAAACGTGTTCTGCTGCCAGGTGGTGTCGTGTCGTTCTCGATGGGTCAGTACGGCGACTACGTGAGCGCCGCGCTCGCGCGGCAACTCGCGATTGCCCGCAGCACCGCTCTGGCGGTGTTTCACAACGTCCTCATGATCCCGACCAGCCGCGTCTTCGTCCTGGCCTCGGACGGCACGCTGACCCTGGAGGTCGCCAAACGCCTGAGCGCACACCAGATACGTACTCAATGGGTCAACGCGGACATGCTCCAAGCCGTTCTCACACCCGATCGGCTGAACGACGTCAGTGTGGCCGCGCGCCGACCTGCCTCGCCGAACACGGACTTCTCCCCAGAGCTGCAAGCCGCCACCCTCGAACGCTGGCTCGGGCGCTTCGATGTTCCGCCGCTGCCGTTGCTGGTCGGGGGGCTCGTGTTCGTCCTCGTGCTCATCACCCTGCTGGGCAGAGTCCCCGTAGCGCTGGCCACGACCGGTTTTGCTGCGGCAGGGCTCGAGGTGCTGCTGCTCATCGGCCTTCAGATCGCCTGCGGCGCCGTGTACAGCGCGGCATCGCTGCTGGTCACGGGCTACATGCTCGGTTCGACCGCGGGGGCCTGGAGCTCGATGCGCTGGGTCACGCGAAACGCCCGACCGGAGCCTCGGCGCAGACCCTCTGTCGCTCTGGGGCTGTTGGTGCTCGCGGTCGGCGCCCTGGCCCTGTGCTGTCCCTGGCTCGTTGCCTGGGTCGCGAGCCCCGAGCGTGCGGCAACGGCAGCGCAGGTCGCTCTTCCCGGCCTCGGCATGCTGCTGGGGCTCCTGACCGGCGCCGCCTTCCCGCTAGCGGCCGCCTCCGAGGGGACAGATGCCGCGATCCGCTCCTCTCGCCTGTTCGGCGCAGACATGGGCGGGGCAGCCCTGGGCGCTCTGCTCGTCGCAGCGCTGCTGGTGCCGGCGCTGGGCCTACGCGGAGCAAGCATGGCGGTCGGCGTTCTGTGCTGGGTGGGTGCCGCCAGCGTCCTGTTACCGTTCGGTAGCCGCGGAAAGGTGACCCCATGAACTCCCAGGCGGCGACGGAGAAGAAGCGCGCCCCACGGATCGGCCGCCGCGCCGTGTTGCAGGGTGGCGCGTTGGCCGTACTCATCGGAGGTGGCGTCGTGCTGCTCGCCAGGCGCCGGCCGGGTCCGGCTGATTCGGTCGAGACCGCGCCCGGTCAGGTGTTCACGGGCGATGCGCCGCGCGGCGATCTATGGCAGCGTTGGCAGAAACGCGGCTGGGCCAAAAAGGCCCTGTACTGGGAATCGCTCGGGACGGCGGTCAAGTGCCGCCTGTGCCCGAACGAGTGCGTGCTCAAGCCGGGCGACCGCAGCCATTGCCGCAACAAGGTCAACCATCAGGGCAAGCTCTACACCCTCGCCTATGGCAATCCCTGCTCGGCGCACGTGGACCCCATCGAGAAGAAGCCGCTGCTTCACTTTCTGCCGGGCGCGCGCGCCTTCTCGATCGCCACCTCGGGCTGCAACCTGCGCTGCCTCAATTGTCAGAACTGGGAGATATCCCAGAAGGAACCCGAGGCGCTGAAAGACGCGAGCGGGCCCGACCTGGTTGCTACGCGCGAGGTGATGATGCGCCTCGGGGAGGGTGACATGGCTCGTCTGAGCATGTTTCCGGATCAGGTCGTCGAGCTCGCGGCAGCGACGGGCTGCCAGACCATCGCCTACACGTACTCCGAACCCATTTCCTTCTACGAGTACATGCTGGAGACGGCGCGCGCCGCCCGAGCGCGCGGCATCAAGAACGTGTGGATCACGAACGGATACATCCAGGCCAAGCCCCTGCTCGAGCTGTGCGGAGTGCTCGATGCGGCCAACGTGAACCTCAAGTCCTACAGCAACGACATCTACGCCAAGCTGAACCAGGGCAAGCTCGAGCCGATTCTGGCCACACTGCGCACACTCAAAGCTCAGGGGGTGTGGTTCGAGGTCACCCATCTCGTCGTCCCTACCTACACCGACGACCTGGGCATGATACGTCGCATGTGCGGCTGGATGGCCAGAGAGTTGGGGCCAGAGCAGCCGCTGCACTTGTCCCGTTTCCATCCCGAGTACAAGCTCGATCGCCTGCCTCCGACTCCCATCGAAGTTCTGCTCAAGGCGCGCGAAGTGGCTCGCGCCGAGGGTCTGAAGCATGTCTACGTCGGCAACGCACGCGGCGTCCCAGAGGCCGAGACCACGCGCTGCGCCGGCTGCGGCCGTGTCCTCGTCGAACGCTCGATCTACAGCGTTCAGGCGCTGCGCCTGGACCGGAACAAGTGCCCGTACTGCGGCAAGGTGCTGGCGGGGGTGTGGGTGGCCTAGGGGCTCAAATCCTCGCGGGCAGCCCCAGCACCAGGCCTAGCCCCGCATTCATGTGGGTGGGTCGGGGCCTCGCTGCCTACCCCGGCTCATTGGCTTAACGACATGACGATTGCGGCGCTTTTCGGATAGACTCGATTTCATGCGCGCGATCAAGGCTGCGACGGGACCGGCGCTGTCATTGCTGCTCTCGGTCGGTTGCTCCGGCAGCGACTCCAAGCAGCAACCTCCGGACTTGAACGCTGGTGGTAGCGGCGCCACGAACTCGAACGGCACCGGCGGCTCCAAGCACGGAGGTGGAGCCAGCTCCGGTGGTTCGGGCTCCGGCTACGACAGCAGCGCTGGCGCGCCCAGCGCGCCCGGCGACGGAGATACCGGCTGCGCGGGTAGACTGCGGCCGGTCGAACACACCGGAGACATCCAGGTGGTGGGTGACGGAACCGCCGACTCGTGCAGCGCCGACGCGCTCGAAGCGGCCATGGACGCGCTCAACGACACCGAGGCCGGAGGCACGCTGACCTTCGACTGCGGCGGTGAGCACACGATCGAGCTCGAGCAGACGCTCTACGTCGCCCAACCGCTCGTCATCGACGGCAACGGCGAGATCACACTCAGCGGCGGCGCGAAGACGCGTGTGATCGAGCTCGACAACTACGTGGACCTCGTCCTGCAGCGCCTCACCATTCGCGACGGCTTCGTGCCGGCCGGCAGCGAGAACGAGAGTGGCGCAGGCCTCTTGCATCCTTGGTTCGGAACCCTGAAAGTGATCGACGTCACGTTCCAGAACAACCACAGCGAGAGCGACGACCACGATGTCGGCGGCGGCGCGATCTACGCCGGAGGTCTCACGGAGGCGATCATCTCGGGCTGTACGTTCGTCGGCAACAGCGGTTCGACCGGCGGAGCCGTGCTCAGCCGGAGCACGAACCTTCGCGTCATCGACAGTGTGTTCAAAGAGAACTCCGCGACGACCTACGGCGAGGACGGGCAGTATGGCAACGGCGGGGGCCTCTATATCGATCGTATGTGGCTCGACGATCCGATCGATTTCGTACTGTGCGGCGCGCTCTTCGAGAACAACCACGCCAAGGTGCACGGCAGCGCCTTCTTTTCCTACAACCTCGAGGGCAGCGGCGCCCGGTTCGACCGCTCTACGTTCCGCGGCAACGACATGCAGGACAGCCCCGGCGGCGGGACAGGTACCGTGTATCACGAAGGCGTACCGCTCACCCTGGTCGGCTGCACGTTCTCGGACAATGCCACCGGCGCCCACGCCGGCGGGATCTTCCTGGGCGGCGGCACCGATGCCCAGGTCGAGAACTGCACGTTCGCCAACAACGAGACGCCCGGCAACGCCGGGGCCCTGTGGGCGGGCAACGGCACGGTGGACGTCACCAACACCACCTTCCACGAGAACAGCGCCGACTACGGTCCCGCCATCTTCAAGGGCCAGAGCGGCAAGGTGACCCTGACCAACGTCATCTTCTCGAACAACACCACCGCCAACGAGTACAGCGCCGTGGCCTGCCACGAGACCTTCGGCGACGGCGGCGGCAACGTCCAATGGCCCGACGTCAAGAACAACGGCAACGCCGATACCCCCTGCGCCCAGGGCATTCTGTTCGCCGATCCCGGGCTCTTGCCCCTGGCGGACAACGGTGGGCCCACCGAGACCATGGCACTGCCCGAGGAGAGCCCGGCGATCGACGTCGGCTCGGACTGCCCGGAGCGCGACCAGCGCGGCGAGCCACGGGTGGGCGATTGCGATTCGGGGGCGTTCGAGTACCCGCCGTAGGCCGGCCGGGATCCCCGAGCGTATCTCAGTCGCCGACCGAGTAGGTCAAACCTTCGGTGTAGGCTCGGATCTGCCGCTGCGTGAGCGCCTGCACAACGGCAGGCTGGCCGCGCGCGACTGCGTAAAACTCGCGATACCATGCGATGGTGTGCTCGATGGCCTGCTCAAAGGTCCATTTCGGCTGCCAACCCAGAGTGTGGTACGCCTTGTCTATCGCTAGGTTCAGCTTGCCCGCCTCCCTGGGCGCACCGGGCATGCTCTTGTCGGTCGCTGTCCCGGGCCAATGCTTGAGGATCTCCTGAACCAGGGCTCCGACGGATCGATTGGAAGGCAAGTACGGACCGAAGTTGAAGGGCGAACAAAGCTCGTCGAGGCTTGTCCTCTCGATGTCTCGGGCGCCGGCCTCGGCCGCCGACAGCGAGCCCCTTCGACGATGGATGAGCGCTCCGAGGTGCAGGTAGCCGCTCAGTAGCTCGAGGACGTGTTGCCACGGGCGCGTGGCGTGTCGGTTGCGTATCTCGACGGGTCGGTTCTGGGTAAGGCCCCGTATGGCATCCGGCACGATTCGGTCTTCGGCCCAGTCGCCACCACCGATCACATTGCCCCCCCGAACCGGGGTGACCGTGATGCCCCATTCGCGCAAACGGGGACGGAAGAACGAGTGCCAGTACGACGAGACAATGAGCTCCGCGCACGCCTTGCTCGCGCTGTAGGTATCGTGGCCGCCGAGCTTGTCCGGCTCTCTGTACGCATGGAGCCACCCGGCATTCTCGTAGACCTTGTCCGTCGTGATCATGATCATGATGCACGGGGTTCTTCGGCAGCGTGCCGCCTCGAGCAGGCTGAGCGTGCCGGTGACGTTGGTTTCCACCGTCAGGTACGGCTCTTTGTAGGCGCGCAGGACCAGGGGTTGCGCCGCAAGGTGGAAGACGAAATCGGGCTGGTGCTTGGCCATGGTTCTGGTGATGTGGTCCAAGTCGCGGATGTCACCCTCGACATGCTCGGCCAACTGCTCGCGCAGGCCAAGCTCATCGAAGTGCGAGGGGCTCGTGTAGCATGGATCCGTGGTTGGGTCGGGCTTCAGAGAGAAGCCCACGACCTTCGCGCCGAGCAGGCACAGCCATTCGCTGAGCCAAGAGCCCTTGAACCCCGTGTGACCGGTGACCAAGACCGTCTTCCCGCAATACACGTCTTCGAACATTGGCGCGCGTGGCTCCTTCGTTGGCCGATGCTACGGTGTCCACCGACTCTGCGCAAGCATCGTGGCCGGGCGCCCGAGGGGCGGGCAAGGCGTCGGGTTTTGCCTGGACGGACGCGGCGTACTAGCATGCGCCGTCATGACCGGATACCGCAGCCGCACGACGACACAAGGGCGCAGCATGGCTGGGGCGCGGGCCCTGTGGCGCGCCACGGGGATGACCGACGACGACTTGAACAAGCCCGTCATCGCCATCGCCAATAGCTACACCCAGTTCGTTCCCGGGCACGTTCACCTGCACGACGTGGGTCAGCGCGCCAAGTCTGTCATCGACGCCAGCGGAGGCTGGGGCGTCGAGTTCAATACCATCGCGATCGACGACGGCATCGCCATGGGCCACACAGGAATGCTCTATTCTCTGCCGAGCCGCGAGCTCATCGCCGACAGCGTCGAGTACATGGTCAACGCCCACTGTGCGGATGCGCTGCTCTGCATCCCGGCCTGCGACAAGATCACGCCCGGCATGCTCATGGCCGCCATGCGGCTCAACATCCCGACCATCGTCGTGACCGGCGGACCCATGGAAGCCGGCCGACTCTACGTCGGAAGTAACGGCGCGGTGCGCAAGCTCGACCTGATCGACGCCATGGTGGCGGCCAGCGATCCGAACGTGAGCGATCAAGAGCTCGAGGCCATGGAACGCGTGGCCTGTCCCACCTGCGGCTCCTGCTCCGGGATGTTCACCGCCAACAGCATGAGCTGCCTGTGCGAAGCGCTCGGGCTGGCGTTGCCGGGCAATGGCACGCTCCTGGCCACGCACGCTCTGCGCCGGGGTCTATTCGACCAGGCGGCTCGGCTCATCGTACAGATGGCCCAACGCCACTATCTCCAAGGCGACGCGAGCGTATTGCCCCGCAGCATCGCGGGCTTCCACGCGTTCGAAAACGCCATGTCGCTCGACATCGCCATGGGTGGTTCCACCAACACGGTGCTGCACCTGTTGGCCATCGCGCGCGAGGCCGGAGTCGACTTCACGATGCGAGACATCGACCGCTTGTCGCGCAAGGTCCCGAACATCTGCAAGGTGGCGCCCTCGTCCGAGCACCACCTGGAGGACGTTCATCGCGCCGGCGGAGTGTTCACCATCCTGGGCGAGCTCGACCGAGCCGGGCTCATCCACGGCGAGGTGGGCACCGTCCACTCGGGAACCCTCGACCAGGCTCTGGACGAGAACGATATCCGTCGGCCCACTGCCAGCGAGGCCGCGAAGCAGCGGGCCCTGGCCGCGCCCGGCGGAGTCGCGACCGTGATCGGCTTTTCGCAGCAGAAGTACCACGCCTCGGCGGATGACGATCGCGTCCAGGGTTGCGTGCGGGACATCGAGCATGCATACAGCACGGACGGTGGCCTGGCGGTGCTCTACGGCAACATCGCTCTGGACGGCTGCATCGTCAAGACGGCGGGCGTCGATGCGTCCATCCTCGAGTTCGAGGGTCCGGCGCGCGTGTTCCACTCGCAAGAAGCGGCCGTGGACGCCATCCTCGCCGATCAGATCCGGCCGGGTGACGTGGTCGTCATCGTCTACGAAGGCCCCAAGGGCGGCCCGGGCATGCAAGAGATGCTCTATCCGACGTCGTTTCTCAAGGGGAAGGGCCTGGGCAAGGCCTGCGCGCTCATCACCGACGGCCGCTTCAGCGGAGGCACTTCGGGCCTCAGCATCGGCCACGTGTCGCCCGAGGCTGCCGAGGGGGGCAACATCGGGCTGGTCCAAGAGGGCGATCGCATCCGTATCGATATCCCGAGCCGCACCATCGCCGTGCTCGTCGACGATGGCGAGCTCGACCGGCGCCGGAGCCAGGCTACGTTCAAACCCGAGCGGGACCGGCCGATTTCGCCTGCGCTGGTCGCGTATTCGCTGATGACGACCAGCGCGGCGCAGGGGGCAGTCAGAGACGTGAATCAGTTGGCTGGAAGCGGGTGAACGCGAGGCTAGCCCCCAGCCTCCTGGCCGCGGCGACACCCTCACCCGGGCGGGGCGCGAGGAGACGCGCCACTAGCGTTTGCGGCCTGCGAGATCGTCCAGCAGCCGCTGTAGCGTCACCGCGCGGACTCCCGGTGCCAGAACGGACGCCGCGGCAGACGCGTCGCGCGCTGAACGGTGGACCACGACACCGTCAGCACCGCGCTCGAACCGCTCGAGCAGCGCCTTGATCGAACGCGCGTCGGCCGGAGTCGCCGTCCGCGCAGACTTCGCCTCGACTAGAAATGCCTTGCCTCCGGCTCTCGGCAGCACGAAGTCGACCTCGAGCCCCTGCTGATCACGAAAATGATGGAGGGAGCGCCCTCGGCCGGAGTGCACTCCGGATTTGACCAGCTCCGAAGCCACGGCAGCCTCGAATACCCCGCCGCCGAGGGGCGAACGCTCGAGCTCGGCGCGCGACTCAATCCCCAACAGATGGCAGAGCAGGCCCGTGTCGGCGAAGTAGATCTTGGGGGACTTGACCAGCCATTTGCCGAGATTCTCGTACCAGGGCGGGACCGGTGGGAACCGAACGGAGCTCCTGGGCCCACACACGAAATGGCCGGGGTATCTGACCGTCGACTCCGAAGCGCTCTACTGGGTCAACAATACAGACAAGTTGCTGATGAAGCTCGCCAAGTAGGGCCGCCCGCACTGGGCGCCCGGCGCGTGCCTCCCATGTTCGGCGTCCAGAGGGCGGAGGACCCGAAGTTCAGGCAGACCGACCACCCGGAGCTGCAGTGGCTCTCAGGCGACCGTCGCGTTTCTGGAATTCGCCGCCCGGCAGACTCTCGTCACACGCGCGAACACTCGAACATGTAGGCCAACTGCCCACCACGTATCCGACGAAAGAAATCAAGGGCCGGCCGCGAGCGCACCACGGTGTCGCGTACGCGACTCTCCGGGACCATGATCGGCTTGTCAGGGGTCAACGCGAGTTCAACCACATTGGATCGCCATGCCCGTGACGCCCACGGAGGTTGTCTTGTGCGGTCCAAGACTCTGGGATAGATTCGCCCCTTACCGACAGAGCGGCCCTGCCGGGCCGCCATTCTGCGGGACGCAGAACGTCTGGCAACGAAGGGTTAAGGAGCGGAACATATGAAACACCTGAGGCTTGGTGCGCTAGCGTTGGTTTGCGGTCTGGTTCTCGTGGGCTGCGGATCCAAGGGCGACGACGACGACAACGACAACGACAACGACAACAACGCCGCTGGCTCGGGCAACGCGACGGGCGGCAGCAAGGCCACTGGCGGCAGCAAGGCTACTGGCGGCACCAAGGAGACGGCCGGCTCCCCCGGTGAGGGCGGCGCGCCAGCCGAAGGCGGCACGACAGGCCAAGGCGGCGCACCAGCCGAGGGCGGCGCAGCACCTCAGGGTGGCGAAACTGCCAAGGGCGGCGCAGCACCTCAGGGCGGCGCAACGGCTCAAGCGGGCTCGACAGCTGAAGGCGGCGCCAAGGAGCCGGAGACCGCGGGCCTTGATGAGGACTGTGGCGACGAGGTGGAGTGCGAGGGGCTGTTGACATGCGTCGAGGGTAAATGCGCCATCGTCCACGGTGGCGTAGGTGACGATTGCGATGAACAGGTCACCTGCGATGGGCTGCTAACGTGCGAGGACGGGAAGTGCGCCATCGTCCACGGCGGCGTGGGTGATGATTGCGATGAACAGGTCACCTGCGATGGGTTGTTGACCTGCGTCGACGGAGAGTGCACCGTCATCCACGGCGGCGAGGGCGATGCATGTGACGAAACAGTCACCTGCGATGGCTTGTTGACCTGCGTCGACGACGAGTGCGCTATCGTTCACGGCGGCGTGGGCGATGCGTGTGACGAAACAGTCACCTGCGATGGTGCGCTGAGGTGCGTTGAAGGCGAGTGCGCTGTCGTGCCCGGCGAGAAGGGCGAGGCCTGTCAAGAGGAAGACGGAGATACGCCGGAAGTACCCTGCGTCGAGCCGCTGACGTGCGGAGACGACGGCATCTGCAGGGGTAGCGCGGGTCTCGGTGAGGAATGTGACGACCTGACGCTATGCACGGGCAGTCTCTCATGCTTGGGAGCCGCGGAGGAGGAGCCGAGCGGGATCTGCGCCCACGAGGGCAAGATCACCGTCACCTTGTCCTGGACGGCCATGGCCGATCTGGACCTGTACGTGACGACGCCGAGCGGCTTGATCTACTGGGACGCGAAAGAGGTCGGCGGTGGGCAACTCGATGTCGACGACTGCTCGTTCTCCGTCGTGAAGACCAAGGACTTCTACGCCTGCACGAATCCTGACGGAACCCACATCGAGAACGTCTACTTCGAGACGCCCGCGAGGAGCGACGACTACTCCGCCCGTGTGGAAAACCTCCACAGCGACGCGGCGGTCGAGTATACACTCACCATCACGGTCGGCAATGACGACCCCATCGTCGTGACTGGCTCGCTCGAGAGCGAAACCGCGAGCGACGAAACCGCCTTCGCATACTAGGAACCCCCTTCGAGCCCACCACCGTCTCCAAACGGTGGTGGGCTCAACTGTTTTTGTACCCCCTGTATCCCGCCGCTCGATCGCCGAATCCCTCCCGGCGCAACCCCACCGAAACCCATCGTGACCCCACGTCTCTACCCCGCCGTACTGCTCTGCACCTCCCTCCTCGCCGCCCCTCGCCTCGCCTCCGCCCAACAGTGGTGGAACCCCGCCTGGCCCTACCGCGTCCCCGTCACGGCCGACGGCTCCGGAACCGTGGAGGTCGCGATCGACTTCGGCGCGCTCCTCGACTCGCTTGGTCTCAACCACGCCCTATTGGATCTGCGCTCAGTCCGCGTCGTGCCGTACGACGGCTCGACCGCCTTGGACCCGGTTCCGTACGCCGAGACGTACAGCGTCCTCGTCGAGGACGGCGAAGAGCCCCAGCTCGAGTGGAGCGACTCGGGCGTCTACTGGACCATCAACGACGGCGAGCTCGACGCGGACCGGGCGCGCGCCTCCGAGGGCGAGGGCTCGGTGCGTGCGCTGATCCAGAACCTGCCGGGTGGCTACGGATACCCGGGCGTGGAACTTCACATCGCCGACGGCGATCCGCGCTCCGACTGGCGCAACTTCGAGACGTTCCTGTACGACGTGTGGCCGGAGGTCAATGACAGCGCCCTCGACCAGGCGCCGGATCTCTACTACTTCAAGGTCTACGACACCAACGGCTGCGACAGCGGCAGCGTGACCCAAGGCGGCCCGCCGCTGGCCCCGGGGCGCTGGAACCCGGCCACCGTTTCGCTCAATCCCCTGTCCACGTGCACCACGCCCGAGCTCTCGGACATCACCCGGCTCGAGCTGCACACCCGTGACAACGACACCGTCAACGGCCGAAGCGGCCTGTACGACGACGGGGACGAGCTGACGCTGTGGCTGGACAACATCCGCTTGGTCGACCAGAACTCCGGCAGGCTAGAGTGGCACGCCGACGGCTCCACCTCGAGCTACTACGTCTACTTCGATGTCGTCGAGCACGAGGGGCACCCTGCTCCAGAGCTCACGACGGCCGGGAAGGCGACGATCACGGCGACGCTCGGAGACCCAGAGGCGGGCGGCTACCTGCACCGCATCTCGGGCGCGGACGAGGCGGGCCTGGAGATCTGGACGGCTCCGGCCATCGAGAAAATCCTACCCAGCCACGCGGTGCCGAGCCACGCGGCGCCGCTCCAGATCCAGGCAGCCAAGAACGAACTCGAACCGTTCGTCATTCTCGTGCGCGCTCCCAGCGCCCAGCCGTTGCCCGTGTCCGTCAGTGACTTCGTCTCCGACGCGGGCACCCTACCCTCGAGCAGCGTCACCCTGCATCGGGTCGACACCGTGCCTTTGTCCGAGCTCAGCGACCACTACGGCCGCATCGGAGACTGGCCTGATCCGCTCTACCCGATCGCCATGGGCTCGAGCGTCGCCTTTCCTTCGGGGAAGAACCAGGCCCTGTGGTTCACCGTCCGCATTCCCGAACAGGCAAGAGCCGGCCGCTACCAGGCGACTGTCAGCGTCGGGGAGGCCACCGTGCCGCTCGAGCTCGAAGTCTGGGACTTCGCCCTGCCGAACGCGATCGATCTGGCCGGTGAGTGGGGCTTCGGCTGGAGCAACGTCGTGGAGCGCTACCAGGGCACGATCGACGGCGATGTCCAGCCCTGCTACTGGGACTTGGTCGACGCTCTGTACCAGGACTTCGCCGATCACCGCCTGGTGCCCAAAGGCGTCGGTTGGCCCGCTGGGCTCAACTATCCGGGCGGGGTCGAGTACGACTGCAAAGGAAAGCTCGATCCGCAAAGCTGGGGAGAGTGGGGCTTCTCCGATCTGGCGGCGGCCTACCTCGACGGCGGCCGACTCAGCTACGGCTTCCCCTCGTTCTTGATCGACGGTCCAGCGAGCAACTGGCCCCCCGACAGCCGCCCGGACAGCTTCTGTGGAGAGCAGCGCGGCACCGATCCGCCGGGGAACACGGCGTACAACGAACGTTGGTTCGAGTACTGGGGCGCGGTCAGCGACTACCTCGAGCAGAGCGAATACGCCGACCGCGGCTACTACCACATCGTCAACGAGCCACAGACGTTCGAGGACTACGACATCGCCGCCTACCTGGCCCAACAGACCAAGGCGGCGGCTCCGAACGTGCGCATCCTGCTCAGCGAGCAGGTCGAGCCGCTCATCTACGACAATCCCACCTACCCCGGCTCCAAGATCGACATCTGGATGCCCACCATCACCAACTACGAGCCGGACAAGTCGCACGACCGACAGCTGAACCACGGCGAACAAGTCTGGTGGTACTTCCTGTACGGCGACCGTCCGCCGCTGCCGAATCCGACGGTCATCGACCGAACCGGACTCGAGGCTCGCATCATCCCATGGCTCGCCTGGGCCGAGCGCGTGGACGGCCTCCTGTACTACAAGACCACGGAATTCGGAGAGGATCCATGGACCCAGCCGTGGCTCTACGACGGCAACGGCGATGGCTTCATGTTCTATCCGCCCAAGGACGACACGATCGCATTCGACGCGTGTGACGCCCAGAGCAACCGGCTCGTGCCATCGATTCGCTGGGAGCTCTTGCGGGAGGGCATGGAAGACTACGCCTACCTTGCCCTGCTGAACGGCGGTAGGCCTGCGATCGGCACGCACGACACGGCCGACGCCTTCGTGGACGATCTCGTCCAGTCCCGCACCCGGTTCAGCCGGGTTCCGACCGATGTCTATGCCACGCGCGCCAAGATCGCCGTGGCGATCACCGGTGTAGACTGCGCGGACGAGTGCGACGAGGGCATGAGCTGCGACGGTGTCGTGCTCAACGTGTGCGCGAGGGGTGTGGGCGGCTGTCTACGACTGACGACGACGGACTGCGGACTGCTGCAGGGCGGCAGCTGCGATGCCGAGGCCGGCGAGTGTCGAAGCAGCGCGACCGGAGCAGGCGGCTCGGGCTCGGGAGGAGGGGCCGGGAGCGTGACGGGCGGCTCGAGCACCGCCGGCGGGTCAGCGGCTGGCGGATCCGGCGGCGCCGCAACCGGTTCGACGAGCGACTTGGGCGCTGCTGGTCGTTCCGACGCCGGGCGTGCTGGAAGCAGCGCAGAGGGCTGGGGGGGTGACGGCAACGCGACCGGAGCGAGCGACAGGGCCGGCGCCGCATCGGTCTCCGAGGCCGACCAGGGATCGGGGGAGAGCGGATGCGGATGCCGCGTGGCCCATCGACCGCTCGTAGCGTCCATGGCGTGGTGGGCGTGGTTGGCCGTGGCGGTAGGAATGCGGGGACGTCGGTCAACCACGGCGGACCGTGGTCGAACTGGGGCGAATCGAACGGTGTAGCTGCGGAAGGTTCTCGGGACGCACCCTCGCGGGCTCGCCGCGATCTCCAAAAATCTCCATTGGAGTAAAAAAGTGGCAGGCGCGAGCCTCGGATGAACTTGTCCGGGTCGCTCCCGGTCGTGGCGCCAGGTGGTCGTCCTGCGGGGGTGAGGGCACCCAACGGAAGCCCTGGACCGGACGCGAGTCTGTGTGTCACACCGAAGGGATGCGCGGACTTCCTGGGCATGGCACGGCGTCGTCGAACGCGCCGAGCGACGCGCAGCTGCCACAGCCGGGCGACGTGATCGCCGACAAGTACCGCGTGGAAAGCGTCGTCGGAACGGGCGGCATGGGAGTCGTGTTCGCAGCGCGCCACATGCAGCTCGACCAGTGTGTCGCCATCAAGGTGCTCATGCTTCCCGCTTCGGACGAACGCCGATCCGAGGCCGTGGTACGCTTCTTGCGCGAGGGACGAGCTGCGGCGGCATTGCGCAGCGATCACGTGGTCCGCATCCATGACGTCGGCTCGCTGGATAGCGGCATGCCGTACATGGTCATGGAGCTCTTGACGGGTTGTGACCTGGCGTCGCTCTTGAGTCATCTCGAGACTCTCCCGGTCGAACATGCCGTCGAGTGCGTGCTTCAGGCCGGTGATGCCATCGCGCAGGCCCACCAACAGGGCATCATCCACCGCGACTTGAAGCCGTCCAATCTGTTCGTCACCACGCGCAGCGACGGCAGCACGCTGATCAAGGTCCTCGACTTCGGCATCTCCAAATCGCTGCAGGATCGGCAAATCGAGGGCGAGCTCACGGACACGCGGACCGTGTTGGGCTCGCCGTTCTACATGTCGCCCGAGCAGGTTCGCGGCGCCAAACACGTCGACCATCGAACGGACATCTGGTCGCTCGGCGCCATCCTGCACGAGGCGCTGAGCGGACGCCCGCCGTTCGAGGCGGACACCCTGCCTGCCGCCTGCGCGGCCATCGTCGCTGACGCGCCGCGATCGCTTCGCCCCACGCGTGCCGACGTGCCCGAGCGGCTCGAAGCTATCGTGCTGCGCTGCCTGCAGAAGGACCCCTCCCAACGCTATGCGTGTGTCGACGACCTTCTGAGAGCCCTTCGGCCGTTCAGCGCGTGCGGATCCGGCCGCCCCGCTCCGCGCTTCGAGGGGCCACCCTCCTTGCTTCGGGATACAGGGGCCGAGGACGCGTGTCCGTCGCTCGATGCGATACCCGGCACCGTGACGGCTGCCTCGACGACGCTCATGGCCGAGTCGGGCCACGACGCGGCCAACGCGGCGTCGGGCGCACGAAGCCACGCTCGGCTCAGAGCCGGAACGGAGGATCAGGGCGCAACAGCAGCAACAGTCTCGTTGCTGTCGAAGAGCGGACGTTGGTGGGTGGTTCTGGGTGCCTGCGTCGCAGTCGTCGGCGCTGGACTATGGCTCGGCCGCAGCAAGCCGAACTCGGGGGGGGCACGTGCCCCGGTGGCTCACCCGCTCACGAGTGCCCGGCCTGCCCCCGACTTCACCCTGCTCCTGGAGTCCTCACCGAGCGGCGCAGAGGTGTACGAAGACAACGGACGGCTCGGTACGACGCCGCTCGCACTCAAGGTCGGCGGCGCCACGGTGGAGGCGGCGCCGCGGAGCTTCGAGCTGCGACTGAACGGCTTCGAGACGTACGTGCTGCGACAAGGCGCCGCGCACCAGGACGTTCGCCAGCACGCCGTGTTGGTCGCACAGAAGACCAGGCCGCCCGCTCCGCCCCCTGTGCCGACCGCGAGCGCCGAGCCTCCCGCGACGACGCGTCGCGACAAGCCGCACAGAGCCCCACCGCGGCAGGCACCCGGGCCAACACCCTCGGCTCCGGTCGACATCCGGCTCAATCGTTGACCGCGCTTTCGCGCCGGCCGCCGCCTCTGCTATGAACGAGGACGATGCGACCGCTTCCTGCGCGCCTGGCCGGCCGCCGCTGTGCTCCAGCGTTGCTGGGCGCTGCGCTGCTGTTCCTGCTCGCTCTGCCGGCGCGCATGGCGCGGGCGGGAGACTTGGCCGACGAAGCCGACCTCGCCTTCACGCTCGGGACGGACGCGTACCGACAAGGGGACCTGCAGGGTGCGTTGCAGCATTTCCTACGTTCCAACCGGCTCGTGCGCAATCGCAACGTCCTTTATAACATTGCGCGCACGTACGAGAAGCTCTCGCAGTTCCCCGAAGCCTATCGCTACTACTGGCAGGCCCTCGACGGGGAAACGGATCCTGGGGCTCGCGCCAGGATCCAGGCCGAGCTCGAGCAGATTGCCACGCGCATTGCCGTGCTGGACATCGAGACCAAGCCCTCGGGCGCGACGCTCTACCTCGACCGCAAGGATCTCGGGCCACGCGGAAAGAGCCCTCGGCGGCTCGGGGTCGCCCCGGGTACCTACAAGATCATCGCAGCGCTCCCGGGATACGAGACGGCCGAACTCGCTCTGCCCGCGCTCCAGGCGTCACAAGGGGTCACCGTCGTTCTCGAGCTCCGCCAGATCCTGGGCCAGCTCGAGGTGGCAGCGCCTCGTGGCGGCAGCGTCCGCATCGACGACGCCGCGGCGGCGCCCCACGAGATCCCCTGCCAACTCGAGCTGTCTCCCGGACGACACCGGCTCATCGTACAGAGGGCAGGGTTCGAGGCGAAGG
The DNA here is from genome assembly GCA_016929495.1 of Polyangiaceae bacterium. Classification (GTDB taxonomy): domain Bacteria; phylum Myxococcota_A; class Polyangia; order Polyangiales; family Polyangiaceae; genus JAFGIS01. The sequence continues at coordinate 25,468 of JAFGIS010000398.1, read as the reverse complement.
CCGTTACGGTCGATGTGGTCGCCAACCAACGCGAGACCATCGCAACCACCCTCCAGCCGCTCACGGGTTCGTTGGTCGTGGAGACGGACGAGCCCGGTGCCACGGTGCGAGTCGATGGTCGCACATTGGGGTTCACGCCGGCGGTCATGACGTTGCCGGTGGGAAGCCACGAGGTGAGCGTCGAGCTTCGCGGTTTTCAAGGAGTCTCGCGGCGTGCGGTCGTCGCCGAAGGGCGTGAAACGAAGCTCGTGTTCGAACTGACACAAGTGGACGAAATCGTCGCTGCCTCGCGCGCAACTGAACGCGTCGAGCAAGCTCCGAGCTCTGTGAGCATCGTGTCGCGCCGGGAGATCCTGAGCTTCGCGTACCCCACGCTGGCCGAAGCGCTGCGCGGACAACCCGGTGTGTACGCATGGGACGACCGGTCCTACGTGACACTGGGCCTGCGCGGACTGGGCCGGCTCGGAAGCTACGGCAATCGCATCCTCGTCCTCAGCAACGGACTTCCCACGAACGACAACTGGATCGGCTCCTCCTATGTCGGCTATGACGCGCTGACCGACCTCGGTGACGTCGAACGCATCGAGGTCGTGAGGGGCCCGGGTTCGGTGCTCTACGGCACCAACGCGTTCTCCGGAGTCATCAACGTGGTCACCCGTGAGGCAGCGCCCGGCGTATCGACAGGCGTGTCGACGGATCTCGACGGCGTGGCGCGCGCGCGCGTACGCGCGGATGCCCCGCTCGGCCGCAGCGGTCACATCTGGAGCTCGTTCGGTGCCGCCCGAGGCGAGGGGCGCGACCAGTACTTCGCCGAGTACGCCGCTGAACTCCTCGGCGGAGTCGTGCGCGATCGCGACGGGTTCGACGCGGACACGGTGCACGGCGCCGCGCGCTACGAGTGGCTCGCTGCGCAGTGGTCGCTGCATTCGCATTCCAAGCACATCCCCACGGGCGGCTATGACACCGATATCAGCGACCCGCGGATGCAGCAGCGGGATACGCGGGCGTTCCTCGAGCTCCGAGCAGAGCCCGAAATCTCGAGCGTCGTGTCGCTCATGACCCGCGCGCACCTGAACCTGTATCGCTTCGTCGGCCTGTATCCGCGCGTGCGGAACGAGGGAGGGCTCGAAGTCGACGCGTATCATGGACAATGGCTCGGACTCGAGCAGCGGGTGCGCGTCGCCCCGAGCGCCGGACTGCGCTTCACACTCGGGGCCGAAGCTCAGCTGCACTATCGGGTCTGGCAGACGGCCCAAGACGACAGCGGTGTCTTCCTCGACGACAAGCATCCCTACCGCGTCGGAGCCCTCTACGCGTTGGCTGATGCGGACTTGAGCAAAGCCGCGCGCGTCTCGGCCGGCGCTCGGTACGACGCTTACTCGAGCTTCGGCGGATCGCTCAATCCGCGTGCGGCGCTCATCGTCAACCCCTACCCGCGAGGCACTCTGAAGCTCATGGGCGGCAACGCATTCCGTGCGCCCAGCGTCTACGAGCTCTACTACAACGACGGGGGGCTCACGCAGGTCGCGAGCCCCGATCTTCGCCCGGAATCCATCACGTCCGCGGAAGTCGAACACAGCCACCGCTTCTCTCCGACGGTGGTCGGCACCGCCGCCGTATACGCCAACCACGTGCGAAGCCTCATCACCCCCGCGGGCAGCGGCAATGCCTCCGACCCCCTGCACTACGAGAACTCGGACAACCCCCTGTTCGTGGTGGGCAGCGAGATCGGTCTGCGTCGCGACTTCCGCCAAGGCACCATGTTGGGCGCGAGCTACAGCTTCGCTTACGCGAGATTGCTCGCGGGTTCTTCGGTGTCGGACCTCGCGAGCTTCGATAGTGATCCCGCAAAGCGTCACGTCGCCAACGCGCCGATGCATCTTGCGTCGCTGCGTGGGGCAGTTCCACTGCTTGCACGCGCCGTTCTGGCATCAACGCGGCTGTCTTTCGAGGGACCTCGCTATGACAGAAACGAGAACGTGACCGATCCTCGGCAGCGCAGCACGCGGCCATTCGTTATCTGGGATATCGTGCTCTCCGGAGAGGAGCCGCGTTTCGGTCTGCTCTACGCCGTTGGCGTGTACAACGCGTTCGACTGGCGCTACTCGTTGCCGACGACCCCGGAGTTGGCCCAGAACACCTTGGTCCAGGATGGTCGCACCTTCTTGGCGTCCGTGGAGAAGAGCTTCTGACGGACTATCCTGGCTGCTCCCGCTCCAGCCACCGCGGCGGATGGAACTCGGCCCGAGGACGGCCAAACAGATAGCCCTGAAGCAGGTTGGCTCCGAGGGACACCAGCGCATCCCTCTCCGCTTCTTGCTCCACGCCCTCGCAAACGACGTACATTCCCAGCTGGCGCTCGCAGACGTGAACGATCGAGCGCAGCAGGCTCTGCTTGCGTGTAGATTGGTCTACACCTCGAACCAGAGAAGCATCGAGCTTCACGACATCGGGCTCGAGCCGGCCAAGACTCGCAAGCCCGGCGTATCCGGCGCCCAGGTCGTCCATGGCGATGCGAAACCCGAGTTCACGCAGCGTTGCCACACGCTCCTGGACATCCTCGAGCCCATCCAACGAATTGCGCTCGGTGATGTCGAAAACCACACGGCTCGAGAAGGCCGACAGCGCGGCAGCTGGATCCGACAAGGCGTCGTCCTCGAGCTCCGCGGGGTGCAGGTTCACGAAGACCATCGCCTCGGGCGGCGCGCCAGGCATGGCGGCGGCAACGAGGTCCCTAATCCAACGGCCGAGGGCCTGCACGCGCCCGAGGCGTTCGGCCGCGCCGAAGAGCAGCTGCGGGCTCGAAAGGGTCGGCTCACGAGAACGAACGAAGGCCTCGTATCCGAACAGGGAACGAGCCCGCCAGTCGACGACGGGCTGGAACGCCACCCGCGCATGCTCCATGGCGCGTTCGAAGTGTACTTCGAGACTCGCCCGATCCCCGAGCTCTGCATGGTGCGCTTCGGCCAGCTGGAGCGCCTCACGCTTGAGGCGTGCGAGCCGATGCAGCTGGATGGCCTCACGCACGACCTGTTGGAGCTGCTCGTCCTTGACGGGCTTGGTCAGGTACCGAAGGCCGCCGTACCGCATGGCTTCCATGGCCGTAGCGAGGCTCGGGTATCCGGTCACGAGCACGACGGGTACGTCTAGGTCATACTTGCGTATTTCTCGCAGCATGGCCACGCCATCCATGTTCGGCATGACGATGTCGGTGACGATGACATCGACACGCTTCCCGTGCGCCAGAAGCTCCATGGCGGACCGTGCGCTGGTCACGGCGGTGACCTCGACGCCGATCGCGGCGATCATCCGGCGATGGGCCTCGAGCAGGCGGGGGTTGTCGTCGACGACCAGAACCCGGGCCGTCTCGGCGGGTGCGCCGGAGCCATCGGGTGGGATGTCGACCGATCCGGGAGGTTGCGTCCGGACAAGACGCAGAAAGGACTTCTTTCGCATGGTCTGCGCCCGGATTGTGGACGCGCGCTCTCGCGCGACCCAGGGGCCAAGGCCTAACTTGTAGCACGAACCGACGTGCCGTGGAGCGCATCGGAGCCCGTCCCGCTGTGCGCCGGCTGTCGGAACGCGACGGCATCACGAACCGGCGCGCATGTAGGTCAAGATGGGCCACAGGCACGACGCGTGCGATCGCCCTGCGCCGCGGCTGGAGCTATCGTGCCTGCGTCAGCACGACCAGATACTCGGCAATCTCCGGCGAGCAGGCGCCCACGGTCGGCGTATAGAGGAACGCGAACGCCGAGAACGGACCCTGCTCGGCAAGGTGAGCCGCCAGGTTGGAGCGCAGGACGACGTTCAGGGCCTGGGCGGCCGTGGCCGGGGTAGTGCCTTCGGAGGCGCATTCGCCCGGGTCCAAGTAGGTTTCGGCGGCCTCGGTTGCCTCGGCGGCGCAGGCGATCCCGGCCGGATCGTTCCACTGCGAGGGAACCCAGTAGTGGCCCGTGCCAGACCAGACCACTCCGCCAGCGGACACGACCAGGCCGCTCTGCTCGCCCACGAGCGCAAAAGCGCCGAAGTCACTGGGCTGCGCGATGACGGTGAACAGGCCGGCACTGGGACCACTGGCGGTCGGCGAGGACAAGTACTCGCTGTTCTCGTCGAACACGGCCTGGGCCTCGGTCGTCGCAGCCTCGCTGTCCACCGGGCTCGAGTCGCCTCCGATGGCAGCCCAGCCGCGCAGCCCGAGCGTCAGGTAGTCGAGCCGCACCAGGACGTGGCAGACCGGATCCGTGCACCCGTCGTCGAGCGGCGAAACCTGGGGCTGTGTCGGGCAGACGCTCGGCCCAGGCGAGGCCGGCGGCGTGTCCGAGCAGACCAGCCGCACGAAGCGCCGTTGCCCGCTATCGTTGTAGATGAGGCCGACGCGACTGCCGTCCGGCGCGTAGAGCAGCTGAGACGCGCTCGCGGCCCGATCGTTGCTGATCGCGGTCGGATCCGACAGTTCCCCGAGCTCGGCATCGAGCGTGCGGGCGACCAGATATTCCTCGTTGGACACGAGCACGTAGCCGGCGTCGAGCGGTGCGACGCGCACCGTGGAGTCGACCGACACGGGGCCATGCAGCAGGCGGCCGTCTCGATCGAGCACCGACAGCTCGTCCCCGGCTCTGGCGATGAATCCGTCGCGGGCCGGCGCCAGCTCGACGATGTCTGACAAGCCGGACACCCCGGGATCGAGTGAGGCCGCGCTGAGCTGTCCATCCTCGATGAACGCGAGCTCGAGCGCAGCGTCCTTGCTTCCGGCCACGACCACCGCCGCGCGGGTTCCGTCCGAAGCAGCCGAGAACAGCCCCGACCGCTTGTCGCCGACCGCCAAAGCTAGACGGTCGCCCTCCTGGTTGCCATCCAGGTCGTAGCCTTGTGCGAACAGCGTCGACTCGTCGCTCGTGTCGCTCGTCTGCGCATGCCATAGGACGACGAAGCCACCGTCGACGGCGACCAGGCCGCAGGCATCGGCTTCGTTCAGGACGCTGGCGGAAGTGGGCGCATCGCTGTAGCGAGTCGGCTCTCGTAGGGCCGTCACGTCCGCGAGCCCGACCATGGCGAGCCGGCACACTTGCCGCTGGGTGTCCTTGTCCACGTCCAGATCCACGATGGCCAGCACGTCCCCCGAGACGGCGAGCTCGGCCTCTGGCACGTACTGCACTTCGGGCCAAAGGGTCTCGACGCTGCCCTGGAGCGCGCCGTCCGCGCCGTACCGCGTGATGGCATAGCCGCCGTCCGCGCCCGGCGCCACGCCGACGAAGCCGTCCTCCGTAGAGGCGAACGCGGGGGCGTACGCGCTACTCGGCGCGTCCAAGTCGACGGGATCAGCGTCAAGCGCCGCGTAGCAGGTCGTCGCTGCACCCGCTCCGCCCGTGTCCGCTCCGCCCGTGCCCGCTCCGCCCGTGCCCGCTCCGCCCGTGCCCGCTCCGCCCGTGTCCGCTCCGCCCGTACCCGCTCCGCCCGTGTCCGCTCCGCCCGTGCCCGCTCCGCCCACGGTGGCACCACCCGTTCCGGGCGCTCCGGCTCTCGGCGTCGAACCACCGGCGTGCGGTGCGCCCGCAGCGGCCCGGGCGCCGCCCGTACCCGCGCCCGCTTCGCCCGCACCACCTGCACCCGCCTGCGGCGCGGCGCTCGGCGGCGTACCTTGCCTGCATGCGCCCTGATAGCACTGGTAGCGGTCGCCGAGGTCCGCGCAATCGCCGTCAGCATCGCACAGCACGTCGCAAACGCGCTCTGGAGCGGACGACTCGCAGGTCGCACCCGTAGGCGCAACGCAATCGGCCGCCTCCGAGATGTCCCGACACGTCGCTGCCTTCTCGCATGCTTTGGTGCACACCCCGCACACACAACGGAGCCCGCCCGAGCAGGAGCCATCACAGTACCTCAAGAAGTGCGTCTCGCTGTCGCTGCTCTGACCCGTACTGCCTCCGCAACTCGACAGCAACAGACCCAGCCACGCGACAAGGGCCCAGGACCACCTCTGCTCACTGTTACACATCGCTGCTTTCCTCCCGTTGCTCACGAACGACACATTGGCCGCCGTAGACGGTAATGTGGATGACGTCGCTGCCACGTGGGTGCTCCTGGTTATGCTGCCGGATCTTGGCACGAAGGGCCGAGGTCCTTTCGCGAAACTGACCCAGTTGGGCTAGCGCCTCTTGCTCGTAGGGATGACCGGGCCAGACCTCGAGACTGTAGGTGCTTCCGCCGACCAGATCAGAACGGGCCTCGGCCTCGGTCGTGAGCCGGGCGGCAATCGTCTGGACCACCGCCTGAAAATGATCGAACACCGCCGCCTCCCAACCCACCGGTGAGTAGCGCGGGATGAACAAATCCTTGGCGCTGTAGACCGTCTCGGTACCGCGGACCTCGCTTTGTATGCGCCCGGCCGCGAGCAACCTCGAGATGACCGTTTCGAGCTCGGCTTGTCGCGTGATCCTCGCCAGCGCTTCGCCGCTCAGCGGCCCCTCCCGGTAGACGATGGCCCAGATGAGCTCGTCGAATCCCACACCCGCGCCAGCCTCGCTCACCCTGCCGAGCTCTGCTTGAGTCGCTGCACGGTAGCTGGTCGCCGGGCCGGCCCCGGCACGATATACGAGGCCGGTGTCGCTCAAATCCTGAAGCACACCCGCGACCACCTGAGAGTCGTCGCGGCAGAAGTGCTGCAGGACCTCGGCGCGCGTCAGCAGGTCGTGCCTCTGCAGGTACTCGAGAACGGCCTGCCAGAGCGAGCGGCCTTGTTCCGTGGAGCTCTCGCTCAGGCGCTGGATCTTGCGCAGGTAGGTACGCAGTGCGAGGCCGAACATATCCGCGCTCACCTTGCGACTCACGCCCTGCTGATGGAGCTCCTCGGCCAAGTCGAGGAACACCTGGTTGGCCACGTTTGCCAGGGGCGCCCTGAGCCCCCGCGCCGTGGAAAGCTGCGCGATGAGCACCGTCATTTGACGCACGATCGAATCGATGAGGACTTGCAGATTCACGGCCGCTCTCCCGTTGGGCTATGTCGTCGAGTGTAGCGGCCGCGTTTGGGGCGGGGAGTGGCAATTCTGCCATGGCCGGGTGGAAACGCTGGGGCGAGGTCGTCGCCGCACAACGACGCGCCACGGCTGAGGGCCGGTTCATCGCACGACCGCGCGCCTCCTGAGCACCTGGATCGACCTCTGGCTTACCCCCGCCTCGGCGAGATACGCCTCGACTCCGCCACGCGCGTCGATGTCGTCGAGCACGGCGCTCAGGCTGTCGGGATAGGCCCCGACTCCGCCCTCGACCGAGAGTTCGTACTCGGTGAGGATGTCCTCGTGCTTGGCGCCCAGAGTGAGCAGGATCACAGCGCCGAGCACGCCGGTGCGGTCGCGACCCCAGGTGCAGTGGAAGTAGACGGGATACGCCGCGTCGTCGCCCAGCGCGGCGAATGCCGCGGCGATCGAGTCGGTCGTGTTCAAGTCCGCGATGTAGTCGGTGGGGCTCACGTTGTAGGGAATGGGCAACGGCGCGACGACGACATCCGTGCTCGTCACGACACACGGCGAGTCCGGCTTGCCGGTGCGCTCCGACTCCATTCGCAGGTCGATCACGGTACGAATGGCGAGCGCCGAAAACGCCACGCAGGCGGCATCATCGAAGCCGCCGAGCGGCGCACCGCGATAGAGCGTCCCGCACGCGACGGAGGCACCCCCCGCAAGCGGCACGCCGCCCATGTCACGCGCGTTGACCACGTCGTCGAGCAGGATCCTCTGACCCCGTGAACAGCCCTCGGAACCGCTCGAGCCCGCGAAACCCGCGTCTGATTCTGAAGGCGCACCCCCGTCTCCGCCCGTGCCGGCCGCGTCCACAGAACTGAGGCCGTGCCCGTCCACCGACAGGCAATCCGGGCAGGGGTCAAGCATCAATTCCGTTCTACCGCAACCCGTCGGCAGACAAGCGACGAGAACCCAGCGTTCGGCACGAAGCGACATGGATGAGAGCCTACGCCCTGTCTCCAAGACAGGGCACACAAGTAACAACGCGTTGGTTGGCCCAGACGTGGGGCATTCGCGGCAGAATTCGACGGCGTCGCCCTGGCCGGCGGATCCTGCGGCGAACCCCGGAGACAGGACGCCAGCACCTCGCGCCGCCGCAGTAGCCGCCGCGCAGGTTCCGCATCGGACCCGCTTCCTCGGCCTGTGCGAAGCGGCCGAGGCAGGCTGCGGCCCACCTTTGACCACAAACACGGCCGCCGTCGACCAACCGCCTCACCGGCGGGACTTCGGGGCCGCGGCTCAGCATGTCGTGTCTTTCTGCCGTATGACAAGTCAGGAATCAACGTGTCGGATCCAACGGACATGGGCAGGTCGCAGGCGGCATTTGTGTCTGCGCTGGGCGCCAACGGCCGCGGATGCGAAGAACCGCCAGCGGCTCTCGCACGATTCGGCCGGAGGGCACATTGCCTGTGTCCGATGATTCGGATGTGCATTCGGAGTAGATATCCATGGCAAGGCTACGGCCGTCCCCCAGGAGCCCGGACGGCGGCATAGACCATGCCCGACGAGAACGCCAACCGCGCCACCACGCCGCGAACCTCCGGGTCGGAGGCTAGCTTGGCTGCTGCCGAGCCGCCGGGTAGCGGCAGCGGCGTCGGTACGGACCCGGAGTCGACTCGGTCGAGCGATGGGACGCGAACCTCGTCCTCCGAACGGGCTTGCCCGGGAGCTGTGCCGTCCGGTTCGTCCTGCACTCCGAAATCGGCGCACGCGGCCGCAAAGGAGCCCCATGGATCGGATGCACCGGATCTGGCCGGAGCCGTGCTCGGAGGCAAGTTCCGCCTCATCAAGCGACTGAGTCGAGGTGGCATGGGCAGCGTCTGGGCCGCGCATCACGAGGCGCTCGACACGGAGGTCGCCGTCAAGATCCTCCACCGAACTGCCCAGGGTCCGACCAACGCAGAGAGATTCCACCGCGAAGCGCGCGCCGCCGCGAGACTCGGGCATCCCGCCATCGTGCGCGTGCTCGACTACGGGCACAGCGACGAGGGCGATCCCTACATCGTCATGGAGCGCCTGCGCGGGGAGGACCTGCGCACGCGTATCGGGCGCGCGGGGCAGCTCCCGCCGGTCGCGGCCGTCAGACTGCTTCTACCCGTGGCCCACGCGGTCGCAGCGGCTCACGAGAAGGGCATCGTGCACCGTGACATCAAGCCCGAGAATATCTTCCTCAGCGTGTCGCAAGGCAGCGGCGTTCAGCCGAAGCTCGTCGACTTCGGTATCGCGACGATGACGGCCTCGAGTCCGCTCACCGTGGACTCGGTGCTCGGCAGCCCTGGCTACATGTCCCCCGAACAGGCTCGCGGGGCCGAAGTCGACTATCGCACGGACATCTGGTCATTCTGCGTCGTGCTGTACGAGGTGCTGGTGGGGAGCCCTCCTTTCGTCGGCACCAACTACAACGCGGTCTTGCGGGAGGTGATCGAAAGGGATCCCGTTCCGCTCGTTTCGATCTTGCCCGACCAAGCGGAGCTCTGGGACCTCATGCAGCGCGGACTTGTGAAGAACCGGCGGGAACGCTGGCCTTCGATACGGATCCTGGGCATCGAGCTGGCCCAATGGCTCATGGCTCGCGGCGTATCGGACGACGCAACGAACACCTCTCTGCAGTCGACCTGGATGCCCGTCACACGGCCCAGCGAGGCGCCGTCCTATGTCCGGACGCTGAGCTTCGATAGGCCCATCTCCGGGGATCCCGGTGCACCCAGCGATCCCGCGAAGCCCAGTAGCTCGACCCCCGTCGACGACTCCGCTGGCTCCGAGGCGCCGGTTTCCACGCCCACCGTCACCAAGACGAGCTTCGGACGGACCGGCGTGGCCTGGACGCTGGCAGCCCTGGTCGCGTTCGGGTTGGCCGTTGCGGCAGCTATCAACGCGCTTCGGCCAAGCAGCGAGCCTCAGCGACCCGCAGCAGCGCCTTCGGCGGCAGCCCAGCCAAGCCCTGCTCGGCCCCTGGGATCGGCGCGGCAGCCCTCGAACGCGGCAAGGGGGCCCGAGTCGCCGCAGCCGACGCCGCACGAAGCGACGGCATCACCCGCCCGGTCCAGCCAAAACGCTGGTTCCCGAGGCGCCTCTGCCGCTGCGGTGCCCAAGCGAGCTGGACGCCCGCCTCGGACACCTCCCGCCGCGGCCCCGAAACAGCCGGCCGGCAGCTCCCGGACGGAGAACCGTCCCGCGCCACCCACCCAAGCCTTTCCACCCAACCCGGACCCGGATACGGACACGGACCTCAAGACGACGTTCTGAGCATGCACCGAGAACACCGGCCACCAGGAACCCTGTCAGCCATCCGCGTCGTGCGGTGGGCAAGCGCTGCCTTGGTTGCGGCGATGCTGCTCCGCGGCGCACCTGTGGCAGCCCAGCCGCGTACCGGAGCCGCTCCGGCATCGCCGCGAGGATCCGAAGCACAGAGCCAACGCGAGCGGGCCGCCGCACGATTCGATCGCGGAATACAGCTGTACAGGGCAGGGCGTTACGCAGAGGCGTTCGACACGTTTCTCGAGGCCCGCAAGCTCTACCCGAGTCCAGCGTTCAGCTTCAACCTCGGCCGCTGCGCAGAGCGCATGAAGGACACGCCCAGCGCGCTGCGCTACTACCGCCAGTACGTCCGTGAGTCGCCGTACGCCGAGGATCTCGACCAAGTGACGGAGCGCATCCGGAGTCTGGAACAGACGCTCGCAACCCGCGGCGTGCAACAGGTCACCGTCTTGAGCGATCCCGAAGGCGCCACCGTGCACGTGGACGAGACACCTGTGGGCATCACTCCCTGGACCGGAGAGCTCGCGCCCGGCGTGCACGCGCTGAAGCTCGCACGGTCGGGATACGAGGACGCCGTCGAGAAGCTCGATCTGCCCGCCGAACGGGCCGTCGACGTGAGCGTGAGACTGAGTCAGGTCGAGAGCGAGCCCAGTACCGTGCCGGCGAAGGTCGAGCAGCAGCCCGTCCCCGCGCCTGCCGCGGCCCCAAGGCCCGCCGAGTCGGAGGCAGCTCACCGATCGGGCGCCAAGATCCACGTCTGGACGTGGGGGGTCCTCGCAGGAAGCGCCGTCGCGCTGGGAGGAGCCGGCGTCTACGAGCTGTTCCGACGCCACAGCGAGTCCGAGATCCCCCGGCACGAAGCCCAGCTTGCCCGGCTCGACGAGTACCAGTCCATGCAGGACTACCAGCGCAATGCGCGGGTCCTGCTCGGGATCGGCAGCGTACTCGCGTTGGTCGGCGGCGGTCTCGTGCTCTGGGACTTGTCCTCTGGCCCAGCCCCAACCAAGGCGGGCGCCGAGCATCAGGCTCGTAGGCCGTCGCGTGTCGTGAGCGCCCAGGTTGGATGTGACGGCCTGGTGTGCGGTCTGTTCATGCGCCGGAGGCTCGAATGAACGTGCGCCTCGGCATCGGGACCGTCCTGGTGGCCCTGGGCTGCGAGGCGGGCGATCTTTCGGACGCCCTGAGCTCGGGGCGCTGCGACAGCCATGATCGCTGCGGCGCCGGATTCGAGTGCAACACCAAGACGCGTGAATGCGTGCCCCTGGGGACGCTGGATGGCACCGCGGTCCAGGGCGGCAGCGCGGGTCACGCGAGTACGGGCGGCGTTGCAGACCCGGCGGGTGCGGCTGGGGCTCCGACCACGGCTGGATCCGGGGGTGATGCAGACCACAGCGGCGGCCAGCCGACGGCCAGCTCCGGTTCGGCGGGAGCTCCGAGCGGCGGGCACGCGGGGGCTCCAGGCTTTGGCGGCACAGGTACAGCGGGCGCGCCGAGCGGCGGACAGACAGGGGCTGGCGACTCTGCCGCCGCGGGTGCGGCCGGACAAGCCTGCTCGGGCGCGACGCTGTGCGACGGGGCCTGCGTGGACACGAGCTCGGATCCGAACCACTGCGGCTCCTGCGGTCGCGTCTGCTCGAGCTCGGGCACGAGCGAGCCGCCCCGGTGCGTGGCCGGGAGCTGCGTCGCCCGCTGCAGCTCCGGATCCGCCAACTGTAGCCCAGCCGGTGCGCAAGCGGACGACGGCTGCGAGACGGAGCTTTCCAGCGACGACGTGCACTGCGGCAGCTGCACCAACAAGTGCATCGGCACGAATAGCACGCTCGAGTGCAGGCAGGGGCAGTGTGGCTGCACGGGCGACGCCAGCTGCGGCGTTTTCGACAGCGGCGCGAGCTGCGGTGGCGATGGGATCTGCGTTTGCGCCGGCACGACCTGCGTGGTGGGAGAAACCTGCGTAGGCAAAAAGAACGAAGCCGTACGTTGCGGCTGCGACGGCAAGAAGGCCTGCGCGGCCAGCGAAACCTGCTGCCTCGGCAGCAGGCAGTGCGTTGACCTCGAGACCAGCGCCGACCACTGCGGCTCCTGCGGTCACAGCTGTCCAACCAAGGAGTTCCAGTGCTCGAGCGGTGAGTGCCGTTGTACCGGCGATGGCGCTTGCGACGCGGGCAGCGTGGGCGTTTGCGCGGACGGCGCGTGCAAGTGCGCCGGTGTGCTGTGCCGGGCCGGCGAGCGTTGCCTGGCAGATGGTAGCTGCGGGTAGACGCGGGGCCGTGCTAAGGTCTCGGGGTGCGTGCACGGCGTGTTGCGATGGGATGGGCGTTCGCCCTGGCAGCGCTCGGCGCCGCGCCTGCTCGGGCGCAGTCGGCCGACGCGCCGCCGCGGCCGCGGGTTTGGTGGGTGGCCGACAGCATCGTGACCGGGACCGGCGTGGCGCTTGCACTCGGCGCGTCGCTGCTCCCCGTGAACGCGAGCGGCCGTTGGCAGAGCGAGCCGTTGCCCTTCGACACCGGGTACCGCGGGAGATCCAGTTCCAGCGCCGACAGCCTGAGCGACAGCTCGGGCGCGGTCGCGATCGTCATTCCGGCAGCGCTACAGGTGGGCCAGGGCTTCGACGCCGCGACCGGAGAAAGGCTCTTCATCTACGCAGAGACACTGAGCGTCACCCTGGGCATCAACGCCGTGGCCAAGGTCCTCGTCGGCCGGCCGCGGCCCTACTTCTACAGCTCCGATCCTCGCGTTGCGCGATTCTCGGCGCGACAAGGCAAGGAGACGCACCTGTCCTTCTACTCGGGCCACTCGGCACTGACGTTCGCGGCCGGCGTGTCCGGTTCACTGCTGTTCACGCAGACGTCCAACGATCGCGCAGCGCGCGCGACCGTCTGGGGGACCGAGCTGTTCCTGGCAGGCTTGACCGCCGGACTCAGGGTGCGCGCCGGCCAGCATTTTCCGACCGACGTGCTCGTCGGGATCCTGGTCGGCACCGGCGTCGGCGTCGCTGGACCGTACATCCACTACCGACGACGCGGCATGCGCGGGCTGTGCCTGGCCGAAGCCGTTGCGGCCGGCGCTGCACCCGTGGCAGGCCTGGTGACGAGTGCCCTGTTGCCCTTCGACGACGATGTCTCGGTGCGGCTCGAGCCGCCGATCGCCTCGCCTCGCTCGCCCCGTTGGGCGCTCGTGCCCTGGGCCAGTCCGTACGGCCTCGGCGTCGCCGGCGTGGGGAGGTTCTGAACGCGAACACGAGACCCAAGCAGCAGATGTCAGACACTGCGCGCCCGCCCGAGCGCAGCCTCGACATCATCGGGCTCGGTCACGGGTAGGTCGCAGACGCTGTCGTGGCACACGTACAGAGCGGGCTTGTCTCCGACGAGCGTCTTGCCCTCGAGCAGCGCAAGGCCCTTGACCCGCGGGTCCGGGTCGTCCGGATCCACATGAGCCATCACCGCGTTGTTGATCGGAAACCTCGCGAGCTCGAGCCACAGGGCCTCGATCCGTGGTTCGCCGGGTCTGCCGACCAGAACGAGGTCAAGGGCCGGCGCGCGCTTCTCCTCCAGCAAAGCCAGATAGGCCATGTAGGCGCTCGGCCATTGCAGAGCGCGGTCAGCGCGAGCAGCGAGCGCTCGTTCGGCCCGCTCGGCCCAGGACGGCTGTTCGAAATGGCGCGCGAGGCGCAGCATCACGCGCGCAGCCACGACCACCGGTGGCGGGCTGGCTTCATCCTCGCACCTGGCCGCAGGCCTGGTGAGCAGCGGCTCGCTGTTTCGAGCCGTCTCGAAGAAACCTCCGGTGGCAGTGTCGGAGAAGTCGCTGTTCATGCGCTCGACCAGCCGATGCGCCTGGTCCAGGGCCCACGCTCCGGCACCGGCTTCGTAGAGATCCACCAGGGCATCGCCGAAATAGGCATAGTCATCGAGGAAGGCGTGCGTATGGGCCACGCCCTCGCGTGCCGTTCGGTAGAGCCCACCGTCAGGACGACTGAGCTCGCCGAGAACGCGCCGCGCGGCCCGCTCGGCAGCCCCGAGGTACTTCGCGTCCCTCGTGATGCGGTGCGCATGCGCCATGGCCCCGATCATCAAGCCGTTGTAGGCCGTGATGAGCTTGTCGTCGGTGAGCGGCGCGACACGCTGGGACCGCTCCGCGAGCGCCTTATTGCGTGCACGCTCGAGCAAGAGCTCGGTGCGCGCTTCGGGCATCCCGAACCGTCGGGCCACCTCGGCCGTTTCTTTGGCAATGTGGAGAATGGACGAGCCTTCCCAGTTGCCGGACACGCTCACCCCGAAGTGGTCCGAGAAACAGGTCAGTTCCTCACAATCGAGGATCCTGCGAAGCTCATCGAGCTTCCAGACGAAGTACTTGCCTTCCTCCCCCTCGCTGTCCGCGTCGATCGCCGAGTAGAAGCCCCCACCGGGGCTTTGCATGTCCCGAAGCACGAAATCGAGTGTTTCCATCGCGACCCGCCGGTACCTCGACCTGCCAGACAGCACGCTCGCGTCGAGATAGATCCTCGCCAGGCTCGCATTGTCGATCAGCATCTTCTCGAAGTGAGGCACGAGCCAGCGTTCGTCCGTGCTGTAGCGAGCGAATCCTCCGCCGAGGTGGTCGTAGAGCCCGCCGCGCCACATGCCTTCCAGGGTGGCGATCAGCATGGTGGTCAGCTTCTGCTCTGGCACGTTCCGATACCGACTCATGAGCAGCGACAGCGCGCTCAAGGGTGGGAACTTCGGCGCAGGACCGAACCCGCCGTACGAACCGTCGAAAGTCCTTTCGAGCCCCGCGATGGCGCGGTCGATGGCGCGCTCCACCCAGGCCTGGTCGGTGGCCATCTGCCGGTCTGTGAATGGATCCGATCTCCCGAGGCCCAGATCGCGCGTCAGCCCCCGCAGCGGCTCAGGGTGATGCTGCTCGGTGATGAGCTCGGTCAACTCGTTCGCTTGTGCTACGAGCCCCGCGCGCTCACCGCGCCAGAGCTCCACGACGCGCTCGAGAACGGTCCTGAGCCCGAGGCGCC
This sequence comes from Polyangiaceae bacterium, assembly GCA_016929495.1. Taxonomy (GTDB): domain Bacteria; phylum Myxococcota_A; class Polyangia; order Polyangiales; family Polyangiaceae; genus JAFGIS01. The sequence continues at coordinate 10,189 of JAFGIS010000398.1, read as the reverse complement.
CTCCGCGATCCGTCGGAGGGAAGTAAGTGCCCGCGAAGAAGGGTTTCTGGTCGGGCGTCAGGAACACTGTCATGGGCCAGCCTCCCGACCCGCTGACGGCAACCGCAGCCGGCATGTACAGTCCGTCGAGGTCCGGGCGTTCTTCCCGGTCCACTTTGATGCAGACGAACCCGTCGTTGAGAACAGCGGCGATGCTCTCGTCCTCGAACGACTCGCGCTCCATGACGTGGCACCAGTGGCAGGCGGCGTACCCGATGCTGAGGAATATTGGCTTGTCGTCCTGTTTGGCCCTGGCGAGTGCTTGCGGGTCCCACGGGCACCAATCGACGGGGTTGTGGGCATGCTGACGGAGGTAGGGACTCGTGGCGGTCGCCAAGCGGTTCGGACGCCTGAGCTGCGGGGTGTCGTCCATGGGGAAGACCTAGGGCATCGCCGGGTCGAACGTAACGTCCCCCTCTGGGCCGGGGCTCGGGCAGAAGCCTCGACGCTGGAAGGCACGTTCGATCAGTCTGGTCAGCCGCCCATCTTGTCTTCATTGCCACCCACCCCCGAGGCTTCGTACCCTTGCCGCTTGGACCCATCCCAGCTCGGTCCCCTGCCGACGCGAGACCGTGGGCCGGATGCACAGAGGAACCTCCGCAATGACCGACACTCCGCTTTCTCCTGTCGACGAGATCCCCCTTTCCGCGTTGCCGTCCTCGCTTCCGATCGGGCCGCACAACCTCACCCGAGACTTCCGGTTTCGTATCGACGCCACGGTCAAGGGCATGAAAGCCTCCATCCAGAACCATCTGAAGTTCACTCTGGCGCGCGATCCCAAGACGGCGACGCCGCGGGACTGGTACCTCGCGACGGCGCACGCCGTCCGCGATCGCATCATGGAGCGTTTCATCGCGACCATGGAGGCTCACGAGCGCGCGAGCGCCCGGCGCGTCTACTACCTCTCGCTCGAGTACCTGATGGGCCGGATGCTCCACAACAACCTCTACAATGCCGGGTTGCTCGACGCCACGCGGGAAGCGCTCGCCGATCTCGGGCACGACCTGCCGACGCTGAGCGAGGACGAACGGGACATGGGTCTCGGCAACGGCGGTCTCGGGCGGCTCGCAGCATGCTTCCTCGACTCCCTGGCGACGCTCGATCTGCCAGCCATCGGCTATGGCATTTTCTACGAATTCGGCCTGTTCACGCAGCGTTTCATCGACGGCAAGCAGACGGAGTTCGCTGATGACTGGCTCCAATCGCTCAGCCCCTGGTTCGTGATGCGCACGGAGTACGCCGTCCGTGTGAAGCTCTATGGCAGCGTGGAAACCCGATTGAATGACCGGGGCGATTTCGCAGCCGTGTGGGTCGACGGCAGCACCGTACTCGGGGTTCCGCACGACCTGCCCATATGCGGCTATGGCGGCGCGACCGTCAACTTCCTTCGTCTGTGGGAGTCGCGGGCCACCACCGAGTTCGACCTCGGCACGTTCAACGAGGGCGGCTATGTCGACGCGGTGCGCGAGAAGGCCATCAGCGAAACGATAACGAAGGTCTTGTACCCCAGCGACTCGTCCGAGAGCGGCAAGGAGCTGCGCTTGGTGCAGCAGTACTTCTTCGTGGCCTGCTCGCTCAAGGACATCATTCGTCGCTTCACCCGAACGAACGGGGACGGCCGTGGCCTGCCGAATTGGGACCGTTTCGCGGACAAGGTCGCCGTCCAGCTCAACGACACGCACCCCGCGCTCGCCATCCCCGAGCTCATGCGGATTCTCGTCGACGAGACGGGGCTCGAGTGGGACCGGGCCTGGGGCATCTGTCAAAGGGTCTTCTCCTATACGAACCACACGCTGCTACCCGAGGCGCTCGAACGCTGGAGCGTACCGCTCATGGAGAAGGTGCTGCCGCGCCACATCCAGATCATCTACGAGATCAACACGCGCTTCCTCGCCAGCGTCGCCCAGCGCTGGCCGGGCGACACGGACAAGCTTCGCGACCTCTCGATCATCGAGGAGGGATATCCGAAGTACGTTCGGATGGCTCATCTGTCGGTGGTCGCGTGTCACACGGTCAACGGCGTGGCGGCGCTGCATACGGAGCTCTTGAAGCAGCGTCTGTTCCGCGACTTCGAAACGCTGAGCCCCGGCAAGCTACAGAACAAGACCAACGGCATCACGCCCAGGCGCTGGCTCAAGCAGTGCAATCCGCGCCTGTCGGAACTTCTGGACGAGGCCCTGGGTGACAGCAGTTGGCCCCGGGACCTGGACAGACTTCGAGCGCTCGAGCGCTACGTCGATGACGCCGAGTTCCAGCGGCGTTTCATGGGCGTCAAGCACGCGAACAAAGAGGACTTGGCCGCTCTGATCCACAGAGAATGCAAGGTCGAGGTCGACCCATCGGCCCTGTTCGATGTGCAGATCAAGCGGCTGCACGAGTACAAGCGTCAGCACCTGAACCTGCTTCACATCGTTTCCTTGTACCGCCGCTTGCTGCATCAGCCGGATCTTCTGCAGAACAAGCGAGTATTCGTGTTCGGCGCCAAGGCCGCCCCCGGGTACGATCTTGCGAAGCGGATCATCTTCGCCATCAATGCCGTGGCCAGGAAAATCAACGAGGATGCACGCCTGCGTGGGGCGATCAAGGTCGCCTTTCTACCGAACTACTCGGTGAGCCTCGCCGAGCGCATCATTCCCGGCACGGACTTGTCGGAGCAGATCTCCACGGCCGGCAAGGAGGCCTCGGGCACGGGAAACATGAAGCTCGCGCTCAACGGCGCGCTCACCATCGGCACGCTCGACGGCGCCAACATCGAGATCCTGGAGGAGGTCGGTCAGGAGAACATCTTCATCTTCGGCAACGCGGTCGAACAGATCGATACGCTCCGTAACAACGGCTACAGTCCGTGGGACTACTATCATCGTTCCGAAGAAATCCGCCTGGCGATCGACTGGCTGCGTTCCGGTTTCTTCGCTCCCGAGGAGGAGCTCCGGCCCGTCGTGGGCAGTCTGCTCGAAGGGGGCGACCCGTTCTTCGTGCTCGCCGACTTCGAGGCATACTGTCAGACGCAACTGGAGGTCGATCGCGCCTACAGCGACCGAGACCGCTGGGCGCGCAGCGCCATCCTGAACACCGCGCGCGTCGGCAAGTTCTCGAGCGACCGCACGATCCGTGAGTATGCGAGAGACATCTGGCATCTCGAGGCCGTTCGGCCGCCGAACTATCCTACGTAGTGCCAGTCGACCGCACCCGAACCGGCCCCACAGGCCGGAACCCAGCAAGGTGCCCCGAACTCGCTGGCCTGCTCGGGTCGAGGCACAAAACTTCAGACCGCCGGGAACTCTCGCCCGCATCGCAGGTCATAACTCCGTGTCGGAACTGCGAGTCGAGGAGGCCCTTCACTGGGAGCTCGTGGCGTTGCAGCGTCGACGGACGCTGCTGCCGGCGACGGTGCCCGTTGCCGTCATCACGCTGCTGCTCGGTCTGTTGATGTCAGATTGCTGGGGCGTCCGGCTGGGTGAATGGTGGCGGGGCGAGAGGACGTGGACCGGGGAGCGCCGCTACGTGCCTGCCGTGACCCCCAACCCTGATGCTCTCGCCAGCATCGATTGGGGGCTCCTGCACGAGCGCCTGCTGCCACGCTGGGGGCTCAGCCTGGGGTGGGGCAGAAGCCCGGCCAAGGAACATGCCTTGTTCGCCGCGGCTCTGGCCGAGACGAGCCCTGATCCCAATCTCGTATCGTTGCTCACCGGACTGCGTGACGTGGCGCGCACTGCACCGACGGGACAGCGCCAGCGTATCGAGTACCTGGCCTGGGCCTGGAACGAGTACCTCGGCAGATCCGGCGTGCCCTGGTACCTCGACTGGAACGGCTTGGTCGGCTCCGGAAGCAGCGGCCTGGTCATCCAGACCTACGCTATCCGCGCCCGCAGCACCTTTCGAGTCGGAGACCGAACCTACCCCCTGCTCGTGCTCGAGCGCGCAGACCACCTGAACGTGGACGACGCTGCGTTGGGCCGAACCGGCGTTCGTGACGGAGCGGCGCAGGTGCTCGTCGGGGCAGTCCGAGACCATGCCGAGCTTCGGGTCTGGCCTCTGTTGCACGAGCTGAGCTCCCATGCCACTCACACGGACGGCCAGTTCGCCAGCGCAGTGTCAGCCGAGGTCCGGACTGCTCTCAGCCCGGAGCATTTCGCGGTGCTGGCGCGGACCGCACCCTCGTTTCGCGCACTGCTGCTGATGCGCGACGCGGTCGGGGAGCGCCGGGACTGCGGAAGTCGATTTCGGCTGCGCCGGCCTCCGATCCGCGGCTACCCCGCAACGTTCCGGGCGGAATTGATGCGTCTGGCAGAGAGGACGAACGACTGGCCCTGTCCTCCCGTCACCGTCGACGAGGCCGCTGCCATCGATCTGGAGTCCGAGGTCCTGGCGCGCGAGTCCGAGCTGGCACCAGCCCTGGCGGAGCTCACTGCTCACTTGATCCGCGGAGTGGCCGTGCACGAGGCCCGTCACGTCGCCGATGGTGACCCCTCCGAGGTGTTCCGGCAGCCGCTCGGGTGTCCTGCCTGCCGCGACGGGCTGAGCATCGCAGCGCGGGCCGAGGTATCAGCCTATCTGGCGAGCTTCGCCGACGAGGCCACCGGGGTGTCGTCGCTGCACCAGGCGTGCCGCGTGTCCACAGGTGGCAGCGCCAATGCCATCGCCCTGGGCTACCTGTTGTCGCAGCTCGTGCCGGGCGGCTGCGCCGCCGGGCCCCCGCCGGATTTGCAGACGCGTGCGCGAAGGCTGGAGCGCGCACTGTTCAAGCGCTCACAGCGCATCACGTTCGCCCCGACGCCGAGGCGCCTCGCCGATGACATCGGGTGGGTCGAGCCGTAGGGGTGGCGGTGGGAACAGTGCCAGCCTGATCGCAGACTGACCGGGCGGCTGCACGGTGGTCGTGGAGGCACCCAGGGGTGTCTGTCGTCCAGGGCACCATGCGTGCCCGGGTGCGGCCGGTCCAGATAGACACGAGGTCGCCCCAGTTGCTCCGGGCAGGCGTGCCGGCGTGTTTCTCTGGCCGGAAGAGCGAGTATTCCCGCTGCTGATGCCGCGGACGGCGGGCGCTCTTGATCTCTGCCATCGCCTGGACGAGATTCCGTGGATGCGGGCGCTTGGTGCCCCGAGGACCGGCCTCGGCACACCGAGTGGTGCGACATGACGACGGATCCGCATCTGGGCGCGCTACTGGCAATGGGAGTAGGGCTCGGTGATGTCCTTGCGGGCAAGTACCGTCTCGAGAAGGTGCTCGGCGCCGGAGGGATGGGCCTCGTTGCGGCCGCGCACCACCTGGACCTTGACACGTCGGTGGCCATCAAGCTGCTACTGCCCGGTGCGCTGAGCGAGGGTGAGGCCATCGGCCGGTTCACGCGCGAGGCTCAGGCCGCGGCCAAGATCCGAAGCGAGCACGTTGCTCGGGTGACCGACGCCGGAAGGCTGCCCAACGGCGCTCCGTATATCGTGATGGAGTACCTCGACGGGACGGATCTGGGCGCCTGGCTCGCGAAGCGGGGAGCCCTGCCGGTCGAACAAGCGATCGAGTTCGTTCTGCAGGCGTGCGAGGCGATCGCCGAGGCCCACGGGCTCGGCATCGTTCACCGGGACCTCAAGCCAGCCAACCTGTTTTGCATCCAGAAACCCGACGGTTCCCTGTCCATCAAAGTGCTCGATTTCGGCATATCCAAGGTTGCGGGACCGGCGCCGGCGGGTCTCGACCTGGTCGCGACGCAGTCGGCGTGTCTGCTCGGCTCGCCGCGCTACTCGTCGCCCGAGCAGCTCCAATCGGCGCGAAGCGTCGATGCGCGCACGGACATCTGGTCGCTCGGTGTCATCCTGTACGAGCTGCTGACGGCAAGCGCGCCCTTCGGTGGCGAAGGCCTGGCGGAGCTGTTCACCAACATAACGAGCCGGCCCGCGCCGTCACTGCACGAGGTGCAACCGGGCCTTCCTCCGGGGCTCGACCAGGTGGTGCAGAAGTGCCTCGCGAAAGATCGCGCCAAGCGCTACTCGAACGTCGCCGAGCTGGCGGTGGACCTTCTCCCCTTCGCACCGCGGCATGCTCGGACGTTGGTCGAAGGGATTGCTGCCATCGTACAACGCGCCCATCCGGGCACCAGCGGCGTCAGCGTGCGCGCGCCCGCCCAGACCGCCAGCCAACCGCCGGTCAGCGAGACAGCAGCGTCCTGGGGCCACACGGCGCACCCAACGACGACCCATAGACGTGGGCTCGTGCTGGTGCTCGCCAGCGCCGGCGTGCTCGCCGTCGTGGCACTCATCGCCTTCGCCGTGCTGTCGAAGTCGGGTCCGGCACCGCTGCCGGCCGCTTCGCGTGCGCTGCCCGAAGGGTCCTCGCCATCGGGCGCGCCAACGAGCCGCGGCGCGCCAGCGTCCGCAGGGACCGATACGCCAGTGGTCCGGCCGACGCAGAGCAGCTCACCGCACGCGGCCCCAGCGAAACCCGTCGAATCGGCCCGGGTTCTCCCCGTCGAGAGCAAGCCCGCCTCGGGCGCCGCAGCACCTTCGTCCACGACACCCGCCTCGACGACGACCGGACGCGCAACGACCCAGCATCGAACCACCGGTCGCAACTCTGGGGCCGCTGCTCCGGAAAGACCTCGACCCGCGCCAACGACCACGACCCCCGCATCCCCGTCACGCCCGCCCGACAAGGACAGCGTGTACGGCGTCTGGGACTGAGGAACCCCATGGCACTGTCTCCGCCCCGTCTTCGAGATCTGGCCGCGTTGACCTTGGCGTTGGTGCTCGTGGCCCTTCCGGCGCCAGTCCCCGCGAGTCCGAGCACGAACGACGGCGCGTCTGCTCGCGAGCTATTCGAGCAGGCCAGACAGCTGATGCACCAGGGAAAGTACTCCGAAGCCTGTCCCAAGCTCGAAGAGAGTCGGCGGCTCGAGGCCAAGAGCGCGACGCTGATCAACCTGGGGGACTGCTACGAGAAGGAGGGAAAGCTCGCCAGTGCGTGGGCCGCGTATATCGAAGCAGCGAGCGCGGCTGCCAGGGACGGCAAGGACGCGCGCGCTCGCGCTGCCCGCGCACGAGCCGAAGCTCTGGCTTCGCTCGTCCCGAAAATCGTCATCACGGTGGCCAGTGCCAACAAGGTCGCTGGCCTGGAGGTCTTCTGCGATTCGAAAGCGGTCGGCGCCGACGAGTGGGGACAAGCGCTGCCTTTCGACCCGGGAGAGCACAAGCTGAGCGCGTCTGCTCCGGATCGCGAGCCCTGGGAGACGACGGTGTCTCTCGAGAAGGGGCAGACGGTCACGGTAGAAGTGCCGGAGCTCGAACCCCATTCGGTGCCGGTTGCGCCTCCCGTTCCCCCGCCGCCACCGGAGCGGCAACCGACCCTCGTCGCGCCGAGTGCCGCCCCTGCGGTCACTCACGACCGGCAGACACACGCGTTCGAGCTTCCGCCGCCCTTGGTCCTGGTCTTTGCGGGAGTCGGCGTCGCGGGTCTGGCGGTGGGCACCATTTCCGGGCTGGTTTCGATGTCCAAGCACGACGAAGCAGCAAAGCACTGTGACGGAAGCGCCTGTCGAGACACCGAGGGCGTGGAGCTCAAGGACGACGCGCGCCTGGCTGGCAATATCTCGACCGTGAGCTTCATCGTCGGAGCCGCGGGCCTGGCGGCAGGGACGACGTTCTGGCTCATGGCGAACCATGAGTCCGCTGCTCCCACCCAGGCACGTGTATCCATTGGTCCGCGCAGCATCGCGGTGCAGGGGTCGTGGTGATGCCTGGCCTGCGCTTGGCATCGACCTGGCTGCTCGCTCTCGCAGTGGTGTTCGCCTCGACCGCCTGCAATTGGCTACTCGGCAATGACGAGGGCTACCTGGCAACCGGTGGCTCGTCGAACGCCGGCAGCGCGGGCTGGGATGCGGGGGGCAACGAGCAGGACACCGGAGGCAGTCCAGGTCAATCGGCAGATGGATCGACCGCCGGCTCGGCCGTAGGCGGCGCAACCGGCGGCGCCCAGGGTCTGCAGCAGGGCGGGTCCAGCAGCGCATCAGCCGGGCGAGACGCGTCCGGCGGCTCGAACTCGAGCGCAGGAGCCGCTCCGACGGACGGAGGACACAGCACCCAGGGAGGTGGCGCGCACAACGCGGCTGCGGGCGCGACGAGCGAGGTGGGCGGCACAGGTGGCTTGGACCAGACCGGAGGTAGAACCGGCACCGGCGGGACCGTCGGCACTGGCGGAGAGCCTCCCGGCAGCGGCGGAACTCTGGGCGCTGCAGGACAGCCTGCAGACCAAGGTGGCGGGCACGACGGAGCTACAGGCGGCACGACGGGTGAGGTGGGTGGCACGGGTGGGCCAGTCCAGACCGGAGGTCAAACCGGTACAGGTGGAGCCATCGGCACCGGCGGAGCCAACGGCACCGGCGGGGCCGTCGGCACTGGCGGAGAGCTTCCGGGCACCGGCGGGACGTCTGTCACCGGGGGCGGCTCTGCAACGGGCGGCGCCACGGGTGGCACAACCAGTGGCCACGGCGGAGGCGGATCTCTGGCTGAGCTCGCAGGCAACGCGGGCGCGGCGGGTTCGGCGCCCCACGCGGGCTCCGGCGGAGGCGGCGGTGTTGTCGACCCGGGTCGCGCCGGATCCGCTGGAACGGCTGGCGGTCCCTCGGCCATGGCGGGCAGCGCAGGAGCGGCGCCGACGGCGGGCGCAGCCGGCGCTCCAGCGGTGTGCGACGGCTGTTGGATAGAGGGTGACTGTCGCGATCCTGAAGCCGTCAATCCCGACAACCCCTGCGAGTGGTGCCAGCCGTCTCTCGCGCCCGACGCGTGGTCGGACCGGGACAGCGCGCCGTGCGATGACGAGGTGTTCTGCAACGGCACCGACAGCTGTCTGGGCGGATCCTGCTCCGAGCACTCCGGTGACCCCTGTCTGCCGGACGACACCTGCAACCCCGAAACCAACAAGTGCTGTGGCGAGAGCACCTACAGGATCTGCGACGCCAACGGAGACGCCGTCGAGTACGACTCCTGCGACACCAACCTCGGCGTAGTCGACGACTGCCCTGACGCGAACGGCCTTTGCGCGGATGGTCAATGCCTCTGTCAGGATGGTTGGGCTGGGGACGGCTGCCAAACGTGCGTCTACTACGTGAACCAGAAGACTGGCTACGACGCCGCAACCGGTCGCTCGTGGGCTCAAGCGTATGCCACGCTCGGCCACGCACTCTCCGCATCGATCCCAAGCGCGTGCGAGATCTGGGTGGCAGAGGGCACTTACTATCCCGGAAGCACCAGAGATTCGACGCTGACGCTACTCCCCAACAGCAAGCTGATCGGGGGCTTCGGCGGGGTCGAAACGAACAAGGACCAGCGAGACATCCCCAACCATCCGACAGTGCTCAGCGGTGACGTCGGCGTACCGGATGACACGACGGACAATGCGTACCACGTCGTAACCGGGGCGGACGGGGCACTGCTGGACGGTTTCGTCGTCACTGGAGGAAACGCCAACGGGACAGGCGATGCTGCTCGCGGAGGCGGGCTGCTGGTCTTGAATGGCTCGATGACGGTGCAGAACTGCGAGTTCTCCGGCAATGCGGCGAGCGAAGGGAGTGCGATCTTCGGCGATGCGCTCTCGAACTTGAGCCTGTACAACACGCGCATTGCCCAGAACGGGGGGACAGCCGTGTACTGGAATGGCACAATGGATGCCACCGATTGCACCGTATCGCACGAGAGCCGGGGGATTGATGCCGTCGACCTGGTCGCGGAGGGCTGCACCTTCGAAAACTGCTCGACTGCGATCTATACTCAGCGCACTGCCGGGTGGAGCAGCATGGCGCACTTGTCCATCACCGACTCCGACCTGTATGACAACGGAACAGCGATTGATGGCATCATGTCTCACACCATTGTCGAGACATGCGAGTTCGCCAGGAACGCCCTTGCCATCTACTCAAAGGGCGCATACACCACGATTACGGCTTCTGCATTCCAGGACAACGGGACAGCGTTACACGGCCTGGCCGGGGCTGACGTGCAGATCACGCAGAGCACCTTCACGGGGCAAACGGTCAAAGGCATTGCCGTCGAAACGCTGGGCGGGGAGACCGGGCCAGGGCATAGGCGTTAACCAAGCTTGAGTGGGACGTCGGCGTGTAGGTCCATTCCCTACTCCATTGAACTCGACGCGCTGGAGACGCTG
>JAFGIS010000032.1 GCA_016929495.1 Polyangiaceae bacterium | reverse complement strand
CCGTGCCCGGGCACGGCGTGCAGGCGGTCGTGGGCGGACGGGCGCTCGTGCTCGGCGGGCCGGCGCTGCTGCGCCGGCTCGGCGTGGAGCCGGCCGGCCCGCTCCGGGCCGCCGTGGAGCGGGCGGCGGCGCGCGGGCAGGCCGCCATCACGATGCTGGAGCAGACCACGCCGCTGGCGGTGTTCGCGGTCGCGGACGACGTGCGTGACGAATCGCGCGAGGCGGTGCGGCGCCTGCACGAGCAGGGCATCGAGGTGATGACCGGCGCCCGGGTGGACCGCATCGAAGGCGAAAACGGCCGGGTGGCCGCGGTCCTGCTGGAGAACGGCACCCGGCTGCAGACCGACGCGGTGCTCTCTGCCGTGGGCGTCCGGCCGCTGATCGATTTCGCCCCGAAGCTGGGCCTGGAGGCCTCCCGGCAGGGCATCCGGGTGGACGAGTTCTTCCGCACCAATCTCCCCGACATCTTCGCCATCGGCGATTGCACCGAGACACGGTGCCTGGTGACGGGGAGGACCGTGCCGGGCAAGCTGGGCTCCAACGCCGGTCAGGCGGCCCGGACCCTCGCCCTCAACCTGACCGGTCTGGAAAAACGCCCCTATCCCGGCGTCCTGAATGCGGTGGTGACGATGCTCGACGGCCTCGCCTATGGCGCTGCCGGGCTGACCGAGGCCGACGCCGAGGCCGCCCAGATGCCGGTCCTCGTCTCGCGCAACGAGAACACCACCCTGTATGACAACATGCCCCACTCCGACCCGGTGAAGGTGAAGATCCTCTACCGCGCCGAGGATCACACCGTGGTCGGCGGCGAGATCATGGGCCGCCTCAACCCGGCCGGCTTCGTGGAGGTGCTGGCCCAGCTCATCGAGCGACGGGCGACCCTGCTCGACGTGCTCACCATGCACTACTCGTCCCATCCGGAGCTCACCCCCAAAACGAGCAAGCCCTACTGGGTCTTTGCCTCGGAGAAGCTGCTGTTCGAGCTGCAGCAGCCCACCCCATCGGCCTGAGCGTCCCTCACGGCGCGCCCTGCGCCGCCCGATACCGCGACCCGCCCCCTGGATCGCCCCGGACAACGCGCCCTGGCACTTTGTAGGCTTCGGTACCCTAGACCATGACCCCAATTCGATATTATTGCATTTTTGTTCCGGTTTGCTGATTCGCCCGGCAGCGCTCCCTCCGCAATTGTTCTTTTCATGTCATATCGTTATAGGAGACCATCGCGATCTTCCCCATCACTTCCAACTCCCTTGACCCCCACTCACCCCTGTCATATTACGTAGTGACTGGAATAGCAGTTCGCACGCGCGAGCACAACATCATGGGAGGGGATACAGTCATGATTAAAAGAGAATATTCATCCACGACAGTTACCCACGCATTCCGGATCCTGCTAGCAGGACTGTTCACTTTCAGCCTATCCGCCTGCAGCGACGACGACTCCGGCCAGAACGACAACGCCAACGAGAACGCCAACGCCAGCGCCCTTTGCGGCAACGGCCAGATCGAGGGCGCCGAGGAATGCGACAACGGCACCGAGAACAGCGACACCCGGCCCGACGCCTGCCGCACCGACTGCACCGACCCCCGCTGCGGTGACGGCGTCATCGACACCGACGAGGACTGCGACGACGGCCCGGCCAACTCCGACGCCGTGCCCGACGCCTGCCGCACCACCTGCGTCCCGCCCTCCTGCGGCGACCACGTGGTCGACGTCCAGCTCGGCGAGTCCTGCGACAACGGGCCCGACGTGCCCACCGACCTCTGCGACCCCGACTGCGAGGTGATCATCGAGTACTGCGGCAACGGCCGCCTCGACGCCACCGAGCTCTGCGACGACGGCAACAACACGGGCGGCGACGGCTGCGGCCCCACCTGCCTCTTCGAGGAGTGCGGCAACGGCTTTCTCGACCTCGCCGCGGGCGAGCAGTGCGACGACGGCAACCTCATTGACGGAGACGGCTGCCAGTCCACCTGCCTGCTCCCGGTCTGCGGCGACGGCGTGCGCGACGCCTCCCTGCTCGAGGCCTGCGACCTCGGGCCCGCAAACTCCGACGAGCCCGACGCCGCCTGCCGCACCAACTGCACGCTCCCCCGCTGCGGCGACGGCATCCACGACCCCGGCCTCGGCGAGGTCTGCGACGATGGCAACCTGCTTCTCAACGACGGCTGCACGCCGGACTGCCAGTCCGACGAGACCTGCGGCAACGGCTACATCGACGGCCACCGAGGCGAAACCTGCGACGACGGCAACCTGCTAAGCGGGGACGGCTGCTCGAGCCGCTGTCAAAGCGAGCTGCCCCGCTGGACGAAAGTCAGCGGCGGCGCGCCGGCCAATCGCTTGCACCATGCCATGGCCTACGACGTGTCTCGCGACCGGATCGTGCTCTTCGGCGGAATCGCCGGCACCGACCCTATCGGAGACACCTGGGAATGGAACGGCATGACGTGGGCGCGGGTCGCGACCTCTGGTCCCTCGGCGCGGATTGGACATGCCATGGCCTACGACGCGGCGAGAGAACGCGTTGTCTTGTTCGGCGGGCGAGTCGAAGACTCGCCGCCGCTCATCTTGAAAGACACCTGGGAATGGAACGGTCGTGACTGGACCCTGGTCGGCTCGTCCGGCGGACCCGAACCGCGGTCGGGACACGCCATGGCGTACGACGCGGCTCGTCGTCGGGTGGTGATGTTCGGTGGCGTGCAGGACTTCACGGCTACTCTTCACGACACCTGGGAGTGGGACGG
>JAFGIS010000397.1 GCA_016929495.1 Polyangiaceae bacterium | reverse complement strand
GAGTCTCGGGGGCGGAGTCTCGGGGGCGGAGTCTCGGGGGCGGAGTCTCGGGGGCGGAGTGCCAGTAGGATTCCGACCACCGGGCGCCTTTCATCCCTCTAACCCATGCAGTCTGAGGTCCATTCCCGGGAGCCGTGGGCCTGTTGGCCGAGCCTGTTCCATGTCAGCCACGGCTGCGCTCCTGCGTTGACGTAATGGTCACGCGCCGCGGGGCCGTCGCGGATGTCGGCGCGCTCGGGGGCGCGCCGTTCGAACGAGCCGCGCAGATGCGAGGCACCGCGCCCGAGTCGGTGCCTGCAAAAACTGCTAAGCTCGAACCTACGTTGCCATGAGACAATCCGCTGCGATCCTTGCCTTTTCACTAGCCATGGGACTTTTTGCTTGTACTTCAAGCCCGACAATGAACTACGGGTCGGGCGGCACGACCAGCACGGGCGGCGCGACCGGAACGGGCGCGAGCAGCGCCGCGTCGGGGACGGGCAGCTCGCCGGCCGATGGTGGTGGCGGGGGAGCAGCCACAGGCGGCGGCGGCAACACCTCGACCGGTGGTGCGAACGGCGGCACCGGCGCCGGACCCGTCACGGGCGGTACGGGCGCCACGACGACCGGGGGCGTGGGCACGGGCGGATCGGGCGGCACGGCTGGGACAGGCGGTTCCGGCGGCACGAGCAGCACGGGCGGGGCTGCAGGCACGGGCGGGGGTACCAGCGGCGCAGGCGGGAGTGGCACGGGCGGGGACACGAGTGCCACCGGTGGGGATAGCAGCGGTACCGGCGGCGCAGCCGGTTCGGGCGGCGGCAGCGCGACGGGCGGAGAGAACACCGGTCCCGGAAGCTACGCGTTGCCTCCGCCGAGCCAGTGCCACAACCAGGACTACATCGACTTCCAGGCGGGATGTATCGAAGGTGACTCGAGCAGCGTCTGCGGCGGCAAGTGCAGCGTGATCAATGCCTGCCAGGAGAGCTCCGCGACCAAGCCGCACGCGGACATGGCCTTCATCTGCCCGCGGTTCATGCTCTTCAGCAAGGAGATGAAGCAGGCCGCGATCGACGACGACAACACGGAGTTCAACTACGCCATCGTCGGCCACGACACCGACCGGGGAGGGATCGACGGGAACGCCGAGACCACCTGCTGTCAGTGCTACCAGCTAGTCTTCGCGTATCCGGGCAACGATCGCCAGTGTCTGCTCAATCCAGACTCCGGCGAGCCCGTGCCGGGTGTGCCGGTTCCGCCTCCGCTCATCGCGCAGAGCTTCAACACGGCCGCCACACCGACCACGTTCGACGTGTACATGGCGGCGGGAGGATTCGGCGCCAACAACGCGTGCGATCCCAACGCGTCCATGAAGGCCGCGTCGGGCAAGTACCTGTACACCGAGTACCCCTCCTATCAGGGTCAAGCCCTGGCCGGCGCCGTCAAGGCAGCCCAGGACTTCAATGCAGAATGCAAGACGCAGATCCAGTGGGTCACGACCGAGTCTCTCTCCTCGGCCGCATGCCAGGACCGGGTAGCCGAGACCTGCAGTCACTTTGCTTCGAACATTCCCGGCCTTGCCGACCAGGCGATCGAGTCGTGCACGAAGACGAACGGACCGGAGCTATTCTACCACTTGAATTGGGCTGTGTACGTGAAGAAGGTAGAGTGCCCCCGGCACCTCACGGAAGTGACGGGCTGCAGGCTCGCTGACCAGGGGCTGCCGCCCGTCGACAAGAACGTCACCACCGCGGAGCAAGCGCTCGCGGATCCTTCCTTCATGACCAAGAGCAGCGGCGGACAGGCGTACGAGACCACCACCATGGAAGACTGCTGTCGACCTTCCTGTGCGGCCACGAACTGGGTCACGGGCAGGGGCCTGGTGGCGGATGGCAAGTACAATGCGTTCTATTCGTGCAACGAGCTCGGCGTGCCCTACACCGAGCCCGAGTAGAGCCTCACCAGCGGTTGGCGCGAGGCAGCCGCACGGTTCAGTGGTCGTCCGAGCCTTCGGACCTGGCCTGCTCGCCGGTGCGTTGCCTCCTCCGTAGCCGTTTCAGAAAGGCCTGCAGGTCCTTTGCCAACCAGCCTCCCTTGCCGCGCGCCACGATGTCCCTGAGCAGAACAGCGGCTTTGGCTTGGCTGATGCGCTGCTCGAGCAAGTCCTCCATGACGCGCTTGGCCCAGCGGCTGCGCCGCGTCGAATCGAGATGGTCGACGAACGGCTCGAGATGCGTCATCAGCCGAACGAACGGCCCTGCCGGTCGAGAGCCTGCGAGCTTGGCCCGCTTGTCCGCTTCGAGGCGCTCGAGCGTCCCGATGGTCGCGCCGAGTTCGCCTAGCTGGGCGGCCCACTCGGGTGCACCCGAGGCCACAATCGCCCGAAGCTCCTCGAGCGCCAAACGTACGTCCACCACGCCGTAGTCGCCGTGCGCGATGAGCCAGCGCAGCGACTCGGAGCGAGTCTGTGGGTCGTTTCGGAGCCTCGAGAGCGTGCGGCAAACCTCGTCGAGCGAGGTCCAGCGATACGCGAAATCCAGGCCGGTGCCCTTGATGTTCTGACAGCCGAGCAACCGCGCGTCGTGGCCCGGCGGCACCTCGCGAGCGATCCGGTCAATGACCTGGTCGCCGGTACAATGGCTGTCCCATACGACTCGGATCCGTGCCAGCCACAGGGAACGCACGCTCTCCCGAAACAGCCGTAGCGCGTCGGCATGCCGCCCGTCACGCACGGCCCGTTCGACGTCTTTGCGAAAGGCGATTGCCCTGGAGTAGTGAGCCGCCAGCCGATCCGCGTGAGCGAGGGCCTCGTCGCGACCTGCCCACGCGAGCTCATCGCGTGGACTCTGGGATGGTTCGGGCACGAGGCACTCGCCGAGCGGCCCGGAGACGGCCGCGCCGCTGTCGATTGCCGCCTGCACCTCGTTCGAGGCGACGACCTCGCTCGAGACGGACTCGCTGAGGCCACAACCTTCCAGGATGCGCCCGAGCCGCGTCTCCAGCGTCTTTCTGTTGGGGGGAAGGCGTAGGTGTGCCAGGGCGTTGTCCACCCTTTCGAGCCAAACCTCGAGCGCGTCGCCGGAGCCGAGTTTCATGCCGGCGATCCAGCGCTCGATTTCCTGTCCGAGGAACGCGCTGAGCCCGCCGAGATTCGTTCCGATGAGCACGATGACATCGCACGGCGCGTCGCGCGTGAGCAGCTCGGCGAACACGCGTGACCTGGGCACGCGGTCCGCGCGGTTGTTCACGACAGCTACCAGGCAGACCCCGGGCTGGTCGTCGGGAGCGATTCGGTCGAATCCGAGCCGTGTCCAGTTCGACAAGAAACCGGCTCGTTCGTTCGCGCTCATCCCGTTCGAGAAGGTCAAGCGTCGACCGCGATGGCGTACGGTGGGATAGGTCTTGAGCACGCCGAGATCGGGCACGACGTGGTCCGCCATTCTTGCGAGCGCCCAGGTTCGGTCGATGCCCAGATGTTCGGCGACCGCCAGGACGAGCGCGATATTGGCGGGGTGCTCTCGGTACGGAAAGCGGTCGAGCAAGTCCTTGGGCAGGAGCGCGGCATCCAGAGGACTCACCTCGACGAGCTCCGTAGCGCGCCGCCGCGCTTCGCTTCTGAGCAGCGGCAGCATCTGGTCCTCCGCGGTGAAGGCGACTCCGTGGTGAGGCATGAAGGTCGAGATCACACGAGCCACGTCCTCGCCCGATGGCCCCATGACGTCTTCGTGATCCGGATAGGCATTGGTGAGCGTCGTCAGTCGATCCTGCATCCACTCGTCGATGAGGATCCCCACGAATCGCGGCTGAAGTGCCATGCACTCCCACAGAAACACCCGAGCTTTCAGGCGTTCCGCGAAGCCGAGAACCATCTTCTGCTCCCAGATCGTGGCCTTGTCGTAGGGGCGGTACAGGAAGATCTCCCGAGCGCTGCGGTCGCGTCGGGCGTGGATCATCATCGCCTCGCAGCCGGTCGTCTTGACGACGACGTCGAACCGGAGAGCGTGAAACAGGGCCGCCTTGAGCCGTTCGGTACCGCTCTTGCCGCGGCTGCCCCAGCCGCCCAGATGCAGCGGGATCGAGGCGAGCGACCTGCGGATGAGGGAGCGGATGCGAGCTCCGCGCAGGACCATGTAGCTGAAGACCAGCCAGGCGACGATGGCCAGGTGCCATGCCGTGTTGCCCGATGGCGAGAGCATGCCGTTGACGAAGTCGTCCGCCCAGGGCGGGATGACCACGGCCGTCAGTGACAGGTAGGGCAGCATCCTGTCGGGCCGTCGATCGTAGCTCTGGCTGGCTATCTTGCCGGTGGTCGCCTCGACCGAGAAGCGGAAGCCGAGCTTCTCGGCCATCCGGGCGTAGGCTGCTTGTTCGTGCGCATGGCGCGCGTCCAGGCAACGTTCACGCTGCTCCGCGTACTCGGTGTACCGAAGCGTCAGGCGCAGGCGCGCCAGCAGGCGCCGCCACAGGCCGCTCGGACCAACGACCACGACGGTTCCGTAGCTGGTGACGAGACGACGCGCAGGTCGGCCGAGGCGCGTGGCCGCGAGCAGGTCATCGACGCGTGGCACGAACTCTCCCCAGCCACCGATCCCTTCGTGCAGCCGGCGTTCGCCCGGGACGCGGGTCGGTGTCACTTCGCCGAGGCGCATCGGGGCGATCACGGTTTCCGCGCGAGGGCTGCGTGCGCTCGTATGTGCGTAGCCTTGCCTCTTGTCCGGCAGAGGCGTGAACAACTCGAAAAGCCAACGCCATGAGCTGGAGCTCCGCCGTTCGCCGCGGGTCACTCGATAGATCCCCGGACGCCCCGGCGCGAGCTCGAGCGGCAAGTCCGCGACAGCGCTGGTGATGAGCGCCTTCTCCAGATCTTCACGGGGGGTCTCCGGAAAGAGCTCGACCTCGGCCTGCTGCCCCTCGCAGAGCGGCGCGAGCTGCCGCTCGAACCGCTCCCGCAGCTCCCCGAGCTTTCCGTTCTCCGAGACTTCGAACGCTGCGAGCAGTCGTGCTGCTCTCGCCGCCAACCCCCAGTTCGACGCCTTGGAGCGAGTCAGCTGCTCCAAGGCCGGCACGAACAGCGGCGCTCTCAGCGGAGCCAGGGGGCCGCACGCGCTGCGTTCGAGCTGCTCGAGGGCCACGGCCGCAACCAAGTCCGTTCCGGCGCGTGTGTCGGCGGGGGGAGAAACCGCGGCTTCGAGCGCGCTCAACAGCGCCTGGTGGGCATACTCGGCTGCGTCTGCGTTCGAACCGCTGTGGCGCCCGAGCTCCCTGAGCGCAACACCGCGAACCGTTGCAGAGCACTCCCTGGTGCAGAGTGTCTCGCACAGGAAAGCGAACGCTGCCTCGCTCCCGAGCCGCGCCGCGCATTGCGCCAGTCCCTGTCGCACGTGCTCGCTGGGATCGTCCGACGCGATGCGGGCGACATGGAGCCGATCCTTGGCCGGAAGCTCCAGACGCGCCAGGCACCCGAGCGCGGCGTGGCGGACCAGCATGCCGTTCTCCCCGTCGCGGGCTCGCAGCCGCTCCGAGACGAGCTCGAGCGCCGCTCCGGGTTGGGCGGCGATACACAGCTCGAGCGCCGCGATCTGCGCCCAACAGCCACGGCTCTCGGTTCGAGACCACCCGAGCACGAGCGCCCAGCGGTGCGCGCCGAGCAGGAGCCCACGCTCCGTATCGTGAGCGCGTTCGACTACCGCGCGTGCGAGCCTCAGGGCCTCGATGACGATGGCCTCCTGGTGGGTCTGTTCGGCGTGCGTGAACGCCGTCTTGAGCAAGAGCTCCTGGTCGAGCTCCGCGTCGCTGCTCGTCCGGGGAGGGAGGCCCCTGACGAGCGCGGCGGCCGAGCGGTAGGCGAACACCGCCTGATCCACCTGCTCGGAGATGCGGTCCTCGAAGCGTTCGATGAGAGCATCCAGATCGAGCCAGCGTCGCGTTGCGGCCAGATCTCGCGCCACGCGGCGCGGATCCGGTTCCAGGGCGACCAGGCGGCTGCGAACGACCTCGCGGCGCTCCGCTTCGTTTCGAGCATGCTGGTAGGCCGATGAAGTCGACTGGACTGCCTGATCGAGCTCCTCGATCGTGTTGCAGGCCTCGATGGCCGCCTGGACCAAGCCGGACGCGAGAGCCGCATCCGGCTCGATCTGACCATCCGTCAACACGACCACGCGGCTCGCCACCCGAGCCAGCGCATCCAGACGGAGGCGCGCGTCCAGGGCCGGCACGAGCGATTGCAGCCGCCGGGCGAGCTGCTCCGCCAGCGCGACATCGCTCACGGTGTGCCTCCCCAGTACGGGTCCCGAGCGGGAGCGACCCAGGCGTGTTGGCCCGACCCCTCTTCGAGGCGCTGCTGGAACGGTCGATCCCCCGCCGAAAGATCTCCGAGCCCACGCCACCAGCTGAAATCGTAGCCGAGCTCGACGATGGCGAAGAAACCATCCGCCTCCGAGAAGACGGCGGGAAGATCTCGATAGTACGCGCCCGCCAGACTCAGTGTGACGCGCTGACTCGGCGCGAGCCAGTGCCAGAACATCACACGGGGCCCAAGCATAGCGCGGACGAATCCACTGTCGCGAAGGCTCGACGCCGGACGCAGGCTCATGGCTGCGTCGAGCTCGAAGCACGGGACGAGTCCGCTGCCCGGCAGGACACGCCAGCCTGCCGAGGCGTCGGCAGCGTCGATCCCGTCGAAGTCCGGGAGCAGACGCGCCTTGAGCCCGTAGCGGAACAGTCCGTCGGTCGTGGGGCGATGGCTCAAGTACAGCGCCAGATCGAGCGATCGAGGCCGTGCACGCGCGTACACGGACGTGACGTCCGGATCGATGTCGGCTTTCGCCGACAGCCCGTGCCTCACCGCGCGTTCGGTGAGCGCCACCATGGGCGAGAGCGTCCAGTCGCTGCTCAGGGAGGCCCGCCCCATCAGTGCGAAGTTGTACAGGATCCCGGTCGCAGAGCCCCGGTACGTGTCTTGGGTCACCAACCTCAGCAATGACCGCGTCGACACAGGGAAGGACGCGGGGCTGATGGGCGACAGGTCGCCCGCCAGGTCCACAGTGACGCCGGTGCTTTCCGGGCCCTGGCGCAGCCGCTGGAAAAGCGCCGCGTCGAGCCTGAGACGTTCGGCAAGGGCGCCGCGCTGTGCTCTGAGCCCGAGCTCGAGATAGTCCCGCGACAGGTCGCGATCGGAATCCAGTACTTCCCCAAGCGTGGCTCGCGCATACGAGCCGAGCAGGACTGGCCCTGGCTCGGGAGGGTACTGTACTCGGGAACCGTCAGGGCGACGCCAAGGGGGCGGCCTGAGCTTGCGGCGTGGCGCTTGGGCCGTGGGAGCCGGAGGTTGTTCGGTCTTCGGGCGGGCACGACCGGCGGAGAACACGGCGGCGACACGGACCAGCGCGCGCCCCGAAGCATCCAGCGTCACCGATTGTGGACCCGCCGCCGGCAGGACGACGTATCCGATGGTGGCCAGAGCAAGGGCTCTGCTGTCGGCCCGGCGGAAGGCCGTCGTGTCTACGGTCGGGTCGAGCTCGAGCGCGACGTCCACCGGGCCGTCGCGCTGGCTGGTGGGGACGGCTCGGACGACGAGCGTGGTCTTGACGTTCGCCAGGGCGCGAGCCGTGATGCGAAGCACCGTGGGCCCCTTGACGGTCAGACGCATGGGACTCGGGCCCTCTAGATCCCACCATTGCCCTTCGGTGACCAGCGGCAGGGCCGAGCTCTGCACTTGGCGCTCTGCGCTGACATAGCCGAACGATTCGAGAGCCAGCGGGGGCGTGATCGTGAGACGCCGCGCTGCTCGGAGCGGAGTGAATCGGCAGTGCCGCGGGCGTGCGACCTCGTCGTCGACGAGACGGGTCGCTTCGGGCTCGCACGGCGCAGGATGGCCATCCACCTCGAGCCTGTAGCGACACCCTTCGTGAGGGCCACTCAGCGCATGGCAAACGAGCTCGAGCGAGGTGGGAACGCCGGCCGCGCTCGTCAGGCCCACGACCACGGGATCGGTTCCGAGCAGTCGGGCCGTCGGCTTCGCGTCGAGCAGCGCGCGACGCACCCGGTGGCCCGGCGACGGGGAGTCGGCGTCCAGGAACAGCTGCCGCACCCAGGCAACCCCGGCCACGCTCTCTGGTCCCACGTCATGCCAGCCGAGTGCTGGCTGGAGCCTCGCCAACGCCGCGCCCGGCATGACGCCCTGATCGGTTGCCGCGCGGGCGACGATGTATGCTTTGAGCGACGCGCTCTTCGGGGATGAGCCGTCGCTCGCCAGATCGGTGTACAGTTCTGCGGCCCACGAAAGCGCCTCGGCAGACGGACGGCTGCTGCCAATCCTTTCCAGTGCGGCGGCTGCGCGCCCGAGGTCACCGACCTCGAGAGCCGTGACCGCCAAGAGCAGCGCGTCGGCGCCGGCCGATCTGTCCGCGCTCGAGCCGAGCGCTCCGAGTACTTCGCTCGGAAGCGCGCCGCCGGCCTTGCGCGCCAATGCGCGCTCGAATGCACGCTGGCGAGGGCCGACGGGCAGCGGAGGGATCTTGGGCAGGTGCCCGATCGGCACCACGGCGCCGCTTTCTTCCGACAGCTCGAAATCCTTCTGTGACGCTCGAGTGGGCGTCGCCGCAGCCTGCCCGACGGATCCGGCGCGCGTGCGATCCGCCCGTGCCCATCGCGTGTAGCCGAGCTCGTCGAGCAGCTTCGCACGTTCGAGCCAGAGCGCGCCGCGCTCGGTGGGCCGGGTGCTGCGTCGCAGCGCACGCGTCAGCCGCACGATGCTGTCGAGTAGATCCGATTCGCGTGCCGGGGAGGGTGGCGCTGCGCTCCGCACTCGGCGTGGAGCACCGCCGCTCGGGTGCAGACGTACGCGAACGCGCGCGAGGATCCGTGACTCGGAGTAGAGGCTCACTGTGCTTACGCCAGCGGGAACGAATGCCTCGACCACGCCGCTGGCGGGCCGCCGAACCAGACTCTCGATCGACTGGTCACCCACGCGCACGAGCACGCGGCGGTCATCGGGCCCAAGCGGACCCGGATCGAACGTCACGCTGACCACGGTCCCGACGTCGCTCGCGGGCACGCTGAACCGCGTCCATCCGTCCACGGGCGTCCAGCGCTCGGTTTCGAGCAGCTCGCTGCACGGGAGCTGGTCTTCTGTCGGCACGAGCGCCATCACCGGCGGGCCCTGAGACACGGCCCAGTTGCGTGGTCCCGGCGCGACGGCCACGGTCGAGCCGAGCCCGGACGCGGCGTGCACCACGACCGGGGTCCCATCGAGTTCCAGTATGGAGTCGGCGTTCGGCGCAGCTTCGATGCCGCGCACCAGCACACGCACGTGCGAGCCTTGCCCCGGAGCCACGCGCACGCGCCGTACGACCCCGCTGACGCGCAGCCAACGCGGCCCATCGGGACCCACCAGCGAGCAGATCTCGCCGGGCCCGGCGTCGAAGACCGGGTGGACTCGCATGACGGCCCGCGTGTCGAGCTCGGGAGACTGCACCACCCAGGAGGTGCCTTCGAACCAACTGCCTCGAGCGCGCGAGATCAGGTCGCGGCGGTCGGGCCACGACCGTACGGTCTGCTCGCCGAGCACGCTGGCCGTGGACGGCGACCCGTCGCGGGGCGGATCGATGGTTTCGCGCGCGAGTGCCAACCGAACGCGCTCCTCGTCCGTGCCGTTGTCCTGGAGCGGTTCGAAAGGCGCTGCGGCGAGCGGCGCCTTCGGATCCGCGAGCGCCGAGCCCAGCGGCGGATCGACCGGTCCGATGCGCGCGTCAGCCAACCTCTCGAGTGCCGAGCGGCGAAAAACGAGCCGCGCCGTTTCGGACAACCGCTCTGTCGCGCGCCAAAGCCCGAGGAGCAGCTCGCGCGGAGACTCGCCGCGTCCATCGCCGTGCACGATGAGCTCGTGCCACGTGAGCGCGGCTGCCGCCTCGTCCAGGGACTCGCTCGCCGCGAGCCTCGAGAGCTCTCGCGTTGCGCGACTCGATTTCGACCAGTCGAGCTCGACGAGCGCGCGGAGCCAGAGCAGCCGAGCAGAAGCGTCCCTCTTGCTTTGCTGGTCGAGCCACGTTCGCGCTTGCCGCAAGAGCTCGGCGCGTGCGCGGATGCCGCGAGCATCCAAGGTGCTCGTGCGCAGACGGTATCCGCGGACCGACACCCAGACTTCTCCACGCTCTACCTCGACTCGCACCGGCTGTCGCTCGTCGATCGGGATTCTAGCCAGTCGGGCCGGTGTCCAGCGCTCGGCGTCTTCCGCCCGACGGGGCACCATGAGTGTGTAGCGCGCGAAGGGTGCAGCGCCGGCCGCAACGCGAACGTCCGTGTTGCCCGTGGCGCGTGTTCGCACGAGCAGGCTGAGCGAGTCTGCGTCGGCGCTTTCGAATACGAGCTTCTCACCCGCTCGGACGAGGCGGTGCTCCGCGTTGCCTTCCGGGTCCTTCGTGGCGGTCTGTGTCGCATCCATGATGTGTCCGCCACGAACAGCCACGCGAGCATCGGCAACGAAAGGGAATCGCATGGGTCGGCCATCCAGGCTCAGTTCGACCCAACGCGCCTGAAGCCAGGCCCTACCCGCCGGCGTGCGTCCGAGCTTGCCGAGCGCGTCTCGGGCAGCCTCCAGCCAGCGAACGTGGGCATTGTGCGACGCTGTGGCCAGAGAGAAACGCGGGACGCTCGCCCCGCCGAGCAGCCAAAGAGCGACCTGCTCGTCCGCGCGGTAGAACGCCATGGCATCGTCGCGCGGCATGGCCACGAGCACACGCGCCTCGGTCCGGGCGGCTCGTGACGTTCGAACCACCACGAATCGCGCCATGGTCCAGGCTGGGACCACGATGTCGACGGGGCCTTTGCCGGCTGCGAGCCAAGTGATCGCATCGGGCAGCGCTTCGGTTCCGGCGCCGAGCCCCACGTCGACGTCCCCTCCTTCCACGCGTACCAGTGAGCCCGGGGCTGCCGGGACGACCATGAGCTCGCGCGGGCCCAGGAGCGTCATCCTGCCGGGATCGGCCACGGATCGCGAGTCCTGGAGCGTGCGACTGGCGGGCCACCGGGCGACCCGCGCCTGAGACGGCGGTTGCCACGCCAGTTCTGGCGCGGCTTGGCTCGCGTGAACGGGCCGGGCCGCGTGCGTCGCGGTCATCAGAGCCAGCGCGCAGACGATAATCCACCGGCATGGCAGAGGGACACCGCTAGGCTGGCTTCGTACCTGCACGCTCAACGCCTCACCACGCCCTCGGCGAGCGCCTTGGCGAAGCGTTCGCCGAGGGCCGCGTCTTCCTTGAGCCGGTTGCGCAAGGACGCCGACATCTCGAGGTGGAAGAACTGGGAGCCGAGCTCGCGACTGGCTGCGGCTTGCGCGTTGGTCGTCCCGCCGTGAGTGCGGATCTCCTTCGGGTACGCCCGAACCCTGGAGGGTTCGAGCACGTGGCGCAGCGCGTCAGCCAGCGCTACGGCATTGCCGCGAGTCCGGGCGGCGCTGACGATGATGTCGACACCCGGCGCCGCATCGTCGCGGAACCCGTGCAGCTGCAGCGTCGTCAGTGCAGGATCTGTCTGGACCAACGCTCGGTGAGCTGCCAGGAAGAACGTGTGCTCGGCGTGGGCCGAGTCGGCCGGGGACTTGCCGGACAACGAGACGCGGACCCGTTCGTCCTCGCTGGCGCCCGAACCGCGGTGGACCGTGTTGACGAGCAAGGCTCGGGCGCTGAGCGTCTGGAAGACCGCCAAGGCGATGTCGAGGGTATTGCGGTCGAAGAAGGTGTGAGGCGCCTCGACCAGCAGACGAACCGTGCTGCTCGGACTGATGACGAGCGCGCCGGCTCCGCGTTTTCGGTGCGGCTCCTCGGTGAGCACCCAGAGCTGCCCATGCTCGGCCAGGAAACCGGCGAAACCGTCGGGGGGCGGGGCGCCAGGGAGCCGTCCGGAGAAGCCCGCGCGAGCCACCTGTTCCGTCCATCGAACGAACGTCTGCTCCTCCTGGGGCGTCGGCGCCACGAAGCGCACCCCGCGGCCGCGGCGGGCGCGAGCCAGGTGCTCGGGCAGCGAGTCGCGGTCCGCCTCGAGCGCCGTCACGGGAGGCGTCTTCTGCGCGGGCCGCTCATGAGGTTTGGTCGGCTCTTTTTCGCAGCCTCGACAGGCCGGCACCAAGAGCGATGCGAGCAACAGGTACAGCCCAGCTTGCGTGCGATTCATGAGTCAGTTCCCCAGTCCGGAGCGTCGCGACGGCCGACGGTGATGGCTCTCACCCACAACGGCGCGCCGCCCTTGGTGGTGAAGCGCAGCCGCAGCTGGTGCGTGCCGACGCGCAGGTCGTCACCCAGCGGGATGCGTGTCTGGGCCATGGCATGCGGTAGCGGGTTCGTCCCGAGCGGACCGGCCACGGCCTCCCAGATCAACACTCGGCCGGCCGAGCCCGTCTGGCCCGTCAGTACGCCTCGACTGACCGTCAGCCTGCGATAGAGTCGGTTGCCCGAGGTCGGCGGGCGGCCCGGGTCGACTGCGTAGGCGAGCTCGAATGGGCGGCCTCGCTGTTCGCTCGCGACGGTCACGAGCAGCGCGAGCAGTTCCCCTTGACGACGCTCGAAGCGGAGCGTGAGCTCTTGCTCGGCCGACAGCCTGTAGGCACGCTGGCTCTTGAAGACGCTGCCTCCCTCTGCTGGAACGGCCCGTATCCACATTTCGTGGGGCTGTCGGAGGCCTGCCAAGGTCAGCAGGTGCGGACCTCGACCGAGCGCGAAGGTTACCTGGCCGGCCGTGGAGAGCAGCGCGTGCTCGACCACTGGACGGCCGTCGACCAACACGGCCATGCTCTGGCCCAGCGCCTCGGCAGGCACGCGGTAGAGCAGGCGAGTGGTCGTCTCGGACGCCAGCATACGGTGGCTCGCGTCGGGGTGCGCGGGGTCTAGCCGCGTCCACGCTTCGGCTGGCACGGGCGTTCCTGGCACGTAGCGCAGAGCGCGGTACAGATGTCGCTGCACTGCACCGCCGACCGGCTCGAGCACCCGTTCGGCAATGCGCTCTCCGCGGCCGCTCTCGAGCGATTCGATCCGAGGCTGGATCACGACGCGGACGGCGCGCCCGTCCGCGTCGAGCTGTTCGTCGTTGTCGGGGCGGATCGCGGCGACCGTTCGCTCCAGTTTCGGCGCATATCGCCACACCTTCTCCGGCGCGAGTTCGATATCGTACGCTGGGGCGAGACGGTCCATCGAGACGCCGGGTTCTTCGGTCCAGAGCGCGACCAGCGTGTCCCGTGCGCCGGTGAGCAGCACGTTTGCCATGCCGCTCGGGGGGCTCACCAGTACGATGCGGCTTTCCGTGACGCGCCCGCCGTCCGCGCTCTCGTAGGGCGAAGGCGACAGATCCACCACTACCGGCGGCAGGTAGCGGCGCGACGTCCCTGCGTAGGTGACGCTCAGGTCCGCGGTGCCGTACCCTGCCTTCTGGTCGAGCAGCGCTCGCAACGTGACGCCGAAGGCACGTTGTCCCGGGGCCATCTGCACTCTGATCGGGATGGCGGGGTCGAGCCGCAGGTAGCGTTGTGCGACCGTGTCCGGTGCGACCCAGACCCGCCCGTCGTCGGCTTCGGACCGCTCGAACTGGCCGATCTGCGCCTGCTGGTTCGCAGGGGTCACGCTCAGGCGCAGCTCGCCTGCTCGATCCGCAGAAAACGTCAGCGTTCGGGGCTGCTGCCCCTCGAACACGTGGTCCACGCTTCCCTCGGGTCCCACTGCGAGATCCAGAGGTGCCCCGCCGCCTTCCACGTGGATCTTCATCCCGGCCACGCCATACAGTCTCAGGTCAGCTCGATCCTTCAGATTCAGCGCAACCCAATGGTCCGGGCCTATCACGGCGCTCGGAGGCAGCTGGGGATCCAAGTCCAGCGAGTCTCGGTAGTCGCCGACCAAGACACGACGGCCAACGTACGCCACGCCCTCGCGGCCCCGCGCGAGCAGGCGCCTGCCCTGATGCGACAGCGTTTCACTGCGTACCTCCGGCGGAAGGTCCACGAAGCCGAGGCTCGTGGAGCGCGCGAGCAGCCGGCGTCGCGCATCGGGGCTCAGGCGGCGCTCGACGATTTCGCGTTCGAGGGCGCCGCGCTCGTTTTTGAAGGCCAGGCGAACGAGCACCGTGCGAGCGCCCGTCGGAGCCGCTCGCAGCTCGACGTAGCCCGCCTTGCCCGCCAGTACCGACACGTCGAAGCGCTGGGTACGCGGATCGGTGAGCCAGGCGGAGCCGTCTTCGAGCCGCGCCGCGTACTCGCCGAGCTGCCTCGGCGCCGTGGGGTCGCCGCTGATTCTGCTCTGGATCTCGATGCGTCGCGTGACCAAGCGCTCAGCGTCCAAGCTCAGAGCCGAGACATCGAGCGCGTACGGATAGCGGTCCGCGGGCGCATGTCCGGCATGGGGCGGGACCACGGCCCACGAGGTCACCAGGACTTCTTGCAGGTTGCCCGGAATTCGCACCCGGACGCCCCGGGCCGGTGTCACCTCGTAGGCGAACAGCTCGTCCAGTATGTCGCGGTCGGGTTGGAAGCGGCGTACTCCGGCCAGCGCCAGAGCCGTGAGCAAGATGATGCCAGCCACCCAGAGCCATCGGGTCATGATGCACGCCTCAGTCGAAGGGTGGACAGGCCGAGGTGCACGGCCTCTATCAGATCCGCTGGCTCGACCAGCAGGGGCTCCTCGCGTGGGCGCTGCCCTGGGCCGAGCGGAACGAGCCAGAGTTCGTGTCCGGAGACCAGCGTAGCCCACACGCGCCCCGTCTGTTCGTCCGTCGCGAAGTCGAGTCGGCAACGGTGTGCCTCTTCGAGGGCTGCCCGAAGCTCGAACGGGTTGCGCGTGTCTCGATAGTGTTCCAGTGCGCCATACACAGCCGCCGCGTCGCACCGGGTGTACTGGTCGAGGCCGGCGCAAGCGCCACGGCTCGCAGCGCCGCCGCAGCGGACGAGCTCGAGGGCGTGGCCCGCCACCGAACCGCCGCCCACGGCGCGCGCGGCGCGCTCCAGCCGAGCTGGCGTTGGGTCGAGCGTGTCGAGCGACGCGTACCAGGAGCGTACCGGCGCTGCGAGCCAGAGCATCGCCATGCGGTCGGGCGCGAAACGCCGCGCGTAGGCCATGGTCGGGTCCCCCTCTCCCGAGTAGGGTTCACGCTCGGCGCTGCCGTCGACCGAGTCCACGCTCAGGCCCATTCGGATCAACAGTGATGCGAGGCCGCGCGTCCAAACCGGTCCCCCGAGTGGCGAGTCGGTTGGCTCCTGGAAGGTGAAGATGGCGCCCGTCGTCCCTTCGGTCTGGGGCGCGATACCGTTGATCGCCAGGACCCGTCCGCCGGCCGAGAGCCAGGCCTCGTGGGCCCGTTGATAGTACGACTGGCGCCCCGCGACCTTGCGTGGGTCGGCTCGGCCGCGCGCGTCCACATTGGGCAGGGCGCCCGGCACCAGCAAGCCGCGTGCGTCGAAGGCATCGGCCATGGACAGGGCCGAATCGATGCTTCCCGCCTCCCAGCGCGGCGCAGGAACCTCCACCAAGACCGCGTCTTGGGTCGCCTGGCGCGTGCGCCGCAGGAGCCACGTCGGCAGCCCCCGTCGAGTCGGCCCAGTCGGTTCATACAGAGCCCAGCCAGAAGCCGGGCCGCTATCGGTTGTGGCGAACTTCGCGAAGCGATATCCGAGCGCAGCTGCCAGCGTACGCTGCCACGGCGAAGGCGCATCGAAGGCCGTCGAGGAAAGGCTCGCTCCGAGCGTCTCTCCGAACAGCCGAAGCTCCTCGATCGACGGCACGCGGTACGCGCCGGCTTCGATGTGCGTCAGCTCGCGTTTTCGTGCTCGGAAGCTTCGCGCGACCGATCCGAGCCACAGGTCCGGTGGCGGCGGGTGGCCGACCGAGCTGGCTGCCCGCTCCATGTCCGGCCGCGACACCGCGAGCCGGGGCAGATCCTTCCACGAGTCTCTGTCGCGATCCGCTGCGCGCCAGGCTACGCTGATCGGGATGCCGAGCGAGTTCTTGAGCGATTCGACCGACAGGTTGCCGGGGACCCGTCCGACCACGCTCAGCGCGGCAGGCCCGGGACGCTCTGTCACGACGACGGATTGCGCGATCCCGTGCGCTCGGACCAAGGCGAGGCGGAACGGATCGTCGTATTCGCGCTGATCGGTGAAACGAGAACGAAGCAGCACGAGCCGCGCGCCGAGCAGGCCGGCGACCTTCAGCCCCACGACGGTCTCGGGCGCGCCCACGCGGCTCGTCTCGATGACCACCATCCAGGGACGGCTGCTCGAGCGGGGACGCATTGCAAAACGGGGGGCGACGCGGTCGTCGTTGGGATCGATCGCCCGAGGTCCGACGATCCACCAGCCGTCCGGCGTGCTGGTCACGCGGAGCCGGTTGGAGACCCGGACGTCGAGCTTCCGTCCCGGGGGTTTGGCACGAGCGATGGCTTCGGCCAGCAGTAGTGCCTCCTCGTAGCTGCCCGAACGCTTGAGCGTCATCGGTTCCGGGCGCGGGCTCGGCGCCGTATCGGCCAGCATGAGCGCCAGCGCCGGTGACGTCTGGAGCTCCACACTGACCGGATCCTTCCTCCTTGGAGCAGGATCCGCGAAGCGCAACGCGTAGCTCGCCAGATTGCCGACGATGAAGGCCGTGAGCGACACCTGCACCGTGGGCATCAACACGCGCCCGACCTGGTCCGTGTTCCACATCTTCACGGCCAGGAGCGACGGCAGCAAGTATCCGAATCCGAAGTAGTCGACCATTTGCAGGCCCGGAGTGAACCGCATGGCCACCAGCCCGAGTGCCCATTTGGCCACGAACCCGACGATGTACGTGAGCAGCATGCGGCGCGAGCCCACCATGAGGATCTTGGAGAACGGCCAGAGTCGGGCCACGCTGCGGGCCAGGACCAGAACCAAGATGGCTTCCACGATGGTGGTGACGAGCTTGGTCGGCTGATACCAGGCCACCGCCAGAAGAGCCGGCACCAGGATGCCGTTGTAGTCCCATCCGTAGAGCACGTTGTCGCGCGCTGCCATCACCGCGCCGAGCAGCAGGATCACGTGTGCATGCGGCGTCTCGAGGAAAGAGAGCGAGACGCTCTCATTGGCGATACGGAAACGCGACAGCGTGAAGTTGGTGTACCCGAGCAGGACGTGGTCGACGAAGAGGTAAGTGAGCAGCGTCACGATCGCCACCCGCGGCAGCGCGATGCGGAGGCCCTGATTCCAGAAGCTGTTTGCCAGGAGGGGAACGAGCACCAGCCCGATACTGTAGAGCTCCCGCGAGTGCACGAGGTGATAGCGCGCGAGCAGCCATTCGAGCCAGTAGGCCTCCATCGACACGCGCACGATCAGCGCCGTGACGATCAACAGCAGAAACCGCTCCCGCCCGAAGACCGAGGACCAGGCCTCGGTTCGGGGCATCCAGTGGCCCACGAGCGCCGCGAAGAGGTAGCCGAGTATCGCTTCGGCTACGATCAGCCCGCCCGTGAGCGGAGCCGCCAGCATCACCGCAGCCAGGTATCCTGGAACGACCAATCCCGCGTACCCCCAGCCCAACGTCTCTCGGAAGAAGGTCAGCACGAGCAGGCCGACCAACACCGGCGCATGCAGGCTCTGGTCCAGCCCGTTCGCGGGAAACAGCTGCCACAGCGTCGGGTCTGCGCCCAGCACGACGACCAGAATACCCGGGCTGCGCGCCGTACCAAGCGTCGCGCGCTCGAGGGTTCCGTTTGGACGGCGCGCTGTCCTCACCCGCGTTCCAGCGGCATTTCCCTATGGCGGCGCGCGTCGGAGTCCGCCTCCTACTGTCGTACACCCAACGACACAACGACGCGCCGCGAAGCACAGGACGAGCGGCCCTCGCACGGTGCGTCACCGCGCGTCCCGCGGGCTCGGCCCTGTCGGGCCTGCGCGCGCGGGCAAGGCCCCTCTTCGAAACCTGCAGTAACTCTGAGCCGGCTGAGTGCCCCCGACCGCGCCCGGGCAGGGTCGGAGGCGTCTCGAAGTCGATCGTCGACACGTGCTCTTCAGCTGGTTTGCGTAGCAGCGGCTCCTGACTGCCACACCGGACCAGTGACGCTTTGCGCAATCATGCCCCGCGCTTCAGCCTCAGGAGTTCCGCGCCAAGGAGAGACCGCCAAGGAATTGACACCGTCGGTTGACACACGGGCGAGCCAATGGCACCGTAGGCACGGCGTCTGGATCGCGCGACACTCCGTGTGATCCGGCGCTTCTGGCGGGCTCGGCGAGGGAAAGCCTGGCCGTTGCTTCGTCGTGATCGGTTCCAAGATGACGACCCTGAACGGTCACAATTGTTGCCGTTCGAGCGGGATCCACGCGCCCATCGTTATCGTCACCGGATCCCCGCACGGCGACGTGATGCATCAAGCCACGCAGCACGGGCGGGTCGAGCAGACCAACCGGAAGTGCGCTATCCGTCTGGTGCTGGCAGAACCATCGTCTCTTGGCAAGAGCGTTGGGGTCAGCGTTCCCTCCGAGGATCCGTGAAACCAGAGGAGAGCATGGAAGCACGGCCGCAACTGCTTGTTCGCTGGCCGTTCGTGGCCGTCGTCGTCTTCGCGGTCGCGGTCGGGGCGGCCGGCGCGTGGTTCCATCAGACCGAGATCAGCACGATGCGCGAGCGGGAGCACGAGAAGCTCGCGTCCACAGGCGCGCTCAACGCCCGGTGGATTGCGACCTGGCGTGACTGGCTCAGCGCCGACGCCCGGCGCGCGGGCAGGTCCCCCTTCCTGGCCGAGCAAGTGGTCCAGCTCGCTCGCGGCGCCGCGACATCGGAGCGGCGGGAGCTCTTGCGGGAGCGACTAGCGCTCGACCAGCAGGAGGGATCCTACGCCGAAGTCCTGCTCGTCGGACCGGATGACCGGATTCTGCTGTCCACGGCCGATCCCCCGGGCGCCGTGAGTGAGGCGACGAAGCAGGCGAGCTCGGTGGCGCGCGTCGCGCACACGCACGTGCTCTCCGATGTGTACCGGGACACATCGGGCCACGTGTTCATTGATGCTGTGGCGCCGATCATCGCCCCGCAAGGCCAGGTGGTGGCCACGATCGTGATGCGCGAGGATGCGACAGCCAGACTCTATCCGGCACTCGAGTCCTGGCCCGTGCCAAGCGCGACGGCAGAGACCGTGCTGGTCCTGCGCGACGGCGATCACGTCCTGTTCCTGAACCGTCAGCGCCACAAGCCGGGCGAGGCTCTATCGCGACGCATTCCGTTGACGCGGAGAGACCTTCCCGCGGTACGAGCCGTCCTCGGCGAGCGCGGGGTGTTCGAAGGCGTCGACTACCGCGGGCACACCGTTCTTTCCGACCTGCGGCCCGTGGACGGAGCGCCCTGGTATGTCGTGACCAAGGTGGACACCGACGAAGCGCTCGGCAGCGTGCGTTACCGGTCCAAGCTCATCATCACCCTGGTGGCCCTCTTGCTCATGACGATTGGCGCTGCCAGCGGCTACGTTTTCCGCCGGCGTCAGGCCCGTACCTTCCGGAGTCTTGCCGAGTCAGAGCGGCACAAGCGCCTGGCCCAGGAGCATCTGCGCACGACCCTGTACAGCATCGGGGATGGGGTCATTGCGACGGATGCGCATGGCCTCGTGCAGGTGATGAATCCAGTGGCCGAGGACCTGACGGGCTGGACCGAGGCGGAGGCCAAAGACAACGCGCTCGACCAGGTGTTCCGCATCCTCAGCGAGGACTCTCGTGCCACGGTGCAGAGCCCGGTTGCACACGTGCTCCGCGAGGGGAACGTGGTTGGCCTTGCTAACCACACGCTGCTGGTTGCACGCGATGGCACCGAGCACCCCATCGCGGACAGCGGGGCTCCGGTTCGGGACGAGCACGGAGCCATTCAGGGTGTGGTGCTGGTCTTTCGCGATCAGACCGAGGAGCGAGCAGCACTGCAGGCGCTACGGGAGAGCGAGGAGAACTTCAAGGCTCTGGCCGAGAACGCCGATGATGGGGTGCTGATCGCCGTGGGCACCGGTGCCCACGTCTATGCCAACGAGGCTGCGGCTCGTATCACGGGCTACACCGTGGCCGAGCTGCTTGAGACCCAGCTCAAGGACTTGGCCTACCCCGCCGAGCTTGCCGGGCTCCAGGAGCGGCTCCGGCGGAGGCTCGCGGGCGAGCAGGTCCCGGCGCGCCACGAGACCGGCATCAAGCACCGGTCGGGGCACAAGGTTGACGTCGAGCTGAGCGCCGCCAGGACCGTTTGGTGCGGTCAGCCCGCCGATCTGGTCCTCTTGCGCGATATCACCGAGCGGCAGCGCGATCGAGCCAGAATCCTGGCGCTCAACGCGATGCTGGCGACCATCCGCAGCGTCAACCAGCTCATCGTGCGCGAGCGCGACGTGGCTCGCCTTCTCGATGAAGCGTGCGCCAAGCTTGCGCATGGCGGAACGTTCTCGCGCTCGTGGATCCTCCTGACCGATGACGAAGACCGGGCCACGAGGGGCGCGTCGGCCGGTTTCGCTCCCGGCCACGGCGACATCGTGTCGCTGGTGAGAGGAGGGCGGCCCCCGGGGTGCCTCGCAGCCCTCGGCCACCCGAGCGTGCTGCACGGCGAGCAGCTGCAGAGACTCTGCGCAGACTGCCCATTGGTTGAAGACCACTCCGACAGGTCCCTGCTCGTGGTTCGTCTTTCGAACAACGGCCACGGCCGCGGCGTTCTCGGAGTATCGAGCTCGAGCCCGGTGCCCGTGACGGACGAGGTACGGTCCTTGGTCACGGAGCTCGCCGGCGATGTCGACTTTGCGCTCGCCAACATCGAGGAGGAACAACAGCGAAAACGCGCCGAAGCGGCTCTGCAGCGCACCGCCGCCGACTACAAGTCGCTCGCGGACAACGTCCCCGCGCTGATCGCACGCTTCGATTCGCGGCTGCGCCACATCTACGTCAACCTCGCCGCGGCGCGGGCGGGCAGGTTGACGCCCGAGCAGTACGTGGGCAAGACGATCTGCGAGTCGGGGATCCCCGAGCCCACCGCGAGCGTTCGGGAAGAGCGCATCCGCGCGGTCTTCGAGACCGGACAATCCCTTGAGGTCGAGGAGACCCTCCCGACACCGCAAGGCATGCGTCACTTCCAGACGACCCTGGTCCCGGAACGGGCCGGCGATGGCAGCGTGTGGACAGTACTCTCGCTCGCCCGTGACATCACCGAGCGCAGGCAGAGCGAGGAGCTGCTGCGCGCACGCATGCGGCTTCTCGAGTTCTCGGCGACGCATTCGCTTCCGGAGCTCCTGCAGCGAACGGTGGACGAGGCCGAAGCACTGTCCGGCAGCCTCGTCGGCTTCTACCACTGCGTCGATGCCGACGAACGGACCGTGTCGCTAGAGGCCTGGTCCTCCCGCACGGTGGGCGAGTTCTGTCGGGCCGATGGCAAAGGCAAGCACAACGACCTGGATCAGTCCGGTGTGTGGGTCGACTGCGTACGCGAACGAAAACCCGTCGTGCACAACGACTACGCCGCGCTGCCGCACAAGAAGGGCCTTCCCGAAGAACACGCCCCCGTTCTCCGTGAGCTCGTGGTGCCGATCCTGCGCGACGGAAGGGTGGTGGCGGTTCTAGGCGTCGGGAACAAGCCCGGCGACTATACCCGGGAAGACGTCGCGGTCGTGACCTACCTAGCCGACGTGGCCTGGGAGATCGCGCTGCGCAAGCAGGCCGAATCCGAGCGGGAGGCCCTGCGCGCCAACCTCGCCCAGTCCGACCGTCTTGCCAGCATGGGGATGCTGTGCGCGGGCGTTGCGCACGAGATCAACAATCCGCTTTCCTACGTCCTCTACAACCTCCAGAGCCTGGCCGAGGAGATGCCCAACCTCGCGGCGCTCACGCGGCGATGGCACGCAGAGCTCTCGGCCCGTGCCGGCGCAGACGGCGTGGCCGAGGTGCTCGGGGACGATCAGCACATCTTCGACCCGGCCGTGTTCGATGACGCACTCGCGAGGCTGAGGGAGGCGCTCTCCGGGACGCAGCGCATCAAGGGCATCGCCCGTAGCCTCGGAACCTTCGCACGCGTCGAGCGGGTCGAGGTGACGCCGGTCAATTTCCAGGATTGCATCGAGCACGCCGTGACGATGGCGTTCAACGAAGTCAAGTACCGGGCGCGCCTGGTCAAGGACTTCTCGCAGGTGCCCGCGGTGCTCGCCTCGGGCGGCAAGCTCGCCCAGGTGTTCCTGAACCTGTTCATCAACGCGGCCCATGCCATCGACGAGGGGCACGCCGAGAACAACGAGGTCCGCGTCCGTACTTGGTCCGAGGGCGAGTCGGTGTTCGCCGAGGTCAGCGACACGGGCAAGGGCATTGCGCCGGAGCACCAATCGAGGATCTTCGAGCCCTTCTTCACGACCAAGGGTGTCGGCGTCGGCTCGGGCCTCGGGCTGTCGATCTGCCAGGGCATCATCGCGGAGTTCGGTGGCGAAATCTCCTTCACGAGCGAGGTGGGCAAGGGAACGACGTTCTTGATTCGCTTGCCGCGCATGCCGCAGGACAGGGAGACTTCCCACGAGGAAACCAAAGCCGAGGCGCCCAGCCAGCCACTCGTGCGCGGCCGGATCCTCGTGGTGGATGACGAGGCGGGGGTCCGGGCAACCATCGTGAGGATGCTGAAAGACGGCCATGAGGTCGTCGCCGTCGCCT
Organism: Polyangiaceae bacterium; assembly: GCA_016929495.1. GTDB lineage: Bacteria > Myxococcota_A > Polyangia > Polyangiales > Polyangiaceae > JAFGIS01. The sequence continues at coordinate 635 of JAFGIS010000397.1, read as the reverse complement.
CGGCAGAAGAGGCCCGCGCGCTACTGGACAAGGACCGACGCTTCGATGTCATCTTCTGTGACCTGATGATGCCCGAGATGTCGGGAATGGACCTGCACGCGTGGCTTGCCGGTCAGGACACCAAGCTGGCCGAGCAGATGGTGTTCGTCACCGGCGGTGCCTTCACCCCGGGAGCATCGCGGTATCTGGATGCAGTTGGCAACGTGAGGGTCGAAAAACCGTTCGACACCGCCGGCTTCAGGAGGATGACCGGCGAGCTCGTGGTCGCCGCCCGGGCCAAAAAGGTGGCATGAGCGCTCGGGGTGAACACACAGCTCTGCCCGATCTGGAGCGGGTCGGCGCTCGCCGACAAGGTCGGGAGCTCGAGCTCGGAACCGACCGAGGCTTGGCCTGCCACAAGGCCCTCCACGCCGCCCATGGAGCGCGGCGTAAGGGGGGCCCCCGGCGGGCGGCCCATGGGACGACGCCGGCCGTACTGTGCCGCCCTTTGCGCGGGGCATCAGCGATCTATCGACCGTTTCGGGTCCGGGCCTACTGCAACGCCGGCGTGCACCACGTTCGATCGTCGCACCCAGGATGTGTTCTGGTCGTGGAGCAGACGCTGCTCGAGACCGGGTTGTTGGCCAGGCCGCCCT
>JAFGIS010000396.1 GCA_016929495.1 Polyangiaceae bacterium | reverse complement strand
GAGCCAGATCGGGGAGAACGTGGAGACCCTCTGGAGCGACTGTAACCCCGGGTTCGTCTACGCCACCTACTTCATGCTGGGCAAAGATCACTCGAGCCCGATCGACGACATCGTGGTGGAGCGCATCGCCGATCTCATCAAGGGGGCGCGCCGCTGAGCAGGGCAGGCAATGCTCCCCGGATTCCGTGGCCCTGCGTCCGAGCCACGGCGTAGGTCGTCGGGGTCGGCGCAGATTGTCCTTGTAGGAGTTACGTTAACTTTTGCAGTTACAACTTAATAGCAGCAATCACTATTGCTTAGGCTTTCTTTCCATACGTGGGGATGCCTTGGTGCATGGCTCGATTCGGCGGTGCGGGTCTGGTTACCTGAGAATCCAGTGGGACTGCAACCTGCACTCACGAGCGATGCACCAAGGCACTCAAGCGGCTTTGGACGAAGCCTTGGGTGTTTCCCCTGCGGCGACGAAGCCGTCGAGTTCTGCGGCGCATGCGGCGTGTCCTGGAGACACGCCACTACGGCAGGTAGCCCTTGATGCTGTCGTACCAATAGCCGGCCATGGTGGCGTACCCTTGATCGGTCGGGTGAACGCCATTGAGCTGATTCGAGGGCAGCTTGCTCATGTCGACCACGGTCATGTGCTCGCCCTTGGCAGCGTGCGCCTCGACGAGGCCCGGGATCTTCGAGTTGTAGGTGGTCCAGTCCGTGCTGCTGTAGCCGAGCGGGATCACCTGGGCCACGACGACGAGGGCATCGGGGGCTGCACTGGCGATCTTGGTCAACAGCTTGTCGAGCCGATCGGCCGTGGTCGATTTGGCGTCCGAGCTGGTCAGGTCGTTGGTCCCGATGTGCAGGAGCACGATGTCCGGAATCGTGTTGAAGGCCGGGGCGGGCACCTTGTCGGCGATGCCAGGGGTCCCGTAGGTGCTGTACCCGGATTCGACCGTGTATCCGCTGTACCCTTCGTGATTCCTGGGGAAGCTCTGGCCCGACACGGTCGTTGGACCGGCCATTTGCGAGCCGGTGAACGTGATGCTCTGGTTCGCCTCGACGACCAGCTTGAAGAGCGGCGACCGGTAGCCTCCGTTGTCAGTCGACCCCATGCCGAGGGTAATGGAGTCGCCCAAGGGAAGGATCTTGCAGGGGCTGGCTTTGCAGGGATTGTAGGCGCCTTCGCCGCCAGTACCGCCCGTGCCGGATGCCGCTCCGCCGCTGTTCTGCCCGCCCGTTGCTCCAGCGTGGCCACCGGTGCCCCCGGCGCTGCTTCGACCGCCGCCCGGCGATCCTCCATCTCCCGCTCCTGCGTTCGCGCCCGAGCGGCCACCCGTCGTCTGGCCCCCGCCTCCCGAACCGTCCTCCCCCGCATTTGCCCCTTCGCCGCCCGCCGCGGTCGCACCGACGCCGCCGTCGGCGCCCGTCGCTCCGCCCGTGCCGACCGATCCACCGGTGCCCGTGGTCCCTCCGGTGGGCAGGGCCGACGTGCCTCCCGTCGCGGACCTGCCGCCCGTCTCGGATACGCCGCCGGTCCCCGACGTGCCTCCGGTGGCGGTTTGGGTGCTGCCGCCGGCAGCGCCACCGGAGCCCGCGCCTCCGCTGCTCGTGGTTCCGCCGCTCGACGACACACCACCGGAGCCTTGGCCCCCGCTGCCTTCATCGGACGGGGACGAGCTCGACGAGCACGCGACGCCGGCGAGGGCGACGACGAGGGGAAGAAGAGGGCTGAGGGGCGAGCGTCGACTCACGACATGCCTCCGCGAGGGTCCGGGGGACTGGCAGCATGCGCAGCAGTCGCGACAAGCGTGTGCTCCGGCTCACGTCTTCTGCAAGTTCTTTTTTTCGCCGCGAGCCCCGGGCTGATCATTGCGTAGGATCAAGACGGACCCACCCTCTGGCGTCCTGTCTCCGTGACCCGGCTCGGTCCCGACGAAGCCGCCTCCCGGCGGTCGCGCGAACCACGGCGCGCCGAGGCCGCCCGGGCAACTGTCCGCTCTGGCCGAGGCCGAAGGGGGATCCTCGAAACCCTCGTGAGGCCGAGAGCGGACGGTCGCTCCAGGACGAGATGAGGCCGAACGGAGCGGCCAGTGGCTTGGCGCGCTACACCGCGCCTGCGCCGCCTTCGCCTCCGGCCGTGGGGGCCGTCTCCGTCTCCTCTGCTCACCTGGCGCTCCGCGCTGACCGGTTCTCACCGGCCGGAAGCCGTAGTCGCGCAGATCCGGATCGGTTTTGCGCTTCGGGAGGTTGGCGTACAGGTGGTTCAAAATGCCGCTCGTCGCCTGCCTGGAGGAAACGCTGGCGGCCCCAGGGCACCCTTTCGGTCCGATTGCCGTCGATCGCTTCCCGGTGCGGGAGTTCACGCCGCCTCGCGGGAGTAGCAGTTCAACAGCCCACCAAGCCGCGACCGGCACTGGATGGTCCCGGTGCTCCCGTTGTCATTGCTCGGCATTGCGACTGGCCTGATGATGTGCCCGCCGAGCCCTTGGGGCCTGCTGCTTGGCGTGGCGCCGGTCGTGCCTGGGCCAAGGTCCTCGTCGGGGCGAACCCTCAGCAGCTGGGCGGCTAGCCCTGGCGAGGACCGTTTCACGATCCGGACCGGCGCTCTAGAGCGACTCCGTCGCCACGTGATGCGACCTCCGCTGCAGTGCCATGTCCAGAATGAGTTGACTCACACCTGGGCTGGGCGTCGAGCGCGCTCAGGTCGGCGACAGCAGCAAGGGGATGCCGGCTTTCCTCATCTGCACGAAGTCCCCGTCGGTCGTCAGAAGCGCCGTCCTGTGGCTGAGCGCATAAACCGCGATCAGAAGGTCGAGCGTCTTGGGTGTCACTCCGCGCCGCCGAAGACGGAACCCGAGCTCGCCAGCCGCTGTCCACAGGTCCTCGGGTTGATGCAGCATTTGGCATCCGCCGAGCAGTGGCAGCACTCTCCTGCGCTCCCGCTCGTCGCGCAGCCCCCGGCGGAGTTCCGTCTCCACGGGCCCACAGATCGCGGCGTCGTTCGTGGTGAGAACGTCGTCGACGACGCCCGCGAGCGGATCACGATTGCGAAAGAACTCGATCCACGCCGAGGTGTCGATCAGGATCATCGCCGTGTCTTCTCTAGATCCAAGGCGAAGCGAACGCGTCCGCGGAGAGCCCTCAGCATAGACCGCTTGTGACTACGCTCCAGCTCCTCGAGCCCAGCAACGAGCGTCTCCGTTATCCCGAGTCTCGTCGTCTGCTGGGCCCTCTCGAGGAGCTTGGCCGGGATGTTGGCGGTGATCTTCTTGACGGCTTCGCCCATGGCGCAAATATGCTCGTATGGTCGAAGATGGTCAACAGTATGGTCCCGGATCGAGATCGAGGGCGCGAGGGACGCCGTCGCTCTCGTAGGACTGGTTCGACCAAGAAGGTCCCGCGCCCAGCGATCTTGCCTCGGCCCAACCGGTCGCGACCTGTCCGGACGAGCGAGGAAGCCAAGATGCTGGTCACGAAGTTGCGGGCTTGCCCAATGTCCGCCCGACGGTTGGATGCATCCTTCGTGCTGTTCCCGCCGGCCATGCGCCGGGGGCAACGTCAATGCCGGCGCACAGCACGGCGGCTTCCTCGCCACCTGCGGCCCCAACGTGTCGTGTATCGTGTATCACCGACATGTGCAGGAATTCATTCGGGAGCAATGCCGCGTCGATGGCCGGCTGCGAGCGGTTCACTGGGTGGTTCGGCGCCCAGGACAACCCCAACGTCACCACACGCTACCTTCAGCTGAGCCGGGCCCAGCTCGCTGGCGCCCCCAGCCCCATCGACGTCATCGGCTCGCCCGCCGCTCGCGTTCTGGACTGATCGTCCAGGATGCACGTACGCGCCCGGACCGCACTGCGCCGGGGGCCGAAGCCCTCAGCCGAGCGCGTTCTCTCTCTCCCGGGAATTCGACGCCTCCGACAGGACCGTCTGCAAAGCCAGCGCTAGCCTTCGCGGCGACCATGGAGCACAAAAAGACTCGGGATCCGCACTCCCGATTCGCGCGGAGGCTCCGTCGGGCCATATCGACGGCTCACTCCTTCGTGGATCGGCGTCATGCGAACTATGCATCACTGGTCATCACGCGGCGCTGCAACCTGCGATGCCGGTTCTGTGGCGCGCCTCGGCTCGGGTCCAAGCAGGAGATGGATACCGCGCACGTGCTGAAGTGTATCGAGCGCGTGGACGAGATGGGGGTCCCGCGTTTCAACATCACGGGCGGTGAGCCCCTGCTGCGCAGCGACATCTTCGACATCCTGGACTCTGCAGCCGAACGGTTCGCCATGGGGATCAACTCGAACGGGGCTTTGCCGTTGGACCGCTACGAGAGGCTCCTGGAGTCCAAGGTCGGCTACATTGGGATCAGTATCCACAACCTCAACCCAGAGCGCCACGACGCCATGACCGGAATGCAAGGAAGCTGGCAGCGCGCGGTCGATGCGCTGCGCCTCCTGAGCAGCCATTCTCGTGGCAAGGTCGTGAGCGCTTTGTGCACCGTGACTGCGGACAACGTCGATGAGGTGCTCGACCTCAAGAAGTTCCTCAACGAAGAACTTGGGGTCGTAATGCGCATAACGCCAGTCGCCACGGCCACGGGCGGTGAGCACGACCCCCCGGACGCCATCAAGGTCGCGGACGCGAGCCTGACTGCCTATGGCGAGAGCCTCGATCGGTTGTATCGGGAGGTCTGTCGGGACCGCGGCCGGGGCGTCCTGAGGTCACCGGGCTACTTGCGGCTCGCGTTCGCGCAGTCGCGCGGCACCAAGTCCTGGCAGTGCCAGGCGGGACACCTGTATTTCGCGATCAACCCGCAGGGCAAGTTCGGTATCTGTCAGGATTTCGACACCGATCTCGATTTCTTGGCCGAGGATTTCCGCGAGCGCTACGCATCGCCCGCGTTCCAGGCCACAATGGCACGGATGCGTGAGGCTTGCAGCGGTTGCACCTATCCCTGCTATCTCCAGACGCAAATCGACTTCGAGCGGTGGTGGGAGGGGCTGGTGCATGCGATGGCATTCGAGTTCTCCCGGCTCCGCAGCAAAGGATAGACTCGAAAGACCGCGTCCTAGTGCCCTGTCTCCGTGATTCGCCGCAGAATTCGACGGCCTCGAATCGAACGGGGCGAAGCCGTCGAATTCTGCGGCGAATGCCCTCGGTCTGAGCCAGGAAACGGGTTTCTAGCTATGTGGCGTGTCTTGGAGACACGCCACTAGCGCGCCGGTCTGCGCTGGGGCGTCTGCGCGTCGGCGATGACTTGCGCAGAGTCGGCTTCTCCGAACCGGAAGCTCTGCGCTCCCTGACAGGCTTCACGTGACGCCCCCGGAGGCGCCACCGATGCCCGCCCCAGGAAGGTCATCACTCGGCAAGGGGCTGACCTGCTCCCGGGTGCCCGGGAACACCTCGTAGTACTTGTCGAGCGCGTCGGGCGTGCCGCTCACGTAGATGCAGTCGGCATCCGCGATCGTCAGCGCCCTGCCGAACTCGACGATCACGTCGTCGCCACGCTCGATTGCCACGATCGAACAGCCGGTCCGCTCGCGCACTCGACTCGAGGTGAGCGGGGTTCCCGCGAGGTCACCGGCGCGCGTCTTGACGACCTTGATCTGGGGCTGGATCGACACCGATTCCTCTCCCAACAGCTGATAGCCGAGGAGTTGGCCGGCGACCTGCCCGACCGACAAGGCGAAGTCGGCACCGGCACGATGAATCCGTGCCACGTGATCGGCTCGAAGGACGCCAGCGGCGATGGTGGACTCTGGCGCGAGCCAACGGGTCCCCGCAGTGGCAAACAAGGTCGCAGCGTCGTCTTCCAGCGCGAGAACCACGGCCTGCGCTTCGGCGATGCCGGCTCGCTCGAGCAGTGCTTGATCGAGCGGATCCCCTACGAAATCGACCCCGGGCTGCGCGATGGCATCGATCACTCGCAGTTGCTCGCCCGAGTCGGCCAGCAGCTCGCATACCTTTCGCCCCACCTGGCCGAAGCCAATGACCAAGAACGGACCCTGGGTCGCGACCGGGGTGGCAAGCTGGCCGAGCTTGACGATGCTGTCGTGGCTGCCAACGGCGATCAGGATGCTGTTGACCGTCATGCGGGTACGCGCGTCGGGCTGGGCCACGAGCTCCCCCCCCACCCACTGCCCGATGACGGTGGCTCCGGTCTTGGCTCCCACGCCGGCCTCGCCGAGGGTACGACCCGCCAGCGAAGAGGTCGGGTGGATCCGAGCTTCGGCGATTTCCAGGTGTCGGCCGAGGATCTGGGCTCCCGAGACCCGTGGATTGATCCTCTTGCTGACTTTGGCCGCGATCGCCGCTGCGAGGACGTGAGTCGGAGTGAAGACGACGTCGGCTCCCGCCCGCTGCATCGGAGCGCGCCGGCTGGGATGCTGAACCAGCGCGACGATCTTCCCGGTGTATCCCTGATGCCTGGCGCTCAGGGTCAGCACGGCGTTGTCGTAGTCGTCGCCATTCGCGATGACCCCGCGCGCCTGGCGAAGGCTGCTGAGATCGGGGTCGTCTTCGGCGAGTCGGCCGTAGACCACGTGCTGTCCGCGCTCGCGAAGACGCCGAGCTACCACCTCGTCTTCCTCGTAGATCACGAAAGGAACCCGGTCGTGCTCGAGCTGGCGAACGAGGGTCTCCACTGCGGGGCCGTATCGATAGATGACGATGTGTGACTCGAGACGGGGCAACGTGGTGGGCAGCCGCCCCTCGAACCGCTCTTCGAGGAACGGCACGAGGAAGACGGGAAAGACCAGGAACACCAGGAAGACCCCAGCGAACTGCACCAGGATCACCAACCCCACCATGACCGGATGGTTCCAGTGGTGGTCGCCGCCGTAGCCCGTGGTCGTGAACGTCTCGGCGGCCCAGCTCAAGCTCGACAGGAAGTCACGCGGGCTGTCCTCGAGGTGGGACATGCCCAGCATGTAGAGCCAGGCGAAGACGCAGATGAGGATCGGAGCGGACCCGATCAGCATGACGAGACGACGCAGCGAACGACGCATGTGGAGCAAGCATACTCGCCATGGGGACGATGAAGAAGGAGAGGAGTTGCGACGTCAATCGAGTTCTTGCTCGAACGCGCGGGCCCGCGTCGATGGTCATCACCGGTAGCCGCGACGTGCTCGCGCACTGTCGGCTGCTCCGGGCGAACAAGGGACCGTAGCGGCAGGGTCGCAAGAGCGCTATGTAGGGGTGTGTCGATGCCGTCCTTCGGCCGAATGACCCGGCGCTGCGGCACGAGGCTCGCAGAGTCCCGCGGATGGAAACTGCGCAGCCGGCTCGCGGCGTCCCTGACCATGCTTCTGCTCCCAGCGTGTGCAGACCCCCTCGTCGCCCCGTTGCACCAGCAGGACCCTGAGCTGCCCGTACCGTCGCCCGGGAAGGCGGAGGGCAGCCCCTGGACCGTGGTCAACGACGACGGGGGTTGGTGTTGGTTCGACGGTCCACGTGCCATCGTCTCCGGGGACCGCCTGCTCGTGGGGACCGTGGCGAGCGGGGTGCGGGACCCGAAACGGCGTGGCGACGTGGAGGCGACCGTCTACGATCTGTCGACGAACCAAGGTTGGATCATCGAGCTTCACGATCAGCTGCTCTTGGACGATCACGCGTCTCCGGGCCTGCTCCTGCGCCCAGACGGCAGCTACCTCGCGGTCTACGCAGCTCACAACGACGAAAACCGCTTCTACTACCGAGTTTCGAAGCCGAATGATCCAACCTCGTGGAGCCGGGAGCGTTCGTTCGCCCCCAGCGATACGACGCGGGTCACCTACTCCAACGTATTCCAGCTTCCCATGGAGAACGGTCGGGTCTACGACTTCTTCCGAGGCCTGGACGCGGATCCCAAGCCGTCTTACGTGTTCTCGGACGACCTCGGTGCGACATGGGAGCGCGGCAATCTCGTCGTCCACGTCCCGGACGCGCACAACCAGCGACCCTACGCGCGCTACGTCTCCAACGACGTGGACACCATCCACGTGGTGTACACCGAAGGCCACCCGCGCAACTACGACAACAGCCTGTACCATGTCTACTATCGGTCAGGGACACTTCACGCGACCGACGGCAAGGCTATTGCGCCGCTGTCGGTGGGACTCGACCGGCCCGAAGACGGTACGCGGATCTTCCAGGGCG
>JAFGIS010000395.1 GCA_016929495.1 Polyangiaceae bacterium | reverse complement strand
CTTGCTGTTGATGTCGACGATGAAGAACGCGAAGATGGGTCGGAACCAGACATCGTAGGTCTGGACGAAATCGCACGCCCAGACGGGGCCGTGACGTCGCGGATCAACGAGGGCAGGTCCAACGGCTCCATGCGCGTTCCGCCTTGCCGCGTGAAATCGAGCAGATTGCACACAATGCCTTGGGAACGCTCGGCCTGGCTCACCAGATCGTCCAGCATTTCGGACCGCTCGCGATCGTCCAACTTCGGGTAGAACTGCCGCAAGGTCGTCGTGGTGAGCAGGATGTTGTTCAGAGGGTTGTTGAGCTCGTGTGCAATACCCGCGGTCAGCGTACCGACTGCGCGCAACTTCTGCGATTCCACGATGATCTGGTAGCGCCGGTCGAGCTCCTGGATCATGTGGTTGATGCCGAGTGGGAGCTCGGTGAATTCATCGCGGTACCTGCGCGCCGGCATGATGGGCGACAGGTCGCCCCCGGCGATGCGTTGCGTGGCATCGACCAGGCGTCCGAGCGGGCCGATGGTCTGGCGCACCAGGAAGCTCGCCAGAAAGACACTCAAGACCATGCCCACTCGACCGAAGTCAGCTTGCGCTTCCCGGCCAGGCTCCGGATCGTTCCGCCGCACCGTGCCCTTTTCTTGGCGCGCTTCGCTCGACGCCTGTCGCCACGGCGCCAGCCCTCGACCCTACCGGGGCCCACGTTGCAGTCTCGGGCCAAGGCGTCACAATGAAGGCACTTCAACGAACCCGCGATGATGTACGACAGTGGGGTGACCATGCGCTTTCTGTCTCTGTTCCTCCTGGCATTGCTTCTGGATTGCGGAGGGAAGTCCACGACCGATCCGGCCCGCGACGATGCCGGCACAGGTGGGCAGGCTGGCTCCGGCGTCGGTGACGCGACCGGCGGTGCTCGTGCGACCGGCGGTGCTCGTGCGACCGGCGGTGCTCGTGCGACCGGCGGCGCTCTCGGGACCGGCGGCGCTCTCGGGACCGGCGGCGCTCGTGCGACCGGCGGTGCTCGTGCGACCGGTGGCGCTCGTGCGACGGGCGGCAGTCCGGCGACGGGCGGCAGTCCGGCGACGGGCGGAACGCCCGCCACCGGCGGGGAGCCGAACGCCTCGTGCCCCAAGGGCGTGCCCCAGCGCGGAACCGTGTGCGACGGAGATCGGTCGTGCTCGTACGTCACCGCGGACAAGGGTTGCTGCCGCGAAACCGCCACGGCCAGTTGCGTCGACGGCGAGTGGGACGTCAGGGAGACCGACTGCGACTGCCCAGAGGCCACCGGTGGGACGTCGACCGGGAGCGGTGGCGCGTCCGGGAACGGCGGCGACGGAGGCGCAGGCGGCTCTGCCGGAGCCGGCGGAGCTGCGGGCGCGATGCCGGATGAGTGGTTCGAGTGCGACAAGAGCGACGATTGCGTCGTCAGCTCGGAGAGCTGCTGTGGTCAGTGTGGCGCGTATACGTCCCAGGACGTCATTGCCATGAGACGGGACAGCCTGTCGACCTACGTCCAGGCCCGTTGCGGAACGGACTTTGGCTGCCCCGCGTGTGCTGCCGCCGCGCTTCCGAGCATCACGGCTGTCTGCCGCGAAGGTCGCTGCACGGTCGTGGATCTGAGTCAGGATCCTATGACCGCCTGCACCCAAGATGACGAATGCCGCGTACGCACCAAGGACTGCTGCGACTGTGGCGGCAGCTTGTCCGACCTCGTGGCGATCGCGGCGCCGGCCGCCGGCTCGTACATCGAGCTCGTATGCGAGGAGGGCTGGGGGTGCGACCCCTGCCTTCCGACATACACCAAAGCCGCCGGGTGCGACGGCGGTCATTGCGTCATCGAGCTCTTCTAGCGGTTGGAGCCACCTGGGCGAATTCGCGGCTTCCGGGTCCACGTACGGCGTACGCCTCGTGATGGTGACCCAGTCGTTCGCCGCCGTGGACGAGCAGGTGCGCCGAGCCACGCTCACCAACATCGGCACCCTCAGGGCCCGGGCGCCGTCCTTGAACGCGGGATTGGCAGCGAGTAGCTGCAGCCTGTGGACCAGGCGCGCGGTCGTGAGGTTCTTGAAGGGCAACGGATCGGGGCCTGCTCCCAGGTCTCGAAGGCGCCTACCCCAACCGAACTGATCGAAGAGGAAAGGAACCACCAGAACGGGCACACCGGAGCGAGCAGCGCAGTGAACAATCCCTGCGCCCCCATGAATGACCAGGGGGCGCGAGGGCGTTCCGGTGACCTGCTCGCACTCGCACCCCAATGGTCATCGCTAGACCCCCAGCTCGAGGTCAGCCGGGCTTCAGATACGGAGTGCGACAGTAGAACTGTATCCCATCCAGCAGGCTTCCGGAGCGACCCTGGACTTGGGTTACGACCTGGCCCGCTGGGCAATCTGACGAAAATGTGGTTCCAGCCGTGCTCCCTCCATAACTGTTTTGGCTCCCAACGTCCTGCCCGGAACTGGCCCGGAAGATCGACAAGGGACAGCGTAGGCTGAGGAGCCGGCGGACGCCCCCCAACGGTCGGAAGCGACCGACCGGGAGGCGTCGATGGCAAGGACAAGAAAGACAACACGCAAGGATCCACGGAGCCACCGGTTCACCGATGAGCAGCGACGTCACGCGCTGACATGGGTGGCCTCCGGGATGACGCAGGAGCAAGCGGCCAAGACGATCGGCACGACGGCGAATTCGATCTGGCTGTGGCGCAAGGCAGCGGCTGCCAACGGCACATTGCCGGTGGTGCGACAGGAGGGCCAGAAGACCACCGGCGTCCCACATGGCCACTGCCCGCCGTACGGACCGAAGGGCTGTCAGAAGAAGCTGCTGGCGCGGCGTGTCGGTCGGCCTCGTCACAATGCTCCGAGGCCTTCCCAGCGTTGGCACACACGCGATGCTGCTTCAGGACAGCCCTCGATCGAATGCAGGGTGCACCGCCGACTCAGAAGCAGCCGCCGATCACCCTGAGGTTGTCGAGCCAACCGCTGTCCTGGACCACGGGGGACCTGGCCGAAGCGAGGCCGCCCGAGACGGCCAACTGCGACAGGGACAGGCCTGGCGGCAGCGTGCCCGACGCATCGAGTCGCACGGTCCCGGTGGCGAGATCCATGAGCTGGATGGTGTAGTCGCCCGTGCTGGCGTCGTAGGTCAACGTCGCACGGTACGCTCCTCCCATGAGAGAAGCCGGCTGATACTGGGTCGTGCCGTCTGGAGCGATCTCATGCGCGGCCACGGCTTCGAAGTACCCATCCAGCACCGAGCTGTTCCCGCCACTTGACGGCCGTTTGCCTTCAGGAAGACGAGCCCCTCACCCCGCCGCGCCCCGACCCCAAAGGCCCTTGTTTCGCTCGCGCTCAGTTCCCTCCTCCATCCATCGCGGAGACTCGGTGGGCGAAGATGTCGCCCACGAGACCCGTGAAAGCATAGCGTTCTTCGCATAGGTCCGCGGCGTACAAACGCGGGCCGAGGCGGCATGTAGCGGAAGCCTTGTTCTGGCCCAACCATTCCATGAGCCCGCTCGGCGCGAGGGCGAACGCGCTTGTCTCATTGGCCCAGCGGAGCGTGAGCTCCAGCGACCCTCGAGGCAGCGACCAAACCGACAGGTTTCCCCGTCGCCCCGCGCCGAACAGCCATCGGCCATCCGCGCTGAACACGAGGGAGTCCACCTGTTCCGACGAGCTCCCGGTGACCAGCGCCGAGAGCTCGGCGCCTTCGGGTAGGTGCCACCGACGGACTCTGGTTCCTGAGGCGGCCGCAGCGACCGGCTCGTTCGGGCTGATGGCCACCGACCGCACCGGCGAGCCCTGGGCATCGGCGGGCAGAACGACCTGAACTTGACCGCTCTGCGCGTCCGATATCTCCACGCTGTTGCCGACCGCAGACACAATCGTCTTCCCGTCGCCAGTGACGCCGAGCGAGTTTGCCGGCGCACGGAGCTCTCCTTCGCAATTGGCGCCGCGAGTCAGCTGGGGAAGGCTGGCGTAGTCCTGAGTGCTCCAACGCAACACCGAATGATCGGAGGCGTTGGCAGCAAGCCCGTCGACGGTCTCACGTTCGTGTCCGCCTCGAACCCGAGCGAGCCTCTGCGCAGGGCCCGGTACGCGGAAACGCAGACGCACCCCGACGAGACCACCGATCTTGCGGACTGGGGTCCGGGTTTGTACTTCGATACCGAAGCCGTCGAAGCGCTCGGGCGCAGGCTCAAGAATGCCCCCACCCCGCTCTCGAGCGCAGGAGCTACGTTCTATGGGATGGGAGGGCAGGACCGAGTCTGATAGCATTGGTGCAATGGCGCTTGATACTTACGATCCCAGAATCCGCGCGGCGCGGTTCGAGCTCGAAGCCAAGCTCCCGAAGGAGATCCCCCTCGACTTCGACGCGCTCTTCCCGAAGCTCACCGGTCGGGGCGTGGACAAGCACAACCGGCGTCGGGTCGAGCTTTTGGTGAGTCCAGCGCCCGTGCTGAAGGCGGCGCTTCGACCGGACGAGCAGGTGCTCTACGCTCTGCCGTGCGTACTGGACGTCTGTTGGGTGCAGGCTTTCATGGGTGCATGGGCGCAGCTCATCAACCGCAGCGCCCTCGTTCTCACCCAAGAACGCCTGCTCATCGTCCACCTGCATGGCAAGCAGCCCGCCTCGTTCGTCCATCAGGTGCCTCGCGCCGCGCTGACCAAGGTCAGTGTTGGAGTGTTCTCGACGGTGCTCAAGCTGAGAAGTCGAAAGATCACTCTGACGGGCCTCTTGGCGCAGGACAGAAAGGCGCTCAAGGCAGCGCTTGCCAGCAGTACGCGGGGAAGCGGCGATCTCGAGCACCTCTGCCCCGGCTGTTTTGCGGCCCATCCGAAGCACGTCGAGTCGTCCTCCCACTGTGGCACGGCCTTCAAGTCGCCGCGCACCGCTGCGCTGCGTTCGCGGCTGCTGCCGGGGCTCGGTGACTACTATTGGGGTCACCGAGGGCTGGCCGTGTTCGAGACGATGGGCTCGCTCTTCACCTGGGCGGTCGCGGTTGCGCTCGCGGCCGGTCAAGTACCGGACGTGAATAGAGTGACCGGCCTGGGCTTCGCATTACTCGTCCTGGCCGTGGCCAACGGCAGCGACGCTCTATGGACTCGAGCACAGGGCATGAAGGGCTTGATGTCCCTCGACGGCAAGTTGCCGGCAAGCCGCAGCCTGTCAGGACGGCATTGATGCGGACTACGGCCAGATCGGTTTCGGTCTTCGCTGTTGCGCTGGCCCTCGCCGGGTGCTCCGCGTGCGATTCGCGCCGGGACCCGCCCCAGGACGCGAGTGCGGGCGCGCAGGGAGGAGCGGACTCGGGTGGCGCTGGTGCAGACGCGGCGCCTGCGCACGGCGCGGGCGCAGTTGCAGCCAGCGATTCGCCTGCGGATGCGGCGAGCGATTCGGCCACGGATAGCGCGGACCGCGGAGCGGCGGACTCGGGCGCGGATGCTGCGAGCGATTCGGCCGTGGACGGCGGCGCCACGGATTCGGGAGTGGACGCTGCCGACGACGCGGCTGCGGACGCGGCGCACAGCGGGCCGAGCGACTCGGCCGTGGACGCTGCCGACGACGCGGCGGACGACGCGGCTGCGGACGCGGCGCACAGCGGGCCGAGCGACTCGGCCGTGGACGCTGCGGAGGACAGCAGCCTCGACGCGGCCGGCGACGCTGCTGGAGGAGCCACCGGCGATGCAGACGGCTCCGTCACGGCCGAGTTCGCCGAGCGCGCGGCGGATCTGGTCGCCGCGATGACCCTGGAGGAGAAGGTCTCCCAGATGGGCAACACCGCACCGGCGATCCCTCGGCTCGGGATCCCGGCGTATCAGTGGTGGAACGAAGCGCTGCACGGCGTTGCCTGGTCCGGGATTGCCACTGTGTTTCCACAGGCGATCTCCCTGGCCGCGACCTTCGACCCCGAGCTTGAGCTGGAGGTCGCTACCGCGATTTCGACCGAGGCGCGCGTCAAGAACAACATCGAATCCAAGGGCCTGACCTACTGGAGTCCCACGGTCAACCTCGCCCGTGACCCGCGCTGGGGCCGCAACGAGGAGACCTACGGCGAGGATCCCTACTTGGCTTCCCGCATGGCGCTACAGTTCGTGCGTGGCATGCAGGGGAACGATTCGAGGTATCTCAAGACGATCGCGACCGTCAAGCACTACGCCGCCAACAACATCGAGGCGACCCGGTTCACGGGGTCCTCCGACGTGGACGAGCGCAATCTGCAGGAGCTCTATTTCCCAGCCTTCAAGGCCACCGCGCAGGAAGTCGGCTCCGTGATGTGCGCGTACAACCGGGTCAACGGCGTGCCAGCTTGCGCGGACCGTTGGCTGCTTCAAGAGACGCTGCGGGACCGTTTCGGCTTCCAAGGTTACGTCGTCTCCGACTGCGACGCCGTCGACGTCATCTTCGCCGGCCACTACTACGCTGCCGACGGTCCGGAGGCGTCGAAAATGGCGCTCGGCGCCGGCACCGATCTGAACTGTGGCGGGCGGTTTCAGTACGATCTCGTGGGTCTCGTGAGCGCGGGCGAGCTGGACGAGACGCAAATCGACATGGCGCTCCGCCGCCTGTTCTTGGCGCGCTTCCGGCTCGGAGAGTTCGATCCGCCGGAGTCGGTCCCGTATCGGTCCATTCCGGCGAGTGCGCTCGACGGCCCGGAGCACGGGGCCCTGGCCCTCAGAGCCGCTCGCGAGTCGATGGTGCTGCTCAAGAACGACGGCCTCCTGCCGCTGGACACGGCTTCCCTCGGGTCCGTGGCCGTGATCGGCCCCAATGCAGCGGCCTTGGTGTTCGGCGGGTACAGCGGGGACGCGTCGGCGCCCGTCACCGTGCTCGACGGCATACAGACCAGGGTGAATAGCGACGGGATCGCCGTTTCCTTCGTGCAGGGGACGACCATTTCTTCGGCGATCGATGAGTCGAGCATCGAGGCTGCGGCACAGGCCGCGGCCGTTGCGGACATTGCCATCGTCGTCGCCGGCATCGATCTGTCGATTGCAGCCGAGGGGTGTGACCGGACGGACATTGCCCTGCCAGCCATTCAGGAAGAGCTCATTGAGGCCGTCGTCGCCGCCAACGCCAAGACCGTGCTCGTGCTCGTCGCCGGCGCGCCGCTGGCCGTGACGTGGGCGGAGGAGAATGTCCCGGCGATCCTTCTGGCGGGGTACGGCGGCCAGGCCGCCGGCACGGCCGTAGCCGAGGTGCTGTTCGGCGACACGAACCCGGCCGGACGGCTGCCGCAGACCTACTACCGCTCGCTCGGCGATCTGCCCCCGATGGAGGACTACGACATCATCGCGGGCAAGCGCGGCTACATGTACTTCGACGGTGAGGTGCTCTATCCGTTCGGGCACGGCCTGAGCTACACGGAGTTCGCCTACGGCAACTTGAAACTGAAGCCGACCACGCTCTCGGAAGCCGAAGAGCTAACCATCAGCTTCGAGGTCACGAACACGGGATCCAGGGCGGGTGACGAGGTGGCTCAGGTGTACGTCCACGACGCGGAGGCCAGCGTGCCGGTGCCGATCAAGCAGCTCAAGCGGTTCCAGCGGCTGCGCCTCGAGTCCGGTGAGACGCAGACCGTGACCCTGACGGTTCCTGCCACCGAGCTAGCGTTCTACGACGTCGATGCCAAGGGCTGGACGGTTGAGCCCGGGGAGTTCGAGATCATGGTGGGGGCGTCTTCGGCAGACATACGGGTCGGTGGGACGATCACAGTGCGGCCGTAGGGGCTGACGAAGAAGAGGCGGGCGCGGCCCCGGCGAGACTCGCGGCCACGCCCGAGGTCACTGGATCCGTGACAACTCGACGCGCTCGTCGCGGAACCGAGTCAAGAGGGAGGCAACACGACTCAGCGGAAAGGCAGGTCGACTTGCTCGCGAGGCAAGCCGAAGCCCTCGAAAGGCAAGTCGTATCGAGCAAGGTGTCGAGCGCGATCTCGTGTACCAGGCCCGCGTCACGGTCGCCCTTGCCCTCGCTGTGCCACGACACCGGGACCTGATAGCCGAGCGCCTCCTCCGAGGTCCGATGATCCCCGGAGGAGGCGCCGTAGGGGCCGAGGTCCGTCGGCTGCGTTCGCTCGGTGCCCTCCCGATCGGTCGGAACTTCGCTCGAGAGGTCGCCGAGGTCGAGCCACGGTGCCGACGCGCTGGGCTGGAGCGCCGCCGGGTCGTGCCGAGGGACGTGGGGAAGTCGGCGAACCAGGCCGGGTCGAAGTCGGTTTCCCGGAGCTCGGTCTGGTTGGGGCTGTACGGTTCGTCATCGTCGTCGGAGCCGAAGAATCCGGAGATCCACGCGTTGTGCACGAACGTGTTGGCGGCTACGGTCGTGGCGTCGGTGACGAGCAGCTGGCCTCCATCGTTCGGCCCGGCCGTGCCGCCGTCGATGCTGACCGCCACGACGACGTTGTTCTCGAAACGATTGTCGGTCGAGTTGTTGGTAAACCCGAGCGCCTGTCGGTTGTCGACGGACGTCACCATGAGATTGTGAGCGATCACGTTGTGGCTGGAGCCGAGCCGAGGATTGTCCGTCTCCTGCCAGAAGCTGATGCCGTGGCGTGCCGGAAACGCGATGATGTTGTTGCGCACGACGCTGTTGCGAACGGACGTGAAGTTGG
>JAFGIS010000394.1 GCA_016929495.1 Polyangiaceae bacterium | reverse complement strand
TGGTGCACACGCACCGCGAACCGCACCACGCTCTGCTTCAGGCTGTGCCAACCGGTGGAAGGCCGTGGTGAGTGCGGCCGGGTCGCCGGACACGCCCACCTGGGGCGTACACAGCTCGCCATCATCGCCCAGCGGCAACGCGCTCAGGAGGAAGGGCACTAGAGACCTCGAAGAGCGACATCCGTTTGCTCGCGCCCCCTTCCCGTGCGCCGACTCACCCCGGGGGCCGCGAAGGGTCGCACCGGCCAGGAGAAACCTTCGATGTCCCCATCACCCCGCGTAGCCAGTTTCTGGCTCGATCGATATCCAACGGACGCGTTCTCGCGACTCGATGAGGCGAGCGACGCGAAGTTCTACGCGACGGCACGCCAAGGACCCCACGTAGACGCTCTGGCGCTACGGACCGTGCAACGCGTCGTGGGGACGCTGCTGACCGAATATCGTCCGAGGGTCCTGGACCTGATGGCAGGCACAAGCTCGCACCTTCCAGCGGATCTCGACACCGAACGCGTCGTCGGGCTCGGTCTCGACGAGCAGTCGATGGTAGCCAACGGTCGGCTTAGTGAATACCGGTTGCAGGACCTGAACCAGAATCCAGAGCTGCCGTTTGCCGACGAGTCCTTCGATGCCGTGCTCAACACGCTCTCGGTCGGCTACTTGACGCGGCCCTTCGAGGTGTTCGCCGAAGCGGCCCGCGTTCTCAAGCCGGGCGGGCTGATGCTGGTGGTCTTCTCGGATCGGCTATTCAGAGCGAAAGCCGTCAAGCTCTGGCGCGACGCATCCGGTTCCGAACGCAAGATGCTCGTGGAAGAGTACTTTGCGTCCACGCGTGCGTTTACTGAGCTTCACTCGTTCGTGTCGCGCGGTCGTCCAAGGCCGCACGATGACCCCTACGCGGGGTTTGGCATACCGAGCGACAGCATCTGGGCCGTGTACAGCGATAGGCGGGGAGCGCCAGCAGGGCGCGGCGTTCGACCCGGTATCCTGCCCGTGCCGCTGCCCGGTCCTAGCCGCGAGGACCTGGAACGTCGCAAGCGCGAGGTTCGCTACACACTGCGTTGTCCGTACTGTGACGAGCCGCTCATCAAGTTCGAACTCGCGAGTTCGCCATTCTGCGAATGGCCGAATGCGTTCATGTACGTCTGCTTCAACAACGATTGCCCCTACCTGGTCGGCGGCTGGCAGGTCATGAACGAGCAGGGCAATCCCGGCTTCTCGTATCGGCTCATGTACAACCCCGAGCAGGATCGATGTCTTCCCGTTCCGGTGCCGAGCGTCGCGGCCGCAAGGGAGTACACCGTCACGCCGCGCGGCTGATGTGCGGAGCGGATGCGCTACGGTCGGCACTGATTCCGCCGGCGACGTCGGAGGTCGTCGGACCAGCTTGCGGCAGTGGGCCACTAGGCCGAAAGACCGCCCTGCGGGTGTCGTGTCCCAATTCCAGTGTGCCGCGGCGCCCTCAGAACAGCCCAGGGACGCGGCTCCAGGCCCGCGAGACTGTGCTAGGACTCAGACCCCCGGCTGCCGGCCTCCAGCCCGCCGCCGACGCTTTCATGGCTGGTACCCGCAACAAGGTGGAGGCGCCTCCAGCAGCGCCTCCGAATCTCGCTGACGCAAACGGTCCCTCCGAGCCGCCCCGGCAGCTCGGAGAACGCGAGATTGCGGCGATCATCTTCGATAGCATCAGCGAAGGCGTCTTCACGGTCGACCAGGACTGTCGCATCACCTCCTTCAATCGCGCTGCGGAGAGCATTTCTGGGTTCCTGCGCGACGAGGCGATCGGACAGTACTGTTTCGACATCTTCCGCTCCGATATCTGTCAGACTCAATGCGCGCTACGCAACACACTGGCCAATGGCACTGCGTTGAACGCCAATCGAGTCACCATCATCACCCGTGACGGAAGAAAAGTCCCGATCAGTATCAGTACAACGCTGCTGCGGGATGCGAGCGGGCGGGCGGTGGGTGCAGCGGAGTTCTTTCGTGATCTGTCAGCGCTCGAGAACCTCGAACAGCAGCTCGAAAACGCGCGACAGTTCGGCAAGCTGATCAGCAGCAACCTGAAGATGCAGAAGGTGTTTTCCCTGCTGCCGCAGATCGCCGAGTCCGAGTGCAACGTTCTGATCCAGGGGCCCAGCGGTTCCGGCAAGGAGCTCATTGCGGAGGCGATCCACAATCTCAGCCCGCGCAAGCACAACCGCTACATTCGTATCAACTGCGCCGCGCTCCCGGAGAACCTGCTCGAATCGGAGCTGTTTGGCTACACCAAGGGGGCGTTCACGGACGCCAAGCGCGACAAGCCCGGGCACTTCCTGCTGGCGCAAGGTGGGACGCTGTTGTTGGACGAAATCGCGGAAATGCCGGTTTCGCTCCAGTCGAAACTGCTTCGCGTGCTCAACAACGGCGAGTTTCAGCCGCTCGGGTCCACTCGGACCTTGCGTACCGATGCGCGCATCCTGACGTCGACCAACCGCGACCTGGCGCAGATGATCCGTCGGGGGGAATTCCGGGAGGACTTGTACTATCGCATCAACGTCATCAACGTCCAGATCCCACCTCTTCGCGAGCGGCTCGAGGACTTGCCGCTCCTCATCGACCACTTCTTGGAACACCTCCACAAACGCCGTCGCAAGACGATTCGTGGCGTGTCGAGCGAAGTGCTCCAGCGGCTGAGGCGTTACGACTTTCCCGGCAACATCCGCGAGTTGGAGAACGCCGTCGAGCACGCGTACGTGCTGTGCGCCGGCAACGTCATCCGCGTCGAGGACCTGCCCGAACACATCCGCGAAGCAACACTCGGCGAGGGGCAGCGGTTGCCGGCCGACAGTGAGGAAGCGATGCTGCGGGAAACCCTCAGACGCACTGGCGGAAACAAGGCGAAGGCAGCTCGAGAGCTCGGTATCGACCGCTCGACCTTCTGGCGGAAGTTGAAGCGCTTCGGGATCCAGAGCTAGCGGGGCTGCGCCCCAGCCCGAGAGGCATGTGAGGTCAGGCCGAGCATCTGCTTTGTTCTGAAGGAGTCTCCGACGCTCATCCTCCGGAAGAGTTCCCTGGAGGGTTTGGCGCAAACCCTCCGCCCAAGCTCTGCTTCGGCGGCCTGCGCAGCTTGGGGTTCCTCCGCAAGCAGGGCCCCCCACCCGACATCGCGCCCCGTCAGGCGGGTCGCGCCGCCGCTTCGCCGGGGCCCCGTTCTCGCATCGGACAGACTCAACTCAAGTGTGATGACTCTCGTGCACCAAGAACGCTAGTGCCTCGATTCGACTGAATCAAGGCCTACGGGGACGCGAGAATGCGCTCGAGGACGTAGCGGGAATGGCATGCGCTCACGGGGTTGTTCGCGAGTAGCTTGTCTTTGACGAAGAGCGTCGTGACCGGCGCATGGCTGAGCTGTCCGAAGACCACATCGCATCCAATCGACAGCCCGACCGCCACGTTCAAGTCCGTCTTGGCGGCGTTGAGCATGTGTGCCATCGCAAACGGATTGCAAGTTGGTCCGCCTTCAGGGTCTTCTTCCTGCCACTGGCCACCGACCCGACAACAGACCGGGGTCACGCGTACGAAGCGCCGAAGCAGGCGGGTCACCGTTTCGCTCTCCGCGAGCAGGTCGGCGCAGAATGCAAGTCCAACGTGCTCGTAGTGCATCTCGACGCAGAAGTAGGCAAGCTCTGCCATTCGACAGAGCACCCGCTCCGGCTCGGCGCTGATGTCCAGCGCGGCCGTCATCAACTGGTGCAGCAGCGGAGCCACCGGGGCAAAGACCTTGGGGCCCGAGTAGGCGCGACACGCCAGACCACGGAGGCATACGCGGTCGCCGCAGTCGATGCAGTCGAGCTTCGCACGTCCCACCGGCACGGCATCGCGCTGATCAGGCCGCGAGTCCGAGGAGCGGCTCATCGCCCCGTCGACGATTCGTGTCGGATGGGGTTCAGCCGACCCGAGTCCGGGCCGATAGGTGATCCCGTGCCCAGAACGGAGGCTGCCCTGTGCGAGGAGAGCCAGCACGTCCTGCATCTCTCCAGCGACATTGTGGATGACCTCGATACCTCGGCACCTCAGCTCCGCCAGCAGTTCATGGTCGATGCCGCCACACACCAAGACCGACACCTCGTGCTTCTCGAGCAGCCGGATTCGCTCGTCGTCGGTCAGGCTCTTGGTGTCCAGTGGTCTCAGCTCGACAAGCCTGCCCTGCTCGACGAGGCCGAGCACAAGACAATCGGCGTACGTGAAATTGGGCGCGACCCGGCTACCAAAGACGGGTGCTGCCAGACGCATGGACCCAGTGCATAGCAAGAACAATGCCACATCCCGGCCAGTGGCGTGTCTCCAAGACACGCCACATGACTAGAAACCCGTGTCCTGGCTCAGACGGCGGGCATTCGCCGCAGAACTCGACGGCCTCGCCCCGTTGGAGACCGTCGAGTTCTGCGGCGAATCACGGAGACAGGGCACTAGGGCATCGTTTCAATTGAAACGATGCCCACAAACAAGGGGTGCCGCGGGTCAGATCGGTGGGAAGCGGCGGGTCATTCGCCGCCCTCGCCGGGTCGGGGGCGGCGAACGACCCATCGCTTCAATCGAACCGCGGCAGCGGTGCCTTGTGTGTTGGTGCAGGGCACGCTAGGCGTTGGCTCTGCGATGCGTTGGTGCAGGGCTCTTCGCACTGGCGAGTCGCCGGTCGGGGTCGCCTACCCACGCTCGACCCAGAGCGTTGCACGCAGGCGTTGCGTGCAACGCAACGCTGCGTAGCGATGCAACGGAGCAAGCAACGCATGGCATCGCAACGCGACGGTCGAGCAGGCGCTGGCGTCGGCTCGTTGCCCGCGTGCGAGCATCGGCAGAATGGCGCGATCGCGGCGCTCGGACTTGTTGGAGCGCAGCGTGGTCGGCCATGCAGGCACGGAGTTTGCTAGAAGCCTGTCGCGAATGAACTCAGAGCGGCCGGCCTCACACCCAGCGACTGACGCGGCGTTGTTCATCAGGCGCTTGTCCCCGTGGCGATGCGCATGGTGTCAGGCAACCTCCGCTGCACGCTCCCCAACTGGCTCTGGTGCACGGGCGTTCCCTGGTTCAAGACGGCTGCCTCGCGACGCCGCTGCAAAGAGACCCACCCATGACGCTATCCGTCCAAGCCCCGGACCCAAACGCATCCACGGCGCGAGCCCAGAAGCGTGAGCCCCTCTACCGCATCGAAGGAGCCAACGTATCCAATCGCGTCGAGCGTTTCCTGAAGGCGTTCGAGTCGATCCTTCGCCACACCAACTACTCTGCGCTGCTCGATCTGTACGTGCGCTCTCGGGTCAAATGCACGCGCTGTGCCGATGTGTGCCCCGTATACCGCGTCACCCGGGACTCAAGGGACGTTCCCTGCTACCGCTCGGATCTCCTGCTCAGCGTCTACCAGAGGTACTTCACCTTCGGTGGCTGGATGCGTGGTCTGGTTTCGGGAGACGGCCACCTGACCGAAGCGAAGATCGACGAGATGATGGACAGCTTCTACCGCTGTACGGCCTGTCGACGCTGCACCCTCGAGTGCCCGATGGGCATCGACCACGCCCTGATTACGCACCTCGGTCGCTACGTGCTGAGCGAGATGCACTTGGCTCCGCGCGGTCTGCGCCAGTCCGTGCGCGCGCAACTCGAAGGCGAGACCGGCAACACATCGGCCGTTCCACTCGGCGCTCTGAAAGGCAATCTCGAGTTTCTGGAGGAAGAGATACAGGAGGGCAAGGGGATCGCCGTCAAGATCCCGATGGACCAGATGGGTGCCGACTACGTGTTCTTCGCGCCGGTCAGCGACTACCTGATGGAAGCCGACACCATCATGGGCAACGCCCTGATCATGCACGCCATGGGCCTGGGCGACCGATGGACCGTTGGCTCTCAGAACTACGACTGCATCAACTACGGGCTCTTCTACAGCGACTGGATCCTGGAGCGCAATGTCAAGCGGCTCGTGGCCGAGGTGCGACGGCTTGAGGCGAAGAACGTGCTGGTCGGGGAATGCGGGCACGCTTCACGCACCGCCAAGCAGTTCGTTCCGGTGTTCGGGGGCAGAAACCCACCGCCCGTGGTCAACTGCGTCGAGCTTGCCCATCAGCAGTTCAAAGCCGGAAAACTGCGCCTCAAGCGTCACTTCATCCAAGAACGTGTCACCTACCATGACCCATGCAACATCGCGCGCTCGGGCTGGATCGTCCACCAACCGCGAGAGCTGCTGCACGTGATGGCCAAGGACTTCGTGGAGATGACGCCGAACGGCCGTCAGAACTACTGCTGCGGCGGTGGGGGGGGCACCGTCTCGATCGACGAAATGCACAGGTTCCGGATGGAGATTGGGGGCCGCGTCAAGGCGGAGCAGATCAAGGCTACCGGCGCAGACGTCGTGGTTGCACCGTGCGCGAACTGCAAGAAGCAGCTTCGCGAATTGGTCCAGCACTACGAGTTGAACGTCGAAGTGAAGGGCCTACACGACCTGTTGTACCAGGGCGTCGAACTCTGAGGAAACCCCGATGGGCATCGCACCCGCTCTCGAATTCGCCAAAGGGCCGCTGTTCGCGGCCACGTTCACGTTCATGCTGCTGGGCTTGCTGCGGTGCCTGGTCAGCCAGCTCCGGCAGTTTCGTACGAGCCTGCGGCGCTTGGACAACCCCGACGTCGACATCGGCGCGAACGTTCGTCAGACGCTCGCCTGGCTCGTACCCGTTCGCCACCTCTATCGAAACCGGCCCTTCGTCAGCTTCACGTCCTTCGTGTTTCATGTGGGACTGCTGATCACGCCCATCTTCCTGGTCAACCACATCGAGCTCTGGCGTTCCAGCCTCGGCCTGGCCTGGCCCGGAATCGGTCCGCGCTTCGCCGACGTCCTGACGTGGCTCACGGTGGCGGGCGCATTGGTGCTGCTGGCATTCCGCGTCTTCAACGGCGCCGGTCGCGCGTTGAGCGCCGCCTCAGACTACCTGCTCCTGTTGGCGGTGGTCGTCCCGTTCGTCAGCGGCTTCATGGCGATGCATCCGCGGTACAACCCCATCGGCTATGACGGGATGATGCTTATTCACGTCCTGAGCTCGGAGCTGCTCTTCGTGCTGCTTCCCACCACCAAGCTGTCACATGCGGTGCTGTTCGTTTTCGACCGTCTCTCTTCGGACGTTTTTTGGAAGCTGCCGCCGGGCGCCGGTGAGCGTGTCGCGCAAGAACTGTACGGAGAGGAGCGCAGGGTGTGATGCGGGCGGTTCTGGTCGACACCACGCGATGCACAGGCTGCGAACAGTGCGTTTCAGCCTGCGTCGCTGCCAATCATCTTGGGCCCAAGCTGCCCGCGCGCAAACTGAATCGAGATGGCCTGTCGTCGCGGCGTGCGAGCGCCGTTGTGTCGCTTCCACGTGGTGGATTCGCCAAGACGCAGTGTCTGCACTGCATGGAGCCCGGGTGCGTGTCCGCGTGCCCCGTGGGGGCGATGCAGAAGACGGCGGAGGGGCCCGTTGTCTACGCACGCGAAAAGTGCATGGGCTGCCGCTACTGCATGTTGGCGTGTCCGGCCGGGATCCCGCGCTACGAGTGGGAGAAGGCACTACCGTACGTGGTCAAGTGCGACCTGTGCTATCCGCGTGTCAAGCGAGGGTCGGCGCCGGCCTGCGTATCGGCGTGTACGAACGGCGCACTGGAGTTTGGAGAGCGTCAGGTGCTGCTCGACCGGGCGCATCGTCGGTTGGCACAGGGGGGCGCGAGGTACTTGCAGCATGTCTACGGAGAACACGATCTCGGCGGCACCTCGGTGCTGTACCTCGCCAATCAACCCCTGACCGTTTTGGGTTGGTCCGATCGCGTGGGTGAACAGGCCCTGGCGAGCTTCACCTGGCCTCTGATTTCAAAGACGCCGTGGATGGCGCTGGGAGTCGGGAGTCTTCTCGTGGGCACCCACCTCATCATCCAGCGCCGGATGCGGATCCAGGCTGAGCAGGCGTCTCGCACGACGCCATCGCAGACAGACTCAGGCAGCGACGGTGCCGACGCTTCTTCCGATTCGGATGTGTCGCCGCGCGATGGTGTCGAACCCCCAGCAAGGAAAGACGAGCCGTGAGCGCGATAGCCCGCCTGAAAGAGGTGTTGTGGGTCGTTGCGACCGTCGGGGCCGTCGCGATCATGGCCAGGCTGTTCGGCGGTCTCGGTGCGACGACGGACCTGTCCGACGCAATGCCGTGGGGCATGTGGAAGATCTTCAACATGGTTGCGGGCGTGGCCGTGGCCACGGGCGGCTTCGCACTGGCGGCGACCGTGTACGTGTTCAAGCTCGAGCGCTACCGAACCGTGCTCAAGCCAGCGGTCGTTATCGCGTTTCTGGGTTACGGTTCCTCATGCTTCGCGCTGGTGATGGACATCGGCCTGCCACACGCGTTCTACAAGCCCATCGTATTCTGGAACCACCATTCGTTCTTGTTCGAAGTCGCATGGTGCGTGATGCTTTACTTCTCGGTGACCGCTCTGGAAGTGGCGCCCACCATCCTTGAGAAGTACGGTCTCGAGAGGTGGGTGCGGCTCCTGCACCGCGTGACGCTGCCTCTGGTCATCGTCGGCATCACTCTGTCCACGCTGCACCACACGTCGCTGGGGTCGCTGTTCCTGGTCATGCCGGCGCGCCTGCACCCGCTCTGGTTCACGCGGTGGTTGCCGTGGCTGTTCATTCTTTCGGCAGTAGGTTCCGGCGTTCTCATGGTCGTGCTGGCGACGCTCGTGTATGGCGCGCTGTATCGGCGTCCGGTGGATCTCGCCATGCTCGGCAGGCTTGCGAGCGCCGGTTCGGTGCTGCTGGGACTCTACCTGATCCTCAAGGTCGTCGACCTCCGAGTGCGCGGACAGCTCGGTCTGTTCGTTTCCGGGCAGTGGGAGGTCGGCTTCTTCGTTGCCGAGCTTGTGCTCGGCGCCGTGGTTCCCATCCTGCTGGTCATCGTCCCGGCGACGCGAAAGAGTGCGGTCGGACTGGCAACCGCGTCCTGCTCGGCCGTTCTGGGCGTGTTGCTGAACCGTGTGGACGTGGGGGTGGTCGGGCTGCTGCGCAGTTCCGAGCAGCCGTACTTCCCCTCGCTCGCGGAGGTCGCGCTGTCGCTCGGCGTGCTTGCCGCGGCGGGTCTGGCGTTCTTCTACTTGGTCGAGAACTTCCGAGTCTTCGAGAATACGCCAGCGCGTGAGCATCTGCTCGAGGCCCAGGGCGGGGTGCGCAACTTCGACTCGATGGGACGCGTGTGGACGCTGGGCCCGATGGCAGGTCGCGCTCGCGTGTCGTTCGTCGTTGTCGTCGCGGCATCGCTCGCGACCGGCGCGTTCGCTGCCGAGGCCACGGAGGGCATCGAGGTGGTGCGCTCCCCGGTGAAGCCGCCGCGCGGGCTGGACGCCGCACGAACCACACTCGTACTCAACGGCGACCGTGACGAAGATGGCGTGCGGTTCACGCACGAGGCGCACGAGCAGCGGCTCGGTGGCAAGACGTCGTGCCCGACGTGCCACCACCAGAACCTTCCCCACGATTCGGCCTCGGCGTGCCACGACTGTCACGCCGACATGTCGCAGCGTACCTCCATTTTCGACCATGCGCGCCACGTCGCGAAGCTGGGCGAAAAGTGGTCGTGCACCCGCTGTCATGACGCGCAGCGGCCCAAGAGCGGCGATAACGTCGAAGCCTGCTACGGCTGCCATCGTGAAGACATGGGCCTACCGTCTCCGCTGGCGCACCACTACGACTACTTCGCGCGTTCTTACACGGATGCCATGCACGGCCTGTGTGTGTCATGTCATCGCAAGGACGACGAGCAACGCGCGAGCCACACCGGCGAGTGCACGTTCTGTCACAAGCACACGCGCTCTGCTCCCAACGGCTCGTCCGAGCGTTTGAGTCTGAGGACTGGAGGCAAGATACCATGACCACTCCCAGCATCGAGAAAGTCGGCCTGGTGTTTCACTTCTCGGAGGTCGGTGATTGGGCGCTTGCGGCCGCACTGCAGATTGCGCGGGCAAGGACGACGGCGCTCAATGTCTACTACTTCCTCCAATCGCCGTACGAGGTCCCCTACGACCTCGCACCGGCCGATCTTGCAGCGGCGCATTTCGACAGCGTCACGTTGACCCAACAGGAGAGAAGGCTCCGCGAATACTTCGAAGAACGCCTGGGCGACTTCGAGGATGTTCGGTTCCGTGTGTGTGAGAGCGGGCGCCACAACCAGGAGCTCAGGCGCTGCCTGATGCATCGCGAGTACCAGCTCCTGGTGATACCGTGCCCACGCCGGGGCGTGGGTTTTGGCAACATGCCGATCGAGGAGTTCGCCTATCGCTTTGCCTCTCCCGTGATGCTCGTTGGCCCTGAACGAGCGGACGAAGTGCGTGTCAATTCGTTCGCGTCCGTGTTGGACGGCTCGTACGCCCTCGGCGTGGGTCCGTGGCAGCCCATCCCCGAACCGCAGGCACTGCAGACGCGATCCGTTCTGTGAGTGATGCACGTGTTCGCCGCGGCGGCCTGTCTGCTGTCGAGGGTGGCCAGCGGGCGTCCCGAAGCGAATCGCCGTCTCCAGGACAGGGTTGGGTAGGATTTGGGGCCACCAGGGTTGGCCGCCTGGCCAGCCGCCGGTCACGCATGGGTCTGCCCGGTCACGACGCGCGCGCGTCTGCAGTGGTATCTTGACGCCCATAGGGCTCTGCGTGGCGCTTGGCCGCGGACGCCAGCGTGGTCAGAGCGAAGGCACATGCACCCCTTCCGGATCATCGACACCACCCTGCGCGAAGGTGAACAGTGCGCCTGCGCCCATTTTGGCTTGGAAGACAAGCTGGCCCTGGCGCGCGCCGTCGACGCGTTCGGGGTCGACTACCTGGAGCTGACCTCTCCCGCAGCCTCGCCACGTGCACGCGCGCACTTCGAGCGCGTTGTCGAGCTCGGGCTGCGGACGCGCGTCGTCGCCCACTGTCGGTGTGTCGTGGCGGACGTCCAGGCGGCGATCGATGCGGGCGCAACGGGGGTGGGGCTGTTTTTTGCCACGAGCCGGGTGCTCCGCGAGGCGTCGCACGGGCGCAACGTTCAGCAGACGATCGACGTCATCGGTCCTCCGCTCGAGCGAGCGATTGGGGCTGGGCTCGAGACTCGCTTCTCCGCCGAAGACGCGTTCCGGACCGATGATGCGGAGCTACTCGAGGTCTACAGGGCTGTCGCCGCATTGGGCGTCCACCGTGTCGGGCTCGCCGACACGGTAGGCATCGCGACGCCCAGCGAGGTGCGGCGGCGTGTCGCGCGGGTACGCGAGGCGGTCCGCTGCGACATTGGATTCCACGGTCACAACGATACGGGGTGCGCCGTGGCCAACGCGTACGAGGCGATTGCGGCCGGTGCCACGCACGTCGACGTATCGGTGCTCGGCATCGGCGAGCGTGTGGGCATCACGCCGCTTGGCGCGTTCGTCGCGCGCATGCTGAGCGTGGCGCCCGACCGAGTGGTCGGACGCTACCGGCTCGAACAGCTCGCTGCGCTCGAGCGCCAGGTGGCCGAGGCGATGGGCGTTCAGATACCCTTCAACAACTGCGTCACGGGCGAGGTCGCCTTCTCGCACAAGGCCGGCACCCACCTGAAGGCCATGCTGCAGGACCCAACGTCCTACGAGGCCGTTTCGCCCGAGCTCTTCGGCGAGCGGCGAACCTTCATCGTCGGCAGCCACCTCACGGGCAGGCATGCGGTGGCACACCGAGCCCGAGCGCTCGGGCTCCAACTGGACGCCCAACAGGCGCAGGCAATCACGCTGCGCATCAAGCAACTCGCAGACCAGCATGACCTCAGCGACGAAGAGGTCGATCGGGTGCTGCGCGAGTGGGTTCTGGCTTGAGCGCCGTGACGCGCCATCCCAGACGCAGTCGCATGCGGCAGGGTCCTCGGTGAACGTGCGAGAACGGAAGAGCACGATGAAGTCAGCAGATGAATTCGTTCGAGCGGTTGCCTCGTGGGACCCCGAGTCGCACGACGGTTCGCGCGTCGACCCCACGCGGATCGTCGAGCTCGCGGAGGCCTGGCTTCAGCCCGATGCACCCGTACTGCCGGCGGAGGTCTGGCACGAGTACCTGGACCGTAGTCACGCGGTTGCGTGGCTCGAGGGACTGCCGGACCGCGCATGGCGTGAGCGTTGGGCAAAGACGACCTTCAGCGCGATTCGTCGGTCCCGCTACTCACTCGAAACCCTGCTCGACCAGCGTGTGCGAGCGCACCCCGAGCGGACGTTTCTTCGGGAAGCGCGGACTTCCGTGGCGTGGACCTACCGACAGGCGCGCCATCGAATTCAGTCGATTGCTGCCGTCCTGTACGGCCTCGTTGGTGGGCGCTCCCCGCGCGTCGCCATTCTCTCGAAGAACTCAACGGATAGTGCGTTGACCGACCTGGCCTGTCTGGCCTACGACGCGTTCAATGCGCCCCTGGACGTACAGCTCGACGCGGCCACGCTAGCGTGGATCTTCGACCAGATGGCGATTGATGTGGTCGTCTGCGGGGACGCACAGCTTGCGGGACGGCTGGACCAAGTGCGAAGTCTGGTCCGTGTACCGTTTCGCATCCTGCACCTGCAGGCGGATGCACGCAACGTGGCAGAAGGTGACCTGATTCTGGCTCAGGCGATTTCGGCACTCGGCCCCTACGACATTGCGCGTCGCCTCGCCGTGCGCTCGCGTCTGGGGCTCGACCAACCCGCGACCGCGCTGTTCACCTCGGGCAGCACGGGCAAGCCCAAGGGCGTCGTCTTTTCCTCGTTTCAGCTGCTCGCGAAACGCTTTGCCCGCGGCGCTGCATTGCCCGAGGTCGGGGACGGCGAGGTGCTGCTGTGCTACTTGCCGCTCTACCATACCTTCGGTCGCTACCTCGAGCTGATGGGCTCGCTCTACTGGGGAGGCACCTACGTGTTTGTCGGCAGTCCTTCGGCGCAGACGCTGATGGATCTGTTGCCGCGAGTACGTCCCACGGGGCTCGTCAGCATTCCGTTGCGCTGGGTGCAGATTTGGGAACGTTGCGTGGAGGCGTTGGACAGTTCGGTGGCCGACGAAACAGTGCAGCGACGCCTGCGGGAGGTCGTTGGAGACCGCCTGCGATGGGGTCTCTCAGCGGCCGGGTACCTGGACCCCCGCGTGTTTCGGTTCTTCAATCGGTATCAGGTGGCACTGTGCAGCGGTTTCGGGATGACCGAAGCCACCGGGGGCATCACGATGACGCCGCCCCGAGAGTACGTGGAAGGCACCGTGGGTATCGCGCTGCCCGGGATGAAGCTCAGACTGAGCGAGATCGGCGAGCTTCTCATCGCTGGACCGTACGTGGCGCGCTACCTCGACGACGTGGAAGGCGACGAGGCGACAGAACGCTGGCTCGCGACCGGCGATCTGTTCCGCGTACACGATGGAGGATTCTTCGAGATCGTCGATCGCATCAAGGACATCTACAAGAACTCCAAGGGACGGACGATTGCACCTCTGCACGTCGAGGCTCAGTTCGAGGGCGTACCGGGCATCCGCCGTGTGTTCCTGGTCGGCGACAGACGGGAGTACAACGTGCTGCTCGTCGTCTTGGATCGCTCCGATCCGGTCGTGTTGGCCTTCTCCTCGAGCGGCGCCCTGCTGGAGTACCTCGGGCAAATCGTGGCCGCAGCCAATCGATCGCTCGCCCCCTACGAGCGAATCGTCAACTTCACGGTGATCGAGCGCGACTTCGAGCTGGAGCGGGGCGAGCTCACGCCGAAAGGCTCCTACCGGCGTGAGCTGATCGAGCGGCACTTCGCACGAGAAATCGGAGAGCTGTACGCCAGCCGCTCGAACCAGATCGAGTGCGACGGCGTGGCGGTGACCATTCCGCTCTGGTTCTGTCGCGATCAAGGGTGGCTCGAGAGCGATATCGCGAGCGATGGAGACGGGCTATGGGTTCGCCGCGACGAACGCCGACTCACGTTGAAGCGCACGCCATCTGGACGCCTGAGGATCGGCGATCTCGAGTACGACGTCGGCAGCGGGCGGCGCGTGGACCTCGGTCTGTTCGCCCGGCAGCCGCTGCTCTGGGCGGGAAACCCTCAACTGGCCGAGTTCAGTCCGTGCAAGGACGGCTGGGACGCGACGCTCGGCAAGGTTGCGGCGCAGGTCTTCTTGCCGCACCGCACCGCCGAGATCCCGTCGGGGTCGATCGTGGCGCCGGCAATGGGGGACGACCGTTTGGGACGCGTGCACGTTCTGGCGACACGCGCGCTGTTCGGGTCGGGCCCCGAGTCGTTGCCGGCTGTCGAGCAGCTCGGCGCGATGCTGCCGTCAGTGCATGCTCCGCTGGCGTCGCTCATTCGACGCCGACTGGAAGCGCTGGCGCGCCACCCGGACCTCAAGGTGCGCTGCCTCGCCTACCGTATCCTGCTGCTCGAGACCGTGGTCCCCGAGACCGGCGCGATGATGCCTTCCTTCATCGATTCGGGCCTGCCTTTCCTCGACGAGCAGAGCATCGAAGTCATCGCGCGGACGCACCTCGAGCAACGACGGTTGGAGGCGCTGCGCCAACGGCTCCATCGCTACCGCGTGGAGCTCAGCTGGCCGGCCACCAGCGCCACCCGCGGCGTGTTCAGCGATATCTTCAGACTGCTCGCCAACTTCGTCCGCTACCATCCCGAGTACTTCCCCGAGATCAGCATCGAGCTGCACGCGTGGATCCAGAACGACTCCGACCCCGATCTCGCGGCCGCCGCTCGTGAAACCCTGGACCGACTGGGCGAGTGGTGGGAGTCTAGCGCGCTCGGGCCTCGCGTTGCCCCGGACGCTTGGCGCTCGAGGATCCTCTACCACGAAGCGCTTCCGAAGGCCGAGGTGGAGCGGCTGGATCGGCTGTTCTGCGCGACCACGTTTCTGGCGAAATCGATCGCCATGGTCTTCGAGGATCCTGCGCTCGAAGCGTCTCAGGTCTCCGACGACGGAGTGTGGGTGACGCGGCTCCCGTCGCTCTACCGTCGCCCGACGTTCCGCGTCAGCATCAACACCGTTCAGGGCAAGCACTACGACCTGCTGGTCATCCTGGCCGATGATTTGGAGCAACGGCAGGTCGTCGACATGACGCGCTGGATGATGGCCATCAGCGCCGTGCCGTTCGGACCACCCGTGGTTCCACGTGTTGGTTGGTACGACAGAGAGTACCAGGCCTTGTCCGTCGCCTACGTCTCCGAACTGAACGCGCTGGAACGCATTCGGGAGTTCGGCAGCCAGCGCTTGACCGGCCTGGAACCCCTCTCGGACACCGCATGGCGCAACCTGTTCATTCGCGGCATGGCGGCGTTTTTCGTGGGTTGGCACAACAGCGGCGGACGGATCGTGCCGGGCCTTGCCACTCCGTCCAATGTCGTGGTCCTCGAGCCGGACTTCAGGGAGGGCACGTTCATTCTGTCCTTGGACGAGTGGAAGCCCTACGAGTCACCGCTTTCGCTGGTGCGCCCGCTGGCCCACAACTTCTACCGCCAGACCAGCAGCCACCAGCCGTGGTGTCGGCGATGCCTCGACCCGTGCTGGATCTTCGAGGCGTGCGTCGAGGCTCTGGGCAGAGATCCAGCGCGCACGTTCCTCGAGGATCTCGAGCAGGAGCTCACACACTCTCCGCTGCATGTGCTCGGCAAGCCGCTGCGCGAGTCGCTCGACACCTATCTCGCGGCACTGGGCGATGCGTACCGGACACCGCTCTCCTTGTGCAATGCCATCGAGCGCTACCAGGGGTGGACCCGAGTGAACCCCTTGGCTACTGCCCAGGCGCGCGCGCAGGTGGTCGAGGAACAGGTGCTCGTCTACAGTCTGGACCGCCTCCCGGAAATCGCTCGCTATCACTTGTACCGCCGTACGTACTTTGCAGACGCGGACGTTCAGATCGGTGCTGCCTTCGATCGCTTGCTTTCCGCCATGTTCGCACACCCTGGGGAACGCGCCGCCACCATGGTCGAGCTCTCCGAGCTGCAGGCCGCGATCCGTGACCCGGATGACCGCTCGGCCTTCGCGCGCATGGCCTTTCCGCACAGTAGCCCGGAGCAACGCCTGGAGGTGCTGGCCCTTGGTGCGGGCTCGAAGCAGGTCGTGGTCTGCACGGAAGTCCGCGACAATGCGGGGCGGGTATTCATGGCGCGTGAGGCCGTCGACGCCAGCGAGGTCGGACGATTGTATCAGCGCTACGTGCATGCCGGTTTTCCGAAGGTCGTTTCGGCCAACAGCTCGTTCTACGTGCTCCTCGATTCGCGCGAGGAGATCGTGGGCGGGGTCATCTACACGCTCGACAGCCCCACGGTCGCCAATCTACGCGGGATCGTCGTCCGCAACGAGCTCAAAGGGCGCGGGCTGTCCACCGCGCTGCTCGAGGACTTCTGTCGTCGCCTGGCAGGGCAAGGGGTCGAGGTCGTGAGAACGTTCTTCCTGGCTAGACGCTTCTACATGGTCCACGGCTTCTACCTCGACCAGCGCTGGGGTGGGCTCGTCCGCAGGTTGACCAAGCCGACGGAACACCAGACGAACTCGCCTTTGGTCGCGGCGACGAAGTAGCCGAACCGCGCGTCCCTGCCCATGCCCGGCTGCCGCATCGGTCTCGGTCGCACCGTGCCGGCGCGTTCGAGACCGTCGCCTTCGGCCCCCGAAGGCCTGCGGAATGTGCTAGACGGGCACTGTTGTGTTCTCCAGTGCCCTCATCGCCACGTTGACGGCGACGGCCTTTGCTGCGGGCGCGCTGGACGCGATCGGTGGCGGCGGAGGGCTCGTCACGCTGCCGGCGCTCCTGGCGGCTGGGCTGCCGCCGCACCAGGCGCTGGCAACCAACAAAGGGCAGTCGGTGTTTGGGTCGCTGACGGCGCTCGTGCGTTACGCGAGAGCCGGCCTCGTCCGTGCGGAGCGGGCACGCACGACGTTCCCGGCGGGCTTCGTCGGATCTCTGCTCGGAGCGGCGCTGGTCACGGTCACGTCGCCCGCGCTGCTGCGGCCGCTCGTCGTCGTGCTGCTCGTCGCAGCGGCCTCGTTCGTCGCATTGCACCGCCGGAGGTCGCACCGTGCCGGGCTCGTCCGGGCCGAGGCCCGTGCGCTGGCGCTCGCCATTGCGCTGGTCGTTGGCGCGTACGACGGCTTCTTCGGTCCTGGTACCGGGACGTTTCTGGTCGTGGCGTTCGCGGCCTGGCTCGGCGACGACTGGATGCACGCCACCGCGGACGCGAAAGTCGTCAACTTTGCGTCGAACCTGGCGGCGGTCACGCTCTTCTCCCTGCGCGGAGCCGTGATTTGGCACCTGGCGCTGCCCATGGCGGCGGGGCAGGCCCTTGGAGCAGCACTCGGCGCGCAGCTCGCCGTTCGGCGCGGCGACAGACTGGTGCGGGTCGTGGTGGCCGCCGTCGCACTCGCGCTCGCCGTCAAGCTGGGGCTGGAGCTGCGCTGAGAAAGCGGCCAGCGGGAGGATTGAAGGTGCCCTTCGACGTGTGGGTGTTCGGCGCAGACCAACGCTTGCCGCCCGCGGCGGGCGATGGTAATGGCAAGTTCCGCAATTTCGAGCTGAGTCGGCAACAAGCCGACTCGCGACGCTGCTGACGAACGGAGCGCAAGCATGGCGAAGATCAGTTGGACGAAGATCGACGAGGCGCCGGCGCTGGCCACGTACGCGTTGTTGCCCATCGTGCAAGTTTTTGTGCGCGGTCTTGGGGTCGAGGTCGAAACGAAGGATATCTCGCTGGCGGGGAGGATCATTGCCAACTTCCCGGAACGACTACGCGACGAGCAGAAGCTGCCCGATGCTTTGGCCGAGCTTGGTGCGCTCGCCCAGACGCCGGAAGCCAACATCATCAAGCTTCCGAACATCAGCGCCACCATCCCCCAGCTGATGGCTGCACTCAAGGAGCTCAAGAGCAAAGGCTATGATCTTCCCGACTTCCCCGAGGAACCGAAGAACGACGATCAGCACGCCTTGCGGGCACGATTCGCCAAGGTTCTCGGTTCGGCGGTCAATCCCGTTTTGCGCGAAGGCAATTCGGACCGCCGCGCGGCCGCCTCCGTCAAGAAGTATGCCCAGAAGAACCCGCACAAGATGATGAAACCGTGGCCGGCGTCGGGCTCGAAGGCACGCGTGGCCCACATGTCGGACGGCGACTTCTTCGGCACGGAGAAGAGCAGGACCCTGGACCGTGCGTGCGACGTGCGGATCGAGTTCGTCGCTCAGGATGGCTCCGTCCGGCGGCTACGGGACAGACTCGCGCTTCAGGCAGGCGAGGTGATCGATGCCGCTGTCATGCACGTGGCCGCCCTCCGCAGCTTCTATGCAGAGCAGATCGAGACGGCCAGGCGCGAAGGGCTCCTGCTTTCTCTGCACCTCAAGGCTACCATGATGAAGGTGTCGGACCCGATCCTGTTCGGACACTGCGTCTCAGTATACTTCGCTGACGCGCTCGACAAGCATGCCCAGGTCCTTCGGGAGGTCGGCGCCAACGTCAACAACGGATTGGCCGACGTGTTGGCCCGGCTCGGGCAGCTGCCGGCGGACAAGAAGGCGGAGATCGAGCGCGACATCGCGGCCGTGTATGCGATCCGGCCGGCGCTCGCCATGGTCGACTCACGCAAGGGCACCACGAATCTGCACGTACCGAACGACATCATCGTCGACGCATCGATGCCCAACGTGGTGCGCGACGGCGGGCGGATGTGGAACAAGCAAGACGAGCTGCAGGATACGCTCGCCATGATTCCCGACCGCAGCTACGCGACGATGTACCAGGAGATCATCGCGGACTGTCAGCGGCACGGGCAGTTCGATCCGGCGACGATGGGCGCCGTCTCCAACGTCGGACTGATGGCGCAGAAGGCGGAGGAATATGGCTCGCACGACAAGACCTTCGAGGCGCCGGCGGCCGGCACGATTAGGGTGGTCACCGAGGCCGGGGACCTTCTGCTCGAACAGGCGGTGGAGCCCGGCGACGTCTTCCGCATGTGCCAGGTCAAGGACGCCCCCATCCGCGACTGGGTCAAGCTCGCCCTGACACGCGCTCGCGCGACCAGGGCTCCGGCAATCTTCTGGCTCGACGAACTGCGCGCTCACGACGCCGAGATGCTCAAGAAGGTCAAGAGGTATCTGGGTGAGCACGATACCACGGGGCTCGAAATCGAGATCATGAAGCCGGCCGAGGCGATGCGCGCGTCGCTCGCTCGCGTCCGCCAGGGCAAGGACGTGATCTCGGTGACCGGCAACGTCCTGCGCGACTACCTCACCGATCTGTTTCCGATCCTCGAGCTTGGCACCAGCGCACGCATGCTGTCCGTCGTGCCGCTGATGAACGGGGGTGGGCTTTTCGAAACGGGAGCTGGCGGGTCGGCTCCGAAACACGTGCAGCAGTTTCTGGCCGAGGGACATCTGCGCTGGGATTCGCTCGGCGAGTACTGCGCCCTCGTCCCATCCCTCGAGCTGATCGCGACGCAGACCGGCAACCCGCGCGCGAGCCTGCTTGCGAAGACGTTGGACGACGCCGTGGCCAAGTACCTCGAGAACGCGCGCACACCCTCTCGCAAGGTGAACGAAATAGACAACCGCGGCAGTACCTTCTACCTCGCGCTGTACTGGGCCGAGGCGCTGGCCGCGCAGACCGAGGATATGGAGGCGCAGAAGCGTTTTGCTCCGGCCGCGCGTCAGCTCAAGGAGAACGAGGCCAAGATAGCCGCGGAGCTGCTCGCCGCCCAGGGTCGCCCTGTCGACATCGGCGGCTACTACTTGCCCGACCCGGTGCTCACCGGCCGGGCGATGCGTCCGAGCGCCACGTTGAACGCGATCATCGACGCGATGTAGTAGACGGCTCACAAGCCCAACGCCCCTGGTCTGGGTCAGGAAACGGATTGACTGTTCAGTGCCCCGTCTTGGTGACAGGGCACTGGCTAGTGCATCGTTTCAATCGAAGCGATGCCCAAAAAACCAGGGGTGCCGCGGGTCAGATCGCTGGGAAGAGGCGGGTCTTTCGCCGCCCTCGCCCGGTCCTGAGCATAGGTTCCATCTCGCGCTTCCAGCCGATTCAGGCTCCGTGCAAGTTGGCATGTTCTTCTCCATCCGCTTGATCTCCGGCGTGTCCGGAAGAAGAGACCAATCGTCAGGCCGGTCGGGGGCGGCAAAAAACCCATCGCGTCAATCGAAACGCGGCACTAGAGCGCCAATCAGTCTGCCGGAATCGTTGCGCTCGCCGCCTCGGTCCCCCCGCAAGTCGAGGGACCGAGGCGGCTCGAACAGCCCAGAGTTCTGCGAATGGTCGGCGCTCTAGCTGGTTGTCTGGTCGCAGCAACCAGTCCGCCTGGTGGCAGACTGATTGCTGCTCTAGCACGCCAACTGCTCGAAGAAGTCGTTGCCCTTGTCATCGACCAACACGAACGCCGGGAAGTCCTCGACCTCGATGCGCCAGACCGCTTCCATGCCGAGCTCGGGGAAGTCGATGCATTCGACTTTTCGGATGTTCTCTTCAGCGAGCACCGCGGCGGGGCCGCCGATCGAGCCGAGGTAGAACCCCCCATACCGTTTGCATGCATCGCGGACCTGCTGGCTTCGGTTCCCCTTGGCGATCATGATCAACGAGGCGCCATGCGACTGAAGGAGATCCACGTACGAGTCCATCCGTCCTGCGGTCGTCGGACCGAAGGAACCCGAGGGCTTGCCCGTGGGGGTCTTTGCGGGGCCCGCGTAGTAGACAGCGTGCTTCTTCAGGTACTCGGGCGGCTGCTCGCCAGCGTCGATGAGCTGCTTGAACCGGGCGTGCGCGATGTCGCGGGCAACCACGAGCACGCCGGTGAGCAGGAGAGGTGTTGCCACGGGATGCTGACTGAGCTCTGCTAGCACTTCCTTCATGGGGCGGTTGAGATCGATCTTGACGCCGTGACGGTGCCTTTCGCTGCGGAATTCAGCAGGGATCAGCCGGCCGGGGTGGCGGTCGAGCTCTTCGAGCCAGATGCCGTCACGGTCGATCTTCGCCTTGAGGTTGCGATCGGCCGAGCACGACACGCCCATTCCAACGGGGCACGATGCTCCGTGCCGCGGAAGCCGAACGACGCGGACGTCGTGCGCGAAGTGCTTGCCTCCGAACTGGGCGCCGATACCAAGTCGTCGCGCGGCCTCCAAGAGCCGTTCCTCCAACGCAACATCGCGAAAGGCGACACCGAGCTCGTTGCCCTCTCGCGGAAGCGAGTCGTAGTACCTGGCGGAGGCGAGCTTGACGACCTTGAGGCATTGCTCTGCGGACGTACCGCCGATCGCGATGGCGATGTGATAGGGCGGGCACGCGGCGGTCCCGAGGTGGCGCATCTTCTCGACTAGGAACGGTTCGAGGCTCTCGGGGGCGAGTAGCGCCTTGGTCTGCTGCCAGAGC
Organism: Polyangiaceae bacterium; assembly: GCA_016929495.1. Taxonomy (GTDB): domain Bacteria; phylum Myxococcota_A; class Polyangia; order Polyangiales; family Polyangiaceae; genus JAFGIS01. The sequence goes on along the minus strand of JAFGIS010000394.1, from coordinate 5,338 downwards.
ATCGTCTTGTTGGCCGAGCCTCCGCCTTTGGCAAGAAACAGGAATGTGTACTCCATGCCCTGGGTCGCGTAGACGTCGATCTGAGCCGGGAGGTTCGTTCCGGTGTTCACCTCGCGAAACATGTCGAGCGCGGCCGTCTGGGAATAGCGGAGGTTTTCTTGCGTGTAGGTCTGATACACGCCCTTTGACAGGAACTCCTCGTCCCGGACGCCGGTCCACACCTGCTGCCCCTTTTTCGCGACAATCGTGGCGGTCCCTGTGTCCTGGCACAGGGGTAGCTCTCCCAGGGCGGCGATTTCGGCATTGCGCAAGAAGGCCAGCGCCACGCCTCTGTCGTTGGGTGAGGATTGCGGATCGGCCAGGATCCGAGCGACTTGCTCGTTGTGCGCAGGCCGCAAGAAGAAGGCGATCTCCCGCATCGCTTCACGAGCGAGCCGCTCGAGTGCGGTCGGTTCGACCTTCAGGATCTCCTTGCCCTCGAAGGCTGCGACGCTGATCCCCTCTCGCGTGAGCAGGCGATAGGTCGTGTCGTCTTTGCCAAGTGGGAACGGGTCCTGGTAGGCGAACGTCGGGGGAGCCATGGCCGGCATTGTGCTTGCCCGAGGGCAGTCGCTCAATCCCGGATCGCGCAGGGTATCCGCAGCAACCCGTCGCGTCGCCCCGCCAGGGTGGTCGGCCACGTTTCGCCAGAGTGCCTCGGCCCGAGGGCCCGCTCCGCTCACCGTTCGCCGCCTCGCCTGCGCCGCGGAGCCGCCGACCGGCGAGGTAGCGCACGCGCATCACGCTCCGTCGAGTTCAGGGGCGAATCACGGAGACAGGGCGCTACGTGCTCGCTGCACGGTACTGCTCGCTCTCGAAGATGCGCCCCAAGACGTGCCGCGTCACCTGCTGCCTGCGCGCCACCTGCCAGTCTGGAGTTTCGTCGCCGAGCCGGCCCAGGATGTCCGCGTGGTAGAGCAGCGCGGTTTCGACGGTGCACGGGTTTCGGCCTCCGTCGGCAAACTGCTGATGGAGCAAGTCGAGCCCGCCACGTTCGACGAACGCCGGCCAGGGCTCGCCGGGCTCTCGGAGCCGCTTGGGCTTGTGGTTGCGGACGATGGCTGTCACGGCCTCGGCTTGACTCGGAGACAGTCCCAGGCGTGCCAGCACCGGTGGAATGACGGCCAGCCCGCGTTCGACGTGCCCTTCATCGCCGACGGCTTTGCCGACGTCGTGCAGTGTCGCGGCCAGCATCAAGAGGTCGCGCCGCCTGACACCGTCGATCTGCGAATCGAGTCGCTTCGATGTGCGGCGACGCACGTCGTCGTCGACGAACGCGAGCGGCAGCACAACCTCTTGCAGCTGCTCGAGGACCTCCAGCGTGTGGTAGAACGCGTCGAAGCGGTGGCCGGGCCCCTGTGTGATTCCGTACAGCTCCTTGAGCTCGGGCACCAGAGGTATGCCGCTACTGATTTGTCGGCGGATCTCGGCGAGTGGCATGAACTGAACGAGCACCGGCACCATCAATGCCTGGAAGCGCTTGCGCCCGCTCGCCAGACGAATGACGTCGACCCGCTCGGCGAGACTGAGGGGCTCACCGGCCTGCAGCTTGAAGATCACCTCCGCCCATTCCGGGTACGTACGATAGAGACCCGAGAGCTCGCCCTCTGACGTCGTCAGCGTCGGCTCGTCCGGCACCGTGACCTCGATGATTCGCTCCAAATTGGAGAAGCGCCGCTCGAGGACGCGCTGTCGCAGCGTGCCCATCACGTCGAGCGCGCTGCCCGCCGTGATGGAGTATTCGGACCGTTCCTGCTTCCACGCTCGAAGCTCGCGCTGAATGTCAGCAATGCCCACCGACGTGGCGCGTCGTACCGTGTGCACCAGGATGCAGCCGTGGCGCCGGAGCATTTCGCTGAAGAGGCGGCGCCCGAGGAACTCGTCGATGAGCGTGTTGAAGGCCGGCACGCCGACCCTGGCGACTTCCTGCAGCAGGTGGGCGGTGTTGCGTGGGCTCGTGCGCAGCCGGCACAGAAAGGCCTCGCGTGTGGTCGGGTCGCGGATGAAATCGCCGAGTGCTTGATGCCCGAGCTCGCGTACGACTTGTACGATCTCGAGGACGTCTCGAGGATTCTTGCAGAAGCCGAGCCGGAAGCTTTCGCGGTCGTGAGTGACATCCTCTATGACTCGCTGGGCCTGCAGGAATGCAGGCGCCCCCAGATCGGCGATTTTGGAGAACGCCTGCGCAGTGCCCCACTGGTGCTCGGACACGGCGTTGTCGAACACGGCATGCGAAAGCACCGAGTCCACGATGCGCTCGACATCCACCGGGTCAATCCGTCCAATGGCTCGAACCAGCTCGATGGCCATCCAGGGGTTGCGGGACAGGGCCAGCTCGAACGCGGGGGTGTCCAGCACGTGGCGGTTGGCCTCAAAGACGCCACAGATCTTGGTCACGCCGGACTGTTCCGGGTCCGAATCGTCGTTGATCGCTGCCAGCGCCTGCGCGGTGGCGTTCGGATGGTCTGCGCGCGCTCGCGCGAACGCTTCGGAAGAAAAGACCTCCTCGCGCAGCCGATGCAGATCCGTCTGACCCATGCGCTTGAGTTCGCCGTTCACCGTGGGCCGCGGCGGTACGCCGCGAGCCACCAGCTCCCGGTACACCTCGGGAAACGCTCGCCCGGTGGCTGCTGCGAGCCGAAACGCCGTCTTGCCGAGCTTGAGCAGGCCCTGCGGATCCGTTCGGCTCTTCTCGAAAAACAGCCGCCGAGCGTCCGGATCTTCCAGTGCCTGCTCGAGCCCCTCGTCGGGGATCCGGTCGTAGCCGCGCACGAGCTTCACCGAGGCCCAGGGCTCCTTGGCCCACGACGCCTTGATCAGCTGGTTGTCTCCGGTTAGGTGCGTCGAGTAGCGTTCGTAGGCGCGCACGTAGTTCCACCAGCGCATGTTGTTGATGCTGCGAAACGCGTGCGTCGTGTTCCACGGCTTCTGCGTCAGGCTCTGTCGGAACTGGTCGAAACCCATGGTCTTGCGGATGAGTGTCTTGACCTCCATGATGCCCAGCTCGTGGGCTTCGTTGACCAAGTCGCCGACGGCCCAGGGCGTTGCCCTCAAGGCAGCGTTGAACGCCTCCTCCGACAGAACGTCGCTCACGAGTTCTGTGAAACCGGCGACGCCAATCTCGCGGATACCCCGTAGCAGGTCGGCGAGGTACTCTCGGCTCTTCTCGAACGCTGCCACGAACGCTCCCGGCTGGATGGTGCTGCCGAGCAGCGCGGTGAACGCCTCCACTCCGAGCTCATGCAGGGCATTCACCAGCTCGAGCAGGTGCGCCGGGGTGCGTTCATGCGCGGCGTAGAGTCGGTAGTGCCCGACCAAGCCGTAGACAATCGCATAGGCGATGCGGTGCGCGTGCTGCCAGCGTAGCCCGATTTGCTTGCCGGATTCGACGAAGTACTCCCACAGCGCGCTTTCTCGTCGCCCTGCCAGATCCCACCCGGAGCGCGAGACGCGTTCGACGACGCTGACGACCTCGGTCGGATTGTCGACGACGACGACGCCGGCCAGGCGCAAGTGCTGCTCCTTGACCTGGGGGTCGTCGGCTTCGCTGAGCTTGACGGCGCCGAGATGGCCGAACTGGATGCCAGCGGGCAGCGTGCGGCCGGTGACCATGGCCACGACGGGCTTGCTGATGAGGCCGGTTGCGATCAGTCGTGCAGCGAGCTGCTCCTGGATGCCGCCCGACTCGCCACACAGTACGATCACCTCGGTCGGCGCGTCCTGCTCGAGCGCGATCAGCGCCTCGAGCATGCCGAGCCCGCGATAGCGGTCCCCGCCTATCGCCCAAGCGATACGCGTGCCCACCCCCGCGCGCGCCGCCGTGTCGACGATGTCGAAGATCACGGTCCCGCTTCGCCCGACCACGCTCATGGCGCCGCCGCGCGTGAAGAGATGGGCGGGCATGTTGCCGAACTTGAAGCGATCCAGCTCACCGGCCTGCGCATCGAGCAGCATGATGCCCGGGGAGTTCGGTCCGATGCAGCTGACATGGGCCTCGTCCACCGCGTCGAGCGTCTTGATCGTCTCATCGTGCGGCATGTCCTCCGCCACGATGGCAATCATGCGTACGCGCTGTGACGCCGCAATGCAGTCCCGGGTGGCATCGGCGACGCGACTCGCTGGCGCGTAGTTGACGACGAGATCCACGTCTCCCGCTTGCGCGATGGCGAGCTCGGCACTCGAGAAGACCGAGACTCCGCCGAGGTCAACATCGCGGTACTTCGCGGCTGTCGGCGTCGCAATCCAGCACACGCGCATCCCTTCCTCGACCATCGCCCGCGTCTGGAACTGCGCGGTGCGGCCGAAGCCCAGGATACCGATCCGCGCCAGCCTCTTGTCCCCCAATGCGTGCTCGACCGTGCGATCGTGGGTCAGCCACAGGCGCGGGTCGAGCCGGACACCGTGACGTGCCCGAAGCGAAAGCGCACGGTCGATCCGGCCGGACAGCTCGGGCGCCGGAACCTCGCTATGGCTCGTGCTGCCGAGCAGCTTCCGGATGCGCGCAACGAGCGCGGCGGTGGATGTGACGCGCCTCACCTCGGCGTGCTTCTGGACGAGACGCTCGAGCGCGTCGCCGACGCCCGGCCCAGGCCCCTCGAAGCGCAGGACCATCGCCGTGGGTTCGTCTTCCTCGCCGAAGAACGCTTCCACCGCAGCAACCGTCTCGCTCGCGAGAGCCGTCCCGCTGATGATATTGACGGCGATGACGTCTGTCTGGGGTCGCGCGGCTCGGACCATCTGGAGCGCTGCCAGGATCTTTGCTGCGGAGAAATCCCGCTTCAGATCGATCATCCCAGCGACGGGAACCGATTTCGCCAGCTCGTCCACGGTGTTGACGGCGACGCCTGCGCCGTTCGAGACTACGAACACGCCCGACCCGGTAACGTGCGGCCAGCGATCGGACTGCGAACGGAAAAGCGTCAAGTTCAGCGCGTACGGCTGGCCCCGGAACACCAGGATGCGCTCGCCGGTACGGGTTTCGCGCACAAGGAAGTCGCCGGGCAGGGCTTCGCGTTCGAGCAACGGCGTCGTGATGCGATGGTCGAGCTCGCGAAACAGCACTGGAGAGATGTCGGGCAGCGCGTCGGGTGGTACGGGGCGGATCGGGCCGCGCAGGCGTTGCTCACTGTCCGGACGAACTGGGGGCGTGACCATCGATTCCGCTCATCATAGCTGAAGCCGCGCCCTCCGCCTACCGCGACCAGGACGCGCCGCCGAGAAGCGTCTCCGTGGGCGCGGGGAGCTCGGCGCTTGCTTCCCGAAGGTCGTCCAGCAGCTCGTCGATGTTGCGGTAGAAGGT
>JAFGIS010000393.1 GCA_016929495.1 Polyangiaceae bacterium | reverse complement strand
TGCTGACCTCCAACAGCAGGCGCTGGCAGCCCAGACCGTCCGGGCTTTCTGCCGCACCTGCGGATGGTCAGGCGTTAGCCAACGGCAGCTACCGCTTAGGCTTTCTTGGCCTCTGATCTTGCTCGTCGCATGGCGATCGAGGCACAAGCGAGCATCTTCGGACGACACGCCGCACCCGTCGTCCGACACCGTCAGACGCCGGATCCCCCCGCCGTCGACCTCCACCGTGCAGCGCGTGGCGCCCGCGTCGACGGCATTTTCGAGCAGCTCCTTGACGACGCTCGCCGGCCGTTCGACCACCTCGCCCGCGGCGATCTGGCTGGCCAGGTTGGCGGACAGGACGCGCATCGTGCTCATGGCGGGCGGGGACTCGGTTCCGCGAAGCTCGGTACAAGCCGCGGGAGCCAGAGCATGCCACCCTGGGCCAGACGAAGCCAGAGCCGGCGACACAACCCGGCTCTGAGCGGTGACCCGTTCGTGACGGGAAACACACCGGCCAGTACATGAGACGCTTGCTTTCGATGTTGAGCCTCGCTTTGGCAGCGCTCGCGTGTGAACTGAACACGAACGTGGTCGCCCTCGACTCTGGCTCTTCCGGCCGCGCGGGCGCCGGTGGGGCCCCCGAAGAACCGAACGCTGGAGGCGGTGGCGTCCCTCGGGAAGGGAGAGCGGCTTCCGGCGGGCAGCCGAACGCTGGAGGCGGCGGCGTTCCCGCTCAGGATGAGTGCATCCAAGAGTACGGCGGTGCCTACTGTGCCATCAACGACACGACCGCTCCCGAGGCTGGAGATCGGTGCAGACCAGAGGGGATCGAGGTCTGTATGCCGACCGTCCACAGCTATAGTCTGGGGGGCTCGGGCTACGGCCGAGACAACCGGCTCTCGAGGTGCTCGCACGGGCGCTGGACGACCGTCGAGGCGAACTCCAGTTGCCGAAGCAGCGCCGCGCTTTCCTGCTGCAACGGCTGGGCTGTCCACGAGGACTACTGCTGCCCCGAAGACGAAAAGGGTGTGTACTGCGAGAGCGACGCGGGGGTTTTCGCCGTGTGCGACGGAACGCGCTGGCACGAGCAGGAGACCCCGGCCGGGAGCGCCAGGCCGAGCTCCGGCGGGGCCGGTGGGGTGCCGGACGGAACGGGCACGGATCGTGGAGGCGGTGGTCCCACCTCCAGCGGGCCCGGTGGGGCTCCCGAAGAAACGAGCGCAGGGCGGGGCGCAGGTGGAGTCCCCGGGGACGAGTGCACCCACGCCGAAGGCGGAGCCTATTGCGCCACATACCGTGCAACGGCCCCCGAGCCCGGTGACAGCTGCGAGCCTGAGGGCATCGAGGTCTGTGTGCCGACGACGATCAGCGACAACTGGGGCGGCCACGGCCCCGTCGGAGAGAAGCGGCGCTCAAGATGCTCGGGGGGGCAGTGGAAGACTCTCGAAGAGGACTCCAGCTGCAGTCTCGAAGACTATCCCGAACAGATCTGCTGCAACGGCTGGGCGGTCCACCAGGACTACTGCTGCGAGAAAAGAGGTGCCTACTGCTTGAGCGACGCGGAGCCGCCCGTCCTCGCCGTATGCGACGGAACGCGCTGGCACGTGCTCAGCGAGTGACCTCTGCTCGCCGACAGCGCAGCGCCCCGGAGGGCACTCTCTCCCTTGCGGGATCGGATGTCGGCCGCCGGGTCGCTTGACCCGTTTTCCAGGGCGTGTACACAGGTACGAGGGCGAGACACGCGTATGCTCAGGTTGGCGAAATCCAACCCGCGACCGGCAGATTCCCACAAGCGCCACGATGACCTGGGCGCGCTTGCCGAGGCTGCACGCAGGGGCGAGCCCAAGGCCGTGCGCATGCTGACGCTGGCGATCGGGCCATCCCTGCTGCGAGTCGTTCGTCGCGTGGTCGGACCGACGCATCCGGACGTGGAGGACCTGACCCAGGAGGCTGCATTCTGCGTGCTGGAAGCGTTGCCCCGCTACCGTGGGGAGTGCTCGGTGCTCCATTTCGCGTGTCGGGTCGCCGTGTTGTCGGCGATGAATGCTCGCCGGCGGCACGCGGCGGACAAGCGCTCAAGCCTCGAGTACACCGACCTCGATCTCAACGCCGTGGCCGGTTCGAGTCCCACCCCGGAGCAGGCGCTGGCCTCCCGGGACACGCTCGAGATCGCACGCAAGCTGTTGTTGAGATTGCCCGAATCGCAGGCAGAAGCCTTGGCGCTGCACTGCGTGCTCGGCTTCACCGTGGCCGAGATCGCCCGGAGCACCGGAGTGCGCGCCGAAACCGTCCGGAGCCGCTTGCGGCTGGCAACGCGAGCGCTGCGCACTGAGCTGCTGGATCGCCCCGCGTGGCGTGAGGCCTTCGAGGGTGCATCATGACGAGCAGCCACCCCTATCCCGAAGACCTCATCGCCCGATCGCGGCGCGGTGATCTGCCAGACCAAGAGCAACGCGCGCTTCGCAGAGTTCTGGCAAGCTCCCACGATGCGCGCGTTTTGTATGATGTGGGTCTCGGGTTCGACGCCGAGAGCCCCGTTCTCCCCGGTGACGAGGAGTTCTTGGAGCGGCTTGCCGAGCGCGTCGGTCCGGTCCCGTCTCAGCGCAAGCGTACACCGTGGTGGAAGATCGCGCTTCCAGCGGCCGCCGCGGGCTGCTTCGTCGCTGCGACAGCCGCCGCGAGCGGCTGGATCATGCTGCGGCCGAGACCCCCCGCGGGGTCCGCAGCGAGTTCGGTGCCCCAACGAGCATCGGGCTCGGCACACCCGATGCGCCGGTACTCCCAAGCTTCGGCACGCTTTTCCGCGGACGACTCGGCGCCCGCGCACGGCGTGTCATCGAGCGCACCCAGGCACGGCATCGCGCACGTCGCTTCACGCGGGCCGGTCCGCCCCAGCGCCTCCCTTCCGCAAGCCGAGTCGTCCGCTCCCGCGACGCCCGAACGGCCCGACGTTCTCTTCGTTCGAGCCAATGGTGCGAGGAGAGCGGGACGGACCTCCGAAGCCATGGCTCTGTACCAGAGGCTGGTCTCCGAGCACGGCGCGACGGCAGAGGCACAGCAAGCGGAGCTCAGCCTTGGAGAGCTCTACCTGCGAGGCGGGGATCCGAGCGCCGCACTCAGCCATTTCCGGCGCTATGTAGGTCAGCCGCTGCGCGCGGAAGCGCTGTGGGGGCAGGCGCGCGCTCTTCGTCAATTGGACAGCATTGCGCAAGAGCGCGAGGTGCTCCTGATGTTGTGCGAGCAGCTGCCCACCTCTCCCTACGCAGAGCCTGCCCGCAAGCGGCTCGGAACGCTCGCGGAGTAGCGTGCGATCTCGGCTGACGTACTGGCTCGGGACGACGGGGCTCTTGTTGTGCATGGGGCCCGTGCATGCGCTCGAGGCAGAGCAGCGGCCGAGCTCTGCGTCACCAACACCAGCCGCCGGTCCGCCTCGGGTCAGCGTGGTCGTCGTGGGAGCAGAGCTCGCCACCTCCTTCGCGCTGCGCGTTCAGAGTTGGTTCTCGAGCGGCACACGGGTGAGCGTCGACTCCGCGCCGAACCTGCGTGCTGACCTGATACTCTCCCCAAAGCTGCCTGAGGTCGTCGAGGTGTGGCTCGACTTGCGGACCCAAGACGTTGCACACGTCTACCTCGTCGTTGCCGGTTCGATGGGAGAGCGTTGCCTGGTGCGCGACTTGGAGCTCACGCATGGGCTCGACGAGCTCGGACAGGAGGGATTGGCCCAGGTCGTTTACTCCGCGGTGCTGGCGGTCTGGGAGGGCCGTGACCAGAGCCCCCGAGGAGAGCTCGAACGCCGCCTGGGCGTCGTGCCGGGCATGGACGGCGATGCGGGCTCGAGCTCCCGGACCCCGCGGCCGCTCGGCCCAAGGCCATCGCGGCTGGGACAGGGCGCATCTCAAGCCCACCAGGAATCGGGTCCGTCCAAAGGAGCCGCGGTGCATGGCGGGTACGCGGCCAACTGGCGCGGGCAGGAGGGGCTGGCACACGGCCCGGAGCTATGGGGCACGATCTGGGAGCGCCATGGACAAACGCGTCTGGGCGGCCTTGTTCTGGCCCGATACCTCGTGCCCGTGCAAGCACGGGCCGACAGCGTGACGCTGACGCTCACGGGCGCAGACCTGCGGATCGGCGTATCCGCGGGGCGGACCGTGGGCGAGGCGATCGGAGTCTCAGCCGGAGCTGCGTTGGGTGCGGTTCTCGTCCACTATCGCCCGAAGGTGACCGGCGATGTCTCGGGGTCGCTCCGCGCCGGGTCCAGCGAAGTAGAACTGCGACCCATCGCCAGCGTCTTCGTCTCCAGCGCCACGCGCGTGGGCTCGGTCGAGTTCGTGCTGGTCCCTCGAGTGGACCTTCAACTCACGCGCACACGTTATGAGGTTTCGCGGAACGGTACACGGTCGCTCCTGTTCGAACCTTGGATGTTGCAGCCCGGCTTGGCACTGCTGATGGGCTGGGCGGGAAGGTCATCGCAACGCTCCTGGATCTCGGCACCCCGCCGTGCACCGACGCGCCGCGACTCGAGAGCGACAGCCGGCCCATGGACCGTGCCTCGCTGGC
>JAFGIS010000392.1 GCA_016929495.1 Polyangiaceae bacterium | reverse complement strand
TACGCGTATGGGGTCCACGTCGCCGGGCGCAAGTGGTTCATTCGCCCTATCCCCAACGGTCGGCCCACGAGACCTGCGCCGCGCTGACCGGGGAGTCTTTCTGGCGCGGCCGTCTGAGGGTTTTCGCAATGGGGGGCAGCGGACTGGGCGGTGTCGTCGCTGCCACCGAACCGAATGGCCGGCAAGCTGACTCTCGACCACACATGCCGCTACCAGCGTTCTGCAGCGTGACGCAACTGGTCGAGATCGCCGGCCACGCGATCGCTGACCGACACCGGATAGGACCCGCTACACGCCTCGATGCGGCGCAGTTCTGACGGAAGAGCCGCCACTTGCTCGCGCGCCCCTCGCCGCAGGTCCCGCAGGGATGTCACCCTCCCCGGCACGCGGACCCCGTTCTTCATGACCGGAACGAGCAACGGCTCGCCAGGCAGGTCTTCCGCGTGCTGCCCGATCGTGTCCCCGCAGAACACCCCGTGCTCCTCCCTGCGAAAGACCTGTTTGCGTCCGGGGTAGACCGCCTTGTCGGCCGAAAGCTTGGTCCGCACCGCTCCTTCGTAGCTAACGAGCTTGTAGACCATATCCAAGGTCGGGGCATCCTCGGAAAGCACCAGCCGCGTGCCGACGCCGAACGCGTCGATGGGGCTGTCGACGCCAACAAGCGCCGCGACGCCGCACTCGTCGAGCCCAGAAGAGGCCACGATCTGGACCCGCTGCAACCCTGCGGCATCGAGCCGAGCCCGCGCCGCTTTGGACAAGGACGCCAGATCCCCCGAGTCGAGCCGGACGGCGCGAACGTCGAATCGCTCGCCGAGCCGCGCGGCCAGCCCGATGACCTCATCGACGCCGCGCAGCGTGTCGTACGTGTCGACGAGCAGCGTCGTACCGGGGTAGAGCTGCGCGAACGCTGCGAAGGCCGCACGCTCGTCGTTGAAGGCCTGGACGAAGCTGTGAGCCATCGTGCCGAACGCCGGGATCGCGTAACGGCGAGCGGCGAGCAGGTTGGATGTGCCTGCGACCCCGGCGAGAAAGCTCGCACGAGCCGCCTTGAGCGCCGCGTCCGTTCCATGGGCACGACGCGATCCGAAGTCGATCACCGCCCTGCCACGGCCCGCTTCGACGACGCGGACGGCTTTGCTGGCGACCACGCTCTGCAGGTGGACCTGGTTGAGCACGTACGTCTCGACGAGCTGGGCTTCGACCAGGGGCGCGACGACTTGGAGCACCGGCTCGTCCGGAAACACGGGCGTCCCTTCCGGAACGGCCCAGACGTCCCCGGTGAAACGGAGGTTCGAAAGCTGCACCAGGAACTCGCCCGAGAACAGCTCGAGCGTCCGGAGGTATTCGATGTCGTCCTCGTCGAAATGAAACGCCTCGAGGAAGTCGAGCACGTCCTCTACGCCGGCAGCCAAGGCATACGAGCGGCATGCCGGGAGCCTGCGAAAGAAGGTCTCGAAGACCGCAGTACCCTGCAGGCCCTGGGCCATGTAGGCCTGGGCCATCGTGACCTCGTACAGGTCGACGAACATGGCGCCGACGGCATTCACGACATCACCTAGCCCCAAGACCCCGATCGTTCTCGAGCACAGCGCCACTCGCCTGCATCTCTTCGAGAGCGCGAGCTCCCTGGGAAGGGTCCACCGCTCGCGTCGCCTCCACGAGCAGATGGGTTTCGAAACCGGCACGCAGAGCGTCGAGCACCGTCGCCCGGACACACACGTCCTGAGCCAAGCCGCCCACGAACACCCGCCGGACCCCACGGTCCTTGAACAGCGCAGCGAGCCCCGTGCCGTCGAAGGCGGAGTAGGCATCTCGATCCACGTCCATCCCCTTGCGCACCAGGACCGCGTCCAACGGCACGCTGAGCGCCGGATGCAGCCCCGCCCCGGGGGTCCCCTGAACACAGTGCTCGGGCCACGGCCCACCGCGACCGGTGAAGCTCACGTGGTCCTTGGGGTGCCAGTCCTGCGAAGCGACCACGAGAGCTTTCGAACGCACCGCATCGTCGACCCAGGCATTCAGCGCATCGACCACTCGGTCCCCGTCGGGAACAGCGAGCGCGCCACCCGGGAGGAAGTCGCGCTGGACGTCGACCATCAGGAGGGCGTCTTCGGGACGAAGCTTCGGGGTGGCTGCCACGGTCGGGAGATCCTAGCGGCGTCGCCGCTTCCGAGTCCATCAGTGATCCTTGTGTCAGCCCAGCCCGGCCGCAAGTCGCACGGCGGCCCGTAGGCGATGGCCCCCCAGCTCACGCGGCTGGCTGGTGGCCACTCAGCCGGACCGAAACGTGTCGGGGATCCAGGACACACGGCGTGAAGCGCACGCATCTTGACGACGTCCCTCGGGAACGGCAGACAAACGACGTGCGGCATGCCCCCGCAAGGACCGACCCATGAAGGGGCGCCCAGCCAAGAACGAGCGCGCCGCATGCGTTCGTTGCGTTCGATCTGACCGCCAAAGACCACCAAGGAGCAGGCTATGGCAAGTACCCCTTCAACGATGTTGGCGCTCGGCACGCCTGCCTCGGACTTCACGCTTGCGGACGCGAGCGGCCGAGAGTACCGCCTGACCGACTTCGCGGGCGCGCCGGGGTTGGTGATCATGTTCATCTGCAATCACTGCCCGTACGTCAAGCACATCCGCAAGCGACTGGCCGAGGTCGCACGCGAATACACTAGCCGTGGCATGCGCTTCGTGGCGATCAACTCGAACGACGTCGAGAGCTACCCCGAGGACAGCCCGGCGCGCATGGCGGAGGAGGCGAAGCAACAGGGGTATGTGTTCCCCTACCTCTTCGACGAGACCCAGGCCGTGGCCAAGGCGTACCGTGCGGCCTGCACGCCGGAGTTCTACGTGTTCGACCGCGAGCGACAGCTCGTCTATCATGGTCAGTTCGACGCCGCGCGGCCGGGAAACGGCGCTCCCGTCACCGGAGAGGACCTGATCGCCGCGATGGACGCGGTGCTTGCCGAGCGACCGGTGCCGCCCGACCAGAAGCCGAGCCTGGGCTGCAACATCAAGTGGAAGGGCGGCAACGCGCCGAGCTACGACTGATCTTCGCGTGGGTCTTGCGTACCACCCGGTGCAGCCCTACGGCGCGTTGGGACACCGTGCCGCCGGGCCGTGGAGTCCACCTCCGGTTCGCGTCGCTCGCTCGGGTCGAATCGAGCCTTCATTGACCCGTTGCAGCGGTGCGACGGCCGCCGTCGGTCCAGACTTCGAAATCCGCGTTCGCGTCGACGCGCGCGAACCCTTCGCGGCTCAGCCGGCCGGTGATCGTTCCGTTCAGCCTTCCGAACACGTACCGGTGGCGCCGTGGCAGTCTCTTGATGCTGTCGAACACGGGATCCACCTGCGCCTGGAGGAGGACGGACTCCGGATGGACGAACGGACACAGGTTCTTCACGGAGGCTCGAAGCGCCAACCAGTGCCCGTCCGGGTAGAGGATCACCGCCGGCTCGCCCTTGTGCACGTACTTGTTGACGAGCGACACCAGCTGTGCGGACCTCAGATCGACCGGTCCGGCATGCGGCTGGAATAGCCGACTAGACTCCGCACGCACGTTCGGGACTTCGAGCACGAACGGCAGGAGCCAGCACCACAGCCCCAGAACCGCAGCCACGGGTATCGCGTGGATGGAGTATCCTCCGTCCCGGTTGCGCTGCTTCGCCGTCCGCACGTCCGCGAAGACGCGGTGCGTCAGCAAGACCGCGGCGAACGCCCAGGCCGCGTACAGGGTGACGAGCACAGCCGGGTGGGAGCGCCCGACGTAGTAGACGCCGCTTCCCAGTCCCGCGACGCCGGCGTACGCCAGCATCCCCGTGCTCAGCCGGCGCTTGCACGGAAAGGCCACAGCGCTCTCCGTGAAACGGACGAAGACCGCGTAGAGCACCGCCATGATGAACGTGGCATACACCACCCAGTACATCCCCACCTCGGGCATCGGGAGCATGTTGAATCCGAGAACGGCGAACGTGCGCTGGTACTCGGTCAGCGTGCCCACGTGGGGCCAGGCGCCGCAAGCAAGGCGTACGACGACCCAGTAGGCAGCGAAGGCCAGGACGATGCCGCCCGCGACCGCACCCGAGGCACGCAGCGTCTGCCGGATCCGAGACGGGCCCGGCGGGGGAAAGAGCACTGCGCTCGCCCACAGCCCGGCTGCAGCAGGCACTCCGAAGTCCAGGTTGTTGAGCACCACCAGTCCGGCGACGCACGAAACCACAGCCAAGCGACGAAACCGCGGAGCGGCAAGGTAACGCGCCGTGCCGTACGCCATGACGAACAGGCCGAAGTAGCGGATGGGCCCCACCGCGTAGTAGCTGAACGTGTTCACTTCCTCGGCAGGCTCCATGCTGGCCAGGCTCACCCCAAGCCATGGCACGTACAGCAGTAGCCCCACCCACGGCGAGCCCGCAACCCGAACGAACACACGGTAGACGAGCAGAAAGCCGATGAACGACAGCGCCGTCATGGCAGCGGCAAACGTGGTGAAGTTGAACCCGGTCAGACCGAACACGGGACGCAGCAACAGACCGAGGAGATTGGCGTACTGCGGCCGAAAGTCCAGCAGGGGAACGCGGCCGTTGAGCACAGCCGCGAACTCTCCCATCTGAAACGAAAGGTGGTAGATGTGCAGAGGCGGTGCCTGAGCGATGTTCTGGTCCGTGAAGACGGTGGCCAGGAGGCGAGCGAGCGTCCAGCCGGCGGCGACGAGCCAGCCGAGCCCGGGCCACTCCGACAGGACCTGCCGAGCCGACGCCCACCGAGTCTTCCAGGAGTGGGGCTGCCAACGCAGTGCGAGCCAACCCCCAATGCACAGCACCATCACCGTCTGCGCGGGCAGGACGGTGCTCGGCAGCGGTGCCCAGTAATGCTGGCTCTCGTAGGCTGATGCATGTGCGGCAAAGCCGACGAGCAACACCTGGGCGACGACGGCAGCAGCCGCCACCCAAAGCGGGCCGCGGTCCTCGCGCTGGAGCACGCGCAGTCGCCACAGCAGCGCAATGGCTACGCACATCAGTGCGACCGGAACGACCACCGCCAACACGTAGGCGGTGTGCTCCACGGGTTCCGGAGCGCAGAACTTGATCCACCACGAGACGAACGTCTTGGCGATTTCTTCCTTGGTGGCCGGCCGCGGCGCCAGAACGGGGGCCAGCTTCCAGACGGCAAGGGAGCTCGCGCCGGCGATCGGCAGCAATACCGCCCAGAAGAGTCTAGGATGGCGCACCAGGCTCAACCCCGATTCTGGACCGGCCGATGTGCGGCAGCCATGTGCCACCTGTGTGCCCGTGCTCCATCTCTGGCTCGCCTTCTAGCAGCCATGCACGATGCATGCCAACGCCAGGCAACCCGACATCCCCGTGGCCGGCGCCCGACCGCAACGGCTCGGTGGCACAATGTGGCGCACGGCGGCTGTGCCCGCTGCACGCGCTACGGAGCACTTGCAGCGGTTCGACTGCCGGCGTCGGTCCAGACTTCGAAATCCGCGTCGGCATCGACGCGGGCGAACCCCTCGCGGCTCAGCCGGTCGGTGATGGGTCCGTTCAGCCTTCCGAACACGTACCGCTGTTGGCGCGGTAGTCGCTCGATGCTCGCGAACACGGGACCGAGCTGGGCCTGCAGGAGCACGGAGTCCGGATGGGCGAACGGACACAGGTTCTTCACGGAGGCCCGGATCGCCAACCAGTGCCCATCCGGGTAGAGGATCACCGCCGGTTCACCCTTGTGCCTGTACTTGTTCACGAGCGACACCAGATGCAGAGGCCGCAGATCGACCGGTCCACCTCGCGGGTACACCAGCCGTCCCACCTCCGCGCGCACGCTCGGAAGCTCGAACACGAAGGGCAAGAGTCCACCCCACAGCGCCAGCAGCATGGCCACGGGTATCGCGTACACGGAGTACCCTCCCTCCCGATTGCTCTTTTTCGCCGCCCACGCGTCCGAAAGGACCCGGTGCGTGAGCAGTGCGGCGACGAAGGCCCACGCCGCATACAGGGTGGCGAGCACCTGCGGGTGGGAGCGCCCGACGTAGTAGGCCGCGCTGCCCAGTCCCGCGACGCCGCCGTACGCCAGCATCCCCGTGCTCAGCCGCCGCCGGAACGACAGGACCGCAGCGCTCTCGGAGAAGCGAACGAAGACCGCGTACAGCGCCGCCGTCATGAACGTGGCATAGAACACCCAATGAAGTCCCACCTTGGGCATAGCGATCATGTTGAACCCAAGGACCGCAAACGTGCGCTGGTACTCGATCAGCGCACCGGCATGGGGCCAGCTACCGCAGGCGAGGCGCACGACGACCCAGTACACGACGAAGGCCAGGCAGACGCCGCCCGCGACCACAGCCGAGGCGCGCAGCGCCTGACGGATCCGAGACGGATCCGGTGGAGGAAAGAGCAGCGCGGTCAGCCACAGCCCGGCTGCGGCAGGCACTCCGAAGTCCAGGTTGTTGAGCACCACCAGGCCCGCGATACACGAAACCACAACCAGGCGACGCAGCCGCGGAACGGCGAGGTAGCAGGCCGTGCCGAACGCCAATACGAACAGACCGAAGTAGCGGATGGGCCCCACCGCATAGTAGTTGAACGTGCTCGTGCGGACGCTGCTCTCGGGATCCATGTTGACCAGGCTCACCGCGACCCAGGGGACGTACATCAGCAGCCCGATCCACGGCGAGCCAGAAACCCGAACGAACACACGGTAGACGAGCAGAAAGCCGATGAGCGCCAGCGCGGCCATGGCACTGGTGAACGTGGTGAGGTTGAACCCGGTTAGGCTGAACGCGGGACGCAGCAGAAGACCGAGCAGGTTCTCGTACTGTGGACGAAAGTCGACCAGGGGAACGAGGCCGTTGACCGCGGCTGCGAACTCCCCCATCTGAACCGGCAGGTGGTAGTATTCGACGGCCGGGAGGCTAGCGACGTTGTGGTCGGCGAAGACGCCCTGCAGGAGCCGCGCGAGCGCCCAGCCGATGGCGGCGAGCCACGCCAGCCCAGGCCACTTCACAAGCAGGAGTCGCACCGACGCCCAACGGGCCTTCCACGACAGGGGCTGCCAACGAAGTCCGAACCATCCCGCAAAGCACAGCACCGTCGCAGTCTGCACGGGCACGACGTGGCGCGGCGGCAATACCCAGGGGTGTTCGCTCTCGTGGGCCGACGCATACCCCACGCAGCCGACCAGTAGCAGCTGGGCAAGAACGGCAGCCGCCGCCACCCAGAGCGGGTCCCCGTGCTCGCGCTGGAACACGCGCAGTCGCCGGAGCAGCGCCGTGATGGCACACGCCAGCGCGATCGGAACCACTACCGCCAGCACATAGGCCGTCTGCTCCACGGGTTCCGGAGCGCACTGGTGGGCCCAACCCGGAACGAAAGCCTGCGCGATCTCCGCCGCGCTGGCCGCCCGTGGCGCCAAAGCAGGAGCCAGCTTCCAGACGGCCAGCGAGCTCGCGCCGGCAACTGGCAGCAGTATCGCCCAGAAGAGTCTAGGATGTCTCACCGGCCTCCTCCCCCGTCCGGTCCGCCCCGTGAGCAGCGGCCGTGTGCCACCTGTGTGCCATCAACAACAGTCCGATGAGCAATTATGCACGGCGCGTGCCAACATCACTCAGCAAGAAATGCATGGTCGGGCCCGGTCCGCGCGGCGCAGTGGCACAACGTGGCGCAGCGGCACGAGCTCGTCATGCGACGGCCGCGAACTGGGTGCGGCCGCCCAATACTGCGGCGAATGCCCCCTTCGGAGCCGGCAGACTCGCTGCTACTCAGGTGCCCCGTCTTGGAGACAGGGCGCTACTTCTGCGTTTCGATTGAATTGAAGCGATGCACTACTGGTCCATGTTCTTCCGGTCGATCTGCCAGGCGCTATCCGTACAAAGCGTGCACGACGCGCCGTAGAACCACGACCTGAGCGAATCATCGCCCATGAGATGGACGCGCATCCAGGCCGTGAATGCTATCTCGGAGTCGCTGCGCCGGTTGCCGCCGAAGCTCATCCAGCTGCCGTGGTCGGAGCTCAGGTGCTCCGCGTACATGGCCGGCAGATCGGTGACGGCAGCGAGCGCGCTCTGCGCTCCGCTGCATCCCACCAGCGTGTCTTGCCCCCCGCAGAAAAACATGGCTGGCCCGTGCAGGTTTCGTTGGGCCGAAGCCCCCTCGATCGGCACACAGGTCGTGATGTGCTCGTCCCCGCATGCCTGGCTGGTGGCCATGGCTCCCTGGGAGTGACCGGTCGCCCCGATGTGGGTCGCGTCGATGCGATGGTACAGCGCGCTGGACGGGTCTTCGTTTTGCTCCAGCACCCAGGTCACGCCCACGACCATCGGTTTCGGATCCCCTCGGGCGACGTTCTTGCTGTTCGAGCCGATCACCACGAACCCATGCGAAGCAAAATGCCTGAGCATGCCTCCGTACATGGTCGGCGTGGACCCCGTACCGTTGCCCCAGGTGATCACCGGATGGCACAGCCCGCTCTGCTTCATGTCCGTGGGCCGGAACAGGGTGAACCTGGGGACAACACCGTCCTCGGCTTCCCCGGCCTCTGGACCCACTTCTTCTTCGGTCGTCACAGTGAAGGGTCCTGTCACCGAGGGATCGGCAGCGGCCCACGCACCGACGGTGCAGTCGTCACCGGACGCAGTTGCTCCGCCCTGGGCAGTCGCACCACCGGTTCCTTCGCCACCAGTCGCCGTGCCACCGGTTGCGGCTCCGCCGGTTCCCGCGCTGGCGCCGCCCCGTCCGCGGCCCCCGCTCCCCACACTGCCGCCGCCCGTTGCCGAGCCGCCGGTGGCCAAGCTGCCGCCGGAGCCAGGCCCGCCACCACTGCTGGTCGCCCCTCCTGAGGCAGCCGGCACCGTCGTGCTCGCACCCCCGGAGCCGGCCGGTCCACCACCACTCCCGTCCGAGACGGAGCCCCCAGACGGGCTCGCAGCTCCGCCGGAATTGTCGCCACCTTCGCTGGAAGTGCCGCAACCCCAGCAGACGACGACACCAAACATCGCAATTGACAGAGCTGTACTGGAAAGGTTCGTTCTCATCGCACATTTCTCCGGGCTTGCGGACTCGTCTGAGCATGCAGTGACACCAACCGAGAGAAAAGGGGCAAAAACGTCACCGGTCTATTGTCGCGCTCGCAGCTGCTGCCAGACGACGGTGCGGAGAAAAGTCTCGGGTACGGCGGCTTCCATCTCGCGATGCAGGGCGTAGGGGACCGTGAAGGAGAGGATCTCGCGGTCGACCTGGTGACGGCGTGAAATGTCAAACAAACCGATCACGCCGCGTGGCCGCGGGCGCTCCGCCTCGGCGTAGGCGTAGGCGATCGCCTGGCACGCAGCACCCCACGGCGCAATGGCGGTTTCGACCGTACCGCGTTCGAAACCAGCCAGCGTTACCAGCGCCGACAGCTGGTCCGGGTTCACGTGCCAGTGCACGAGCGCGATGGGCTCGTCCGCGCCCGTCTCGGCGAGCGGTCTGGCCACGACGTAGGCAGCTGGGATCTCGCGGAAGGGGAACTCGGTGAGCCAATGCCGAGTGATCTCGGGCGTGCGATGGAACCGCTCACCGTCGCCCATGTCGTAGCGCTGCCCGCTACCGAGCTGCGCCGTCCCGCCCGTCGACAGCAGCTGGTCGATGGGAAATTTCATGCGCTGGTAGCAGTCGCCGAAGCCCAGCCCTGCGCCGCCTCCTGGACAGCCGAAGGTACTCCGATCGAAGTAGACAGTGCGCCCCTTGGCCGCGGTGAGCAGCATGGCCGCGACGCAGCCCATGCGGCCCGGCTTGAAATGAGTTCCGTGGTCCGGGCGCTGATCGGTCAGAATGAGGGCCACTGGCGCGAAGTGGACGCCGAGGGCTTCGGTCAGGGGGCTGTGCATGCGGACAGTCTAGACTCCATGGGGCAGGGAAGTCGCGCACCTTGAGCTGTCCGCGACGCAACACGCTGACGTCTTGTCGGCACAGCACCCGTCCCCTACCCTACTGCGATGGCACAGCAGCCCCCCTGCAAGCAACCGCTCCAGCCGGCTTGCGCGGCGGCTGTGACCGCCTGCGCGGCCCTGTGTGTGTGGGCGTGTTCAGGGCAGCGCGCCACGCGGCCGCACACTGCCCGCGCGCCGCAGACTGCCGTCCGACCGCGGAGTGCCGCTCAGCCCTGGGTTGCACGCGGTGTCGGAGGCGGAGGAGCCCTGTTCTCGCCTGCCGTCAACCCTCATTCAGGCGTCGAGATCCTGATGGCGAGCGATATGAGCGGGGTCTACCGGAGCACGGACTTCGGCCTAAGGGCCGGCGCAACAATAACTTCCCGTTTCAGCGCGGCCTGATGGTGTAGTTCCACTTCGGGAGGTCCGGGGAGTACTCGATCG
>JAFGIS010000391.1 GCA_016929495.1 Polyangiaceae bacterium | reverse complement strand
GCGCCTTCTTTCATGCCTCGTCGCGCGTCGCGCGC
This sequence comes from Polyangiaceae bacterium, assembly GCA_016929495.1. Classification (GTDB taxonomy): domain Bacteria; phylum Myxococcota_A; class Polyangia; order Polyangiales; family Polyangiaceae; genus JAFGIS01. The sequence continues at coordinate 27,651 of JAFGIS010000391.1, read as the reverse complement.
TGATCAGTCGCGTGCAGTCGTCATCCACCTCGATGAACACCACCAGGAGCGTCTTGCGGTCGATCGACAGCCCGATGATGAGTGAGCGCTCCGGATGGCGGGCATCTTCGAGGATGAGCGCCAGCGGGTCTGCGAAGACCGTGACTGCCTCGTCGAACGTGACGTGGTGCTTGCGTTCGTTGCCCGCAGCCTTCTCTGGATCCCAGACGAACAGCACGGAACCAACTGTAATACACTTACTGCCGTGCACCAGACGGCAGGGCGAGCTCAAGGACGGGACCGGCCATCTTGGGCATCGCCGACGGCCCAATGGCGCTCGAAGGCCTCCCCGACCACTGAACGGCCTGGCTGGATGCGTCGACCACCGCGAGCCGTTGCAGGACACGGCAATCGAGCTCGGTTCCGGCAGGGCGGCGATCAGGCCCGACGGCCTGGGCACGACGCGCTTGGAGCGCCGACCCGCGCATGGTATTCAATAAGTATGAAATCCAATACCAAGTCGAGCATTACGCTTCCGTCCGCCGAGCTCGCCCTGGTCGAAAGTCTGAAGAAGCGCTTGCGCGCCAAGTCCAAGGTCGAAGTGGTGCGTCGCGGGCTGTACCTGCTGCGCGACTCCGTCGACCGCGAGGCGCTGAGAGCCCAATATGCCGAGGCTTCGCGGAGAGTCCGGAGCTCGACCCTGGCAGAACTCGCTGACCTCGATGCGCTGTCGTCCGAGGGGCTGACAGAGGAGTAGGATGCAGATCGTCAACGGCGCTCTCTATGCGGCGGACCTCGCGCCGCGATGCGGCACCGAGCCGGGCAAGGTCCGACCCGTACTCGTCGTCCAGAGCGACCTGCTGAACTGCACGGGACACCCCTCGACCTGGGTGCTGCCATGTACTACGCGGCTTGCCGGCAACAGCTTGCTCCGCGTGGCCCTCCCACGAGGGATCGCGGGCAATGCACGGACATGCGAAGTGATGATTGACCAAAGCCGCGCGATCGACAATCGCCGCTTCCGGCGCTTGCTCGGCCGTCTTCCCGGACCGCTCATGCGCGAGGTGAAAGACAAGCTTCGACAGCTCGCTGAACTGTGATGAATCAGCGGCGTTGCGACGCGCCTCATACTCTGCCCGTTCGGCCGTGTCGCGGAACGCCAGGCACCGATCGGGCAGTCTTCTCGGCTCGCAACACCCCGAGCTCGCGGCTCGACGGCCCCGCCCGCGGCCGAGCCACCAACTCGTGGGCGCGGGCGGGGCCGTTTTCTCCTACGCTCTTCGCCGCAGAATCGCCTGCCGCGCCCCATTGCGCACCGGCGGCGCAGGCACCCTGCCGTCGGCGATCGCCGTCAAGGCACACTCGAGCTCATCGAGCTCGCGCGAGTCGAAGTGCTCGCTCGCGTACGGATCGTGGCGCCACGTAGTGATGTTCATGGCGTGCAGAGCGGCCATGATACCAGCCGGCTTCTGTAGCACGACGACGCGGCTCTGCTGGACCGACCAACCGGTGCCCTCGATCAGCCGCTCGAGGTTGCTGCCAACGTTCAGATCCTGTCCGTAGTGGCGCTGCAGCTCTCCGACCAGCGCGTAGTAGCGGCACAGAGCCGGGTGATCGGCGTCCAGACTCGCCGTCTCGTGGATCAAGAGCCGCGCCCCGGGGCGGCTCGCGCGCGCCCAGACTCCCAGCGCCGCGCGGACGTCGCTGAGGTGCGTCAGCAGGAAGCGACACAGAAGCACGTCCGCCGCAGGCAGCGGCCAGGGCTCACGCGCGACGTCGTGCTGGACGAATTCGACTCCGGCGGATGACGAGCTACACGCCTCGGTGATGTACCGCTCGGAACGGTCGAGCCCCACGGTGCGCTCGGGGCCGAGGATCTCGTGGAGGAGCCGGGTCGTGTGACCCGGACCGCAGCCGAGATCCACCGCGAGGGCACACCCCTCGGCTCCCGCGCGTTCGATGAGCGCGCGTGTCTCTGGCTCGTACGCTTGCGCGAGCAGCCCGAGCCGATGACCCGCCCGCACGGTGTCTCCGAAGGTGTAGCGGTTGTGCTGGTCCTCGTACATGTGCGATGCCCCAGGGTCCCCGGACGTAGTACGACGCAGGCGGCGACCCTTCCGGGGCGCCTCCTTTCTTGCGTCGTTTCGGCCGTGGCCACGGTGGGTCCGTGATCACGGCGCGCTACGTACCGGGAAGCGTCCCGGAGCGCGCGAGCCACCGCCAGCGCCATAGCGCCAGTGTGGGCGGAGCTTGCCGGGACGTCACGAAACCGACCATGGATCGACGAGACATCGGCGTCAAGCGCCGCACGACCCGTGCCGTTTGACCTGACCTTGGACTCGAAGCATATTCCCCGGGTGTCCGGTTTCCCTGCGCACCGTCGAGCCAGCTACGAAGACGTGCTCGCGGCTCCTGCGCACAAGGTGGCCGAGGTCATCGACGGCACGCTCCATACCCATCCGCGTCCGGCAACGCCGCACGCGGCCGCTGCGTCAGCCTTGGGCGAGGAGCTCGGGCCTCCTTTCAAGCGAGGCCGAAACGGTCCGGGCGGCTGGGTGATCCTCGATGAGCCCGAGCTGCATCTGGGACCCGATCCGGATATCATCGTGCCGGATCTCGCGGGCTGGCGCCGCGCTCGCATGCCAGCCATCCCGAATGCCGCCTACGTCACGCTGCCGCCGGACTGGGCGTGCGAGGTGCTCTCGCCGTCCACGGAAGGTGTCGACAGGACCGAGAAGCTCCCTGTCTACGCGCGCGAACGCGTGGAGCACGTGTGGCTGCTCGATCCGCTCGTCAAGACACTGGAGATCCTTCGCCTCGACGGCGGCAGTTACCGTATCGTCCGGGCCTGGAGAGGTGACCGCGTGGTTCGCGCGGAGCCCTTCGACGCGATCGAGCTCGATCTGTCGATCCTCTGGGCGACCTGACGGCTCCTACCTACCCTCCCTGCACGTCGTCGATCGCCGGTTCCCAATCCGCGCTCTCGCGCCCGAGCTCTCGGGCCGCGGCCACCAACGCCGCCGAAGCGCCTATCTCCGAGAGCACCAGGCCCACGGCCTTGGGCAAGGCTTCACGTACACTCGGGCTGAGCTCGGTCGAGAATCCATCGAGCCGCTCGGCCTCGATACCGACAAGCGTCACCTGCGGCAGAGCAGCCTCGGGCGAGAGCTGACGAGCCATCTCGGCCAGCAGCGGCAAGCCGAGCCCGTGGCATCCGAGCGGCGACCTGTCAGCGGGTTCGAGCGCTTCGAGCCTGCTCACCGAGCAGGTCCCCGGCCTGCGCCCGAAGCAGGTGGCATCGACCACCACGACCCGCACCGAGGCCCTCATCAGATCCAACAGCTCCCACCCGAGCTCCAGAAAGAACCGAACCTCGACCCCATCCGGCAAATCGAGCCGCCTCAGGACCCGTCCAACGCGAATGCCAATCCCGTCGTCGCGGCCGAGCTCGTTGCCGGCGCAGACGACGGTCACGCGGACCGTGCCGCCCCCTTGCGTGCGGCACGCGCCATTGTCCACCGGAGCCTGCATCGACCTTCGCCCTGCACCGGCAAACCCTACAGGATGGGCACGAGCTCGGCGCACCGCCGCTTCAGCTCGATGAACACCAACCCGAGCTTGGCTTCCTTGGTCGTGAGCACCACCAGGACGGACTCCCTGCCTACCGCGTTGAGCACGACATAGCCTTTTTCGCTGCGCACGTAGGTCTGCTCCATGCTCGAGCCCATCAGTTCGGCGGAAATGCGCTCGCCCACGCCGAGCATCGCCGCGGCCATGCCGGACACGAGCTCTTCGTCGATTTCCGCGGGCAGGACGGACGCCACGACGAACCCGTCGATGCTCACCACTGCGGCTCCGACGATGTCCGGCGAGGCCGTGCGTAGTCCCCGAAGGACCTCCTGAATCTGCTCCGTTCGCGTTGACATACTGACTCTCCAGTTAGACTATCGACTTCTATCACGAAGCTCCATCGAACAGGTACCGCTTCCCTCGCTCCGCTGCACCATGTAACTGCGCCCGAGGAAGGCGCCCAGGAGCCCAGCCCAGTACTCGTGAAACAGCACACACACGGTTGCATCTGGTGGCCCTTCTGCCTCCTGCTGGGCGGTCGCCAAGAGCGCGCACTTATCGAACTCGATACGGATCTGTTCGCCGGCACCGACGGTGTCGGCGCGGAAGGCAAACGCTTCGCCGAAGCGACGGCTCATGCGCCCGAGCACCTCGCTCACCTCGCACCGCTCGTACATCTCCGGCAGGTGCTCGGCGGCCAGCTGGCCGGCACGTCGTCCAACCACCTTGTAGCCGCGCCCCATCGTCTCGGTCACAGAACCCGCCAGGGCACGCAGGCGCGTTCGGACATCCCTGGTTGCCCCGGCCACCTCGTCAGCGGACAGCTCCTCGACAGCAGGCGCCACCTGCATGAACCGCGCGACGAGCGCGGCGTCCTGCTCGATGCGATAGAGCGGCCGCTGTCGCGGCGTATCGTTCACGCGCACACAACGCGACGGACAGATGTACTCGCACGAAGTGCACCCGATACAGTCCGCAGAGCGCGCGACGGTGGCCACGCGCTCCTCGGCGCTCAGGGCGAGTACCTCAGTCGGGCAGATTTCGACGCAGAGCGAACATCCCCGGCACCCGGACTTGTCGATGCTGATGGTCGGCATGTTCACCTCCTCACCCGGCGCAGGATCTGTCCCCCACGGGCCACGGTCACGTCCAGCGGCATCGCGCCCACCTGGTGGGTAGAGCAGGACAAGCATGGGTCATGGCAGCGGATGGCAAACTCCACGGCGGAGAGCACCTGCTCGTCGTCTCCGTCCAGGACGCCTTCGGCCGCACACCGGATGCTGGAATTGATGGCCCACAGGTTGTGCTGAGTGGCCACCACGAAATTGGCCGAGCGCACGAGCCCGTTTTCTTCCACGTCGTAGTCGTGGATCAAGACGCCGCGCGGCGCCTCGACGTGGGCGATCCCTCGCCTCGGGGTCGCGGTGATCGGAGTCCGGACGCTTGGGTCCAGGATCGCGTCGTCCTCCAGCAGGGCCGCGGCCTTCTCGGCGTGGTGTAGGAGCTCGACCAGGCGAGCGAAGTGACCGGCCACGACGTCGGCACAGGGCTTGCCCCAGCGCTCGCGAAAACGCCCGAGCGCGTCGGCTGCCATCGGCGTTTCGATGCGGTCGACCACGTTGAGTCGTGCCAACGGCCCGACGCGGTAGGCAACGAGTCCCTGCGCCGGATCCCGAAATGCCACTTGCTTCGCGTAGCTCCGCGGCAGCGCCCGTTCCACCATCACGTCGCCGTACTCTTCAGCGCTGAACTCCTTGGCCACACTGCCGTCCGACCGGCACACGCGAAGCGTGCCGTCGTACAACTCCAAGGCGCCGTCGCGGACGGTACCCATGTCGTGGCACGCGATCGGCAGGGTGATGAGCGCCTCCGGTCGACGCTCGAGCACCGAACCTCCCGCCCGTAGCGCGAACTGTGCCAGGGTGACGGCCTCGGCCGCCAGCCGTCGCGCGTGCTCTCGCGCCTCCACATCGATCCCCGCAGCCATTCCTCCGGCCACGCAGGTGACAGGATGCGTACCGCGGCCCCCGACGAGTTCTGCAATGCGCTGGCCGACCGAGCGCAGCCTCAGCGCGTTCTGCACGAGCTCCGGCTCGGCGCGGAGCAGGCTCAGCACGTTGCGTTCGCTCGCCGGCGCGCCCGGCGGCACGAACAGATCCGGCCCGGCCAGGGCGAAGAAGTGGATGGCATGCGAATGGATCATGCTCCCGCAGTTGAGCAGTCCGCGCAGCAGCACGGCGCTCCTCGGCGGATCCACCGAGAAGACTCGGTCGAGCGCCTTGGCCGCGGCAAGATGGTGCGCGTGCGGACACGTGCCGCAGATGCGGGTCGTCAAGGTCGGCATCAACTCGACCTGCATGCCCTGTACGAACTTCTCGAACCCGCGGAACTCCAGGACCTGCAGCGTCGCGTCGACGACATTGCCGGCGTCGTCGATCTCGATGCTGACCTTGGCGTGACCTTCGATTCTCGTGACCGGATTGGCTTCGATGAGCCGCGTCATCGTCAGTTCCCTCCACCGGCCATCCAGCGCCGAAAGAGAAACGTCGGCTTCTGTCGGAACACCGGCGATGCCAGCGCGTAGGCGTAGTACGTCCTAGCCCGCCGCTCGATTTCCGCCACGACCGCCTCGCGCGGTATCTTCGTCATGCGGCTCATCCTGTCGGCAATCTCGGTGCGGATGTCCCGGTTGGGCTCGAGGACGATGTGCTCGGACGGTCCGGCGCATCCCGTACACGGCACGCCACGCTGCGGGCAGGGCGCCAGGCAACGGTCGAGCGTTGCCGAGCCCATGCACAGAACTCCCTGCGATAGCCAGCACACGTCATCCACGGGCGTCAACTGATGAAGCCTCCGGAGCTCTCCCACTTCGCTCTTTTCCATGCGCCGCCCGCAGCGGAAGCACACGTTGTGCGCCCCGAATTCGGGAGCTCCGCCCCGCACGAGGGCGCCGAGGGCCTGAGCGATGTAGTACGGATGCGGGGGGCAGCCCGGCAGGAAGAAATCGACGTCCACCTCGCTGCTGACGGGCCGCACGCCTCCTTCCAAGAGCTTCGGCAGACCCTCCGTGGGCACGTCGTGTGTCGCCGTGGTGAGGTTGTTGCAGTAGACTGCTTCGCATATCTCGCTCAGCGTATTCGCGTCAGCAGCCCCCTGCGGTCCGCCGTAGACCGCGCAAACCCCGAAGGCGAGCAGCTTGCTCGAGCTCTGGCGCATTCTGTGAAGGCACTCGACGTCGTGCTCCGTGCGCAGCGCTCCGGTGACGATCCCCAGGTCGGCTTCGGGATAGCCTCGCTCGTCCAACAGGATCGGCAGCCGCACGATGTCCAAGCTATCGAGCACGCCGAGCAGCCGCTCGTGCAGATCCACCGTCCCGATTTCGCAGCCCGAGCAGCCCGATAGCCATTCGAACGATACCGTGACCTTGCTCATGGGGTCCTCTCTAGCCAGCCCGTTGCTATTCAGAAACCAGGAGCTCCTTGAGGCACGCATTTTCGCCCGCGTGCAAGATCTCGAGCGACGCCCTGCGGCCCAGGATCTTCTGCAGGTATCCGCAGAACAGACCATGGTTCATCATGCACAAAGACTGCTTCTGTTCGTGCGCGTAGCGCAGCAACGCGCAGCGCACCATGCAGTGGCGGAAGACCAGCTGCACCGCCACTTGTCCGTCCTTCTGGTAGAAGTACTCCTTCTGGCCCTCGCGCTTGAAGAGCTCGAAGGGCCAGTCGATTCCGTGCGCCACCAGGGCCTCGCGTACCAGCACGAGCGCTTGGTGCACGTCCGAGTTCGTCCTGGCTACCGCGCTCTGCAGTCCGAGCTTGCGCCCGGCGCCGAAGGTAATCGTCGATGCACCTCGGCCCAGCGTCGCCTCCAGCCCGTGCGCCAGCGACGCCATGAACACGAGCAGTGCCTGCAACTCCTCGAGCTGTTGTGCGCTCTGCATGAGCCCTCCAGAACGTCGCCTTGGCGCCCGGACCGAGCGAGCCTCGCCGGCCGAGCGCGAGCCGGGCTCCATCACGACCGCCCTGTCCGAGCTCTTAAGAGCGTCGCCGACAGGGGCGCACCCGAGGCGGCCGGCCTACCGGCACCCGGTTACCGGATTTCTCCCCAGCATTCCAGGATTGGCCAAGCAAACCGGGGTGGCGCGGCATGCGGCGCCAACCGCGGACTGGGGCACACCCGTGTCGCGCGTTCACGATTCGTCCTGACCGTCATCGTCGACAAGCCGCGCTCGTCGCGTCATCAGCCGTAGATTGCTGCGATACAGGCGGTTCTCGGGATCGGCCGCCACGGCCCGCTGGAGTGCCTCGAGCGCCGCCTGGGTGTCGTGGTTTCGATGGTGTTCGAGGCCAAGTTCGAAATACTGCCGCGCCTGACGAGATGGATCGAGCGTCGGGGGCGCACTGTCGCGGGCGGTCGCGGGCCGCGCGTCGGCGCCAGATCGGACCGACGCGGCGCTTTGCCGGTCCGGCGTGGACTCTCGCTGGTTTCGGCGTCCCGTCTGCAGCCTGTCGAGCACCACGTCCCAGCGGTGCCTGCCCGACTCGCCCGAGCTCGAGGCAGCGTCCGACGGCATCGATGGCTCGGACGGCGGAGCCCGGGTGCTGGTGGCCTCGATGGAGTGAACGCCACTCGTGCGCGGCGCGCCGCCCGGAGTCGGCAGGCGCGCGTCAGGCATCGCACGCTCCGCGTCCCCCGCACCACCATCGTCCGACGCCTCCGTGTTCGAAGCGCCGTCGCACAGATCCGCCTCCGGCACGACGAACGGCTCCCCCTCCGTAGGAGCTGCGTCATCCGCCAACGCGGCGATCCCGGACGAGTCTTCTGCCGCCGGAAAGATCAGCGAAAGCATGCCGCCGACGTGCCGTTCCGTAGGCTGCTGTCCGCTCGCAGCCAGGCAATCGACCAGCGCGGCACGCATCTCGGCGGCGCTGTCGAACCGCTCGGACGGCTCGCGCGCCATGGCGCGGAGGATGACCCGCTCGACCCCGGGCTCGAGCCAGGGCGCCAGTGCTCGAGGCGGCTGAGGCTTCGATTGTACATCCGTGATGGTGTGGATCAGGGCGAGCTCATTGTCCGCGTCGAACGGCCGAGTCGCCGTGACGAGCTCGTACAGGACGACCCCGAGCGAGTACAAATCAGCCCGCTGATCGACAGGGCAACCCGTTTCCGCCGCGAGGATCTGCTCGGGCGCCAGGTACGCATGCTTGCCTTTCATGACGCCGACGCGCGTCTTGGTGTGGCGTGTCGACGCTTTGGCAATCCCGAAATCGAGCACCTTGATGCTGCCGTCGTAGCCGACCATGACATTCTCGGGCGTGACATCCCGGTGCACGATGCAAAGCGGCCATCCCTCGTCGTCGCACGCGCTGTGCGCAGACTCCAGCGCTTCGCACGTCTTGATGGCGACCAGGAGCGCGAACCAGACGGGCAGACGACGATTGTCGCTGCGTAGCCGCTGCACCACTTGGCGCAGTGTCTTGCCCGCCACGTACTCCATCGCAATGAAGTAGCGACGGTCGAGCTGGCCGAGATCGAACACGTTGACGATGTTCGGGTGGTTCAGGACCGACGCGAGCCGCGCCTCGTCCAGGAACATCTTCACGAAGTCCACGTCGTCGCACAGCTCTGGCAAGAGCATCTTCAGGACAACGACTCGTCCCGCTGTGCTGCCAACATCACGCGCGAGCCAGACTTCCGCCATGCCCCCCGTTGCCAGTCGCCTGGACAGAGCGTACCTACCGACCGGGTCGTTGGCCTCGTGGGTCGCACTCATCGCATCGCATCGCGCTCTGCTGAGGTTTCACCTCATCGCGGCCATCTCTCGCGTTCGCCGCGCGGTTGGACCTCGAAACGTCGGGGCGTCCCCGCTCGTCCTGTGTCGCACATGACAGCGCTACGACCGAACCGGGGCGAAGCTAAGATCGCGCAGGCGAACCGGTCACCCTGATGAACCAGCCGGTGTCGCACGTACTGCCTGGATCCGAAGCTCGGCCGCCCGTTCAGTGGCCCCGCGTCCGGGCAAGCATGCTTCGTGCCCTGGACTCGCTGCAGTGCCCTGTCTCCGTGATGCGCCGCACAACTCGCCGGCCTCCAGCGGGGCCACGCCGTCGAATTCTGCGACGCATGCCCACAGTCTGAGCCAGGACACTGGGAGACACGCCACTACCCGAGGGAGCTCACCGCTCTGCGAAGGAACTCCACGACCTCGGTCTTGCGCTCGCCGCACACCGGAGCGTCCGCCATCACTCCCACTATCAGTGCTCCAGCTCCTGGCACAGCGTACTTCAGTCCGGTGAGCCAACCCTCCGCGAGTTCGACGCAGACCGTGCCCGGGCCCTCGGCGTGATGGCTCATCCGGTCCGCCTGCTGGAAAGTGACCGTGAGCCGCGCGCCCAGCACCTCCAATGCCTCACCATCGTCCAGTCCCCTCACCGACACGACCAGGCCATGCTCATCCATCACGAACGCGCCCTTCGCGCGGCAAATCTGACGGCAGTCGTCCAAGAACTGATTCCAGTTGTCCGACGCCCAGCGACCCTCTCCGTCCGGGGACGGGATGGAGCCCACGGCACCAGCCGCAATCCGGCGCGAGTCGAAGCGCACGTACCTCGGTCCGTGCGACACGGCACGCGGGGCACCGCTGGGAGCGCAGTGCCCGCGAAGACGGCGCGCGATGCTCCGTGCCAGCTGCAAATCAGAGAAGCGCTCGTTCGGGTCGTTCGACATCGGCCTCGGTCCCTGTAGGTGTCAGTTCCTGGATAATGGCCTCGAGCTCGGAGGCGAGAACCTGGAATCGGCGGGCCTCGGGCGGCGTCCGTCCGGCGAGGTAGCCCACGGGGAGCCCACGCAGGCTCGCCGCTGAGAAAACCTCGTGCCGCGGGATGATCGTATCAAGTACGCCGGCGAAGTCCGTCCACAGCTCCATCATCACCGAATGCGACGCGTCCTGATCGCGCTCGACCATCGTCGCCAGTACCCCGAGCAGCTGCAGTCTCGGATTCTCCTCGGCCCGGACCCGTTCGATGAGGCGCAACACTCTGGTGACTGCGCGCAACGCCAGCGGTTCGGCCTGGACCGGAATCAATGCAAAATCAGCGACTCTCAGCGCCTGCCTCGGAATGAGGCCCAGGCCCGAAGGGCAGTCGAGCAGAACGCGCTCGAACGTCGAACCGGCCTGTTCGAGCGCGCGCGCCAGGACCCCCTCCGTGTTCAGCGCGACCTCGAACTCTGGAACATCCACCGGGTCCAGCCGACCGCGCGGAAGCAACGTCAGCGTATCCACGCGCGTGGTCAGCGTCGCGTGCTCGAGCGACGCCTGGCCCATCAGCAGATCGGCCAAGCCGCAGAGCTCCGCATCCTCCCGCTTGAGCGAATGTCCGATGCCCCCCTGTGGGTCCAAGTCCACGAGCAGCGTGCGCAGCCCCTTTTCGGCCAGGGCCAGTGCAAGGTTCAGGGCGATGGTCGTCTTTCCGACCCCGCCTTTCTCGTTCGCGATCGCAATCATCTTCATGGGACGGTTACCCCTGGCTCCCGGTGGCAGCGTGGGCACTGAGTATTCCAGAGTCACCGCGACACGTCCACCCCCGGGGCTTGCGCTCGGCCGTGCCCCGTCCGAGGAGGCACACCTGCGCGGCTATCCCACGGGCGCCGCGACGAAACCACACGAGACCGTCATCAGCCCGACCCACCGGCGTGTGTGGACCGCGCTGCTCGATGACGGGATGTGCCCGTCCGTTTCAGCCACGTGCCTTCTCCCGCCACTCTGTCGCCACCGCTTCATACAAAGCTTTGGTCTGCTCGGCGATGGCCGACCAGGAGAAATGCTTCTCGACGCGTTGGCGTCCGTTGCGTCCGAAGGCCTCGGCCCGAGCGCGATCGCCTAGCAGCTGATTCACCGCAGCGGCAATAGCGCGCGGATCACCCGGCTCGACCAGCAGGCCCGTTTCGTGATCGACCACCGTCTCCAGAATGCCGCCGGTCCGGCTGGCCACGACGGGCGTCTGGCACGCCATCGACTCCAGATTGATGATTCCGAAGGGCTCGTACACCGATGGGCAGACGAACACACGAGCGTTGCTGTAGAGCTCGACGTACTGGTCTTCGCGGAGCAGAGAGCTTATCCAGACGATGCGCGGCTGTCTCGCGATCCTGGCCGCGATCTCCTGCTCGAACCCGGCGGTATCGGGCGCGCTCGTGCAGCACACGAGCTGCACCTTGGGATCGATGTACGGCACGGCCTCGATGAGATGCTCGATGCCTTTCTGCCTCGAGACGCGGCCCACGAACAGTATGTAGTCATCTCCGATGCCATAGGCGCGCCGCGTCGATTCGGCAGTCACCGGACGGTAGAGATTGAGGTCGATTCCGTTGTGGATGACCACCACACGCTCCGGCTTCACGTCGAACAGGCTCAGGATCTCGTCGCGCGAATGGTGGGAGACCGCGATGATCCGGTCGGCGTTCTCGAGCGCGAGCTTCTCGGCCCACGTGGAGAGCCGAAAGGAGGCCCCTAGCTGCTCTTCCTTCCACGGGCGCAGCGGCTCCAGGCTGTGGACCGTCGACACCAACGGAACGCGATAGAGCACCTTGCACCAGAAGCCAGCCAGTGCGGCATACCAGGTATGCGTGTGCACGACGTCGCTGTCGATCTGATCGCGAATGATCGACAGCGAGATGGAGAACGTGCCGAGTGTCTGGTTGAACCTCAGTTCGTCTCCCTCCCACATGCGCTCCCAGGCCCTGTAGCCGCGCACTCGCAGGTTTCCGTCGTCGACCTGCTGCTCGCCTTGGCAGCGCACCTCGACGCCCATGGTTCTGGCCAGCTCGCGCGTGAGGAACTTCACGTGGACGCCCGCGCCACCATAGACGTTCGGGGGATATTCGCGCGAGATGATGGTGACTCTCATGGTGCAACAGGTCCCGTCAGTACCCCGGCTTCTTCACGGTCGTGCCGGACGCAACGGGTCCGGCTGACAGCTCGTCCGGCCCAACGCTCGGGTAGACGATGCAGTTGCGTCCGATGACGGCGCAGGGCGGCACTCGGACGTCCATACCCAGCACCGTCGCGCCACACGTCAGGGAGTTCGGTTGTTCGTCGTTCGGCGGCAGCTCGTCGCCGGCGCCAACGTACGCACCAGCACCTATGACACAACGCTTGTCCGCGATGACTCGGTCGAGCACCGCTCCCTGCTCCACGACGACCTTGTCCCACAGGATCGAGTCACGCACCACGGCACGGGGCCCCACGCGCACATGGGGAGAGAGCACGCTGCGCTCGACCGTTCCCGCCACGACGCATCCGCCGCTCAGCAGGGAATCCGTCACGACCGCACCGGGGACGATGCGCGTCGGACCGGGCGGAGCCCCGTGCCTCCCGACGGGATTGGTGCTGACGCGCCAGGAGTCCAGATCGACCCGCGGCTCTTGCCCCAGCAGCTCTTGGTGGGCGGCGAAGTAGGCGTCGAGTGTCCGGGCGTAGTCCCAGGGTCCATGATGCACGAACCCGAAGCAGCGGCGACGCTCGATGAGTGTGGGCAGGATCTCGTCGTAGATGTGGAAGGACCGCGGTGCGCGATCGCTCTGGGCGTGACGCCGCAGCTCCTCGACGAGAACCCGGCGTCGAAACACGTACACGGTCATCGACGCCAGATTGCTGCGCGGATGCTCCGGCTTCTCCATGTAGCTGACGATCCGGCCCGTCGAACTGAGCTCCGCGATCCCGAAACGCGAGGGCTTGTACTCGACGGGTGTGAACGCGAGCGTCGCATCAGCCGCCTGCTCCATGTGGAACCGTAGGAGCGGCTCGTAGTCCATGTGGTACGCATGGTCGCCAGAGACGATGAGCACGTCGTCCGGCTTGTGGACGTCGAGAAAGTCGATGTTCTGGTAGATCGCCTCGGCCGTCCCTCGATACCAGGCCGCCCCCTGGGGGCCCAGGTAGGGAGGAAGGATCCGCACGCCGCGGCGGGTACCCGCGAAGTCCCAGGACACGCCCGTACCTACGTGGTCAATCAGCGAGTACGGTCGATACTGCGTGAGGATGCCCACGTTGGAGATGGCTGCGGTGGCCGCCAGATTGCTGAGCGCGAAGTCGATCATCCGGTAGGCACCGCCGAAGATGACGGCCGCCTTCGGCCGACGCAGTGTCAACACCGACATCTCCTCGGCGCGCCCGCCGGCGAAAACGATGGCTACGGTCTTACGCATGCAACGCCTCTGCTATGGCATTCCGGCCACTCGGGCCAGCGGCTGAAGCGCCGGCCAGTCTGCCACGACTCGTGCGTTCGCGAAAGCTCGAGGCCCCACGCGACCCCAGCGTCCTGTCTCTTCCTCGGTCAGCAAACGCCCCGGGCTGGTCGCGGCCCTCAGTCGCCCTTTCGCTGTCCGCCCGCGATCGCGGGTTGGCGAGCCGTCTCGGCTGGCCGTCCCCAAGAAGGGGCACAGGGCCTGGCCGCGCCGCGCCCAAGCCCTGTGCTCGATGTCCCCTGCGCGCCGAGCGATCAACCGGGGGCAAACATGATGGGGTACACGACCGTCACGATGCCGCCCTCCGGCTCGGGGAAGCTCAAGCCGTAGTAGGCGTTCACGATGCAGTTGGCCACGCCGGGGTCCGGTAGATCCGAGCCTCCCTTGGTCACGTTGGAGACCGATCCGTCACGACCGATGATGAAACGAACGGTGATTCTGCCCTCCAGGTTCGGGTTTCGGGCGAGCCCTTGCTCGTAGCACATGCGGAACCGGCCGTAGTTCTGACGAACGATGCGCTGGATCACCTCGGGCGGTAGCCTCCCGCTGACGGTCGTCTGCCCGAGTTTCATGCTCGGCGCGATCGTCTTGTGCCCCCTGCCGAGGCGCCCGTTGCCCGCGCCAAACCCCTGGTTCGTCCCGATGCCCGCGCCGTGGCCCAGCGTTCCCACCGCGCCCAGGCCGACCCCCGCGCCCAGGCCGCCGCCCCCTTCACCGATGCCGCTCAGGCCCAGTCCTGCGACACCGTATGCGTCGCCGATGTCGTCGCCCCACATGTTGCCCTGCGCGTTGCGCGCGTCTTTGCCGAGTGCGTCCTCTCGGCCCCACGGCGCGGTCGGCGCGTTCGGGCCACCGGCAATCGTCGGCAACAGTCCGATCATGCCGAAGCGCTCGGCCTCCCGGAGCGCTGCCTCGCGGGCGAGTTGCGGGTCCGGGTTGTCAGGGGGACCCTGCACTCCCCACCTCTTGCTCGCTGCCGGCGCGCTCGGCTTGCCCATGGCCCCCTCCTCCTTCGCTGCCCGTATCCCCGTGCCTCCTTCACGCTCGTCTGGATCGGCCGCAGCCAGTTGGTCCGACTCCCGCGCGGGCTGCTCCTGTTCCGCGGAGCTCTTCAGATACTGCTGGATCATGTACAGCCGGTCCAGCGCGATGCTCTCGTCTTCGACGAGGCCCTCGGGCGGGACGAAGAACGCCATCGCAGCCACGAAAGCGCCCATAGCGAGCATGGAAAGGCCGAAGAAGCTCGGCACACTCCAATCGAGGTTGGCGGCCGCGCCTCGAGCAACCGGTTTGCCGGCGCGCACGACGGCCACCACGAAGCTGAACTCGCCGAGTTCGATGCGGGCCTTGCCCCCTCTGGGCAGCGCTACGACGTGGCTTCCACCGAGCTCGGGGCAGCGCTCGGCCGTGCGACGCACCTGCTCGACGGCGAGCGGCGGCTGGCCTGGCAGTTCGATTCGTCCCGTTGCGCTCTCGGGAATGACGACGCCGACGACGCCACTCTGCACGGTCACGACCGGCATGCGCGACGTACCGAGTCGCTCTGCTGGAACCAGGAAGTCACAGCTCACGTGCGCGCTTTCTTCTTCGCCGACGTAGAAGGCCCGCGGCGGCGTCAGGTGCGAAACGTGGATCACGTTCGTCCCCCACAGCACCATGACCTCGACACTCTCGGCCTGGCTCGACTCGACTTCCTCTGCGGGCACGTCCGGACCGCTTCTCAGAAGAGAGTACGTGAAGCCTTCGGCCCGAGCAGAGCCGTCCGGCGCAGCGGCCAGAGGCTGCACGAACGGATTGCTGATTCTGATGGTGTCAGGCTCGATGGTCTCCGTGTGTTCGAGCTGACCGTCCTGATGACACGCGTGACTTGGTATCCTGTTAGCCATAGTACTGCTCCCATGCTTGACGGAGCTACGGTCACCCGCACCCGTCGGTGTCGCGCCCGACCGCCTGCCGCCGCCCCAACCGGAGCAGTGATCTCCCGGGGCTCTGCGGCTCGTTGCTTCAGCGGCCTTCGGAACTTGCCTGCTCCTACCGACAGCGCCTGCGCACAAAGGTTCCGAGCCTCGAAAGCGCGCTGGTCTCTGCGAGACTGCGGTTCGCGTTCGGCCTGCGGCGGGCACGGATGCCGCCCCTCTCGCGCGGTCGGTCCCGTGGTCAATTCCTCGGTACGACGCAGGCATTCCCCGAGCATCGCCCGGGCGCAAGTGGACGACCGCGCTCCGCCGGTATACCCTGATGTACATTGCTCGACTTCACTGTGTCGCTCAGAGTCTGCTTTCGGCGCCGATCTTGCGCGCAGCGGTCTGACGGCCGCGGACATGCCGCAGGCCGTTGGCTTGCACCGGCACCGTGGCTGGCGACCGCGCTGTCGAGCCTCGTCCTCAACGGCTGCCCCCTCAGCGACGACTACGCTATCGTTCGAGACTCTGGAGCGCAGCAAGCAGATGCGGCCGGCAGCCCCAGCTCAGCCACGGGAGGGAAAGGCGACCGTTCATTGCGCGACGGTGGCGACGCTACGACGGGCGGGGACGCGAGCTCCGGCGGAAACGCCGCCACGACGGGGGGCAGGCCCTCCGAAACAGGCGGCGCCGAGACCGGCGGGAACATCGAGACCGGCGGCACTCTGGAGACCGGTGGTGAGCCCTCGACGGGCGGCATTGCCAGCGAGACGGGCGGTCAAACCTCGGCGGCGGGCGGAACCGGCGGCCAGCCTGACGCCGCGAACGCGGGGGCAGCCGGAGAGTCGACGCCCGACGAGTGTCCAGACGACCCAACCAAGACCACACCCGGCCTGTGTGGCTGCTCCATGGCAGAAACGGACTGCCTGGTCCACCGCTACCAGTTCAACGGCTCCTACGCCGCCCAGGCGCTCGACTGGATCGGCGACGCCGACGGTGTCATCGTCAACACGACCGCTTCCGGCGGCGAGGTCACGCTGTCGGGTCGGACCGTATCCCCGCAGTACGTCGACTTTCCGAACAACATCCTCTCGGAGCTGACGGACGCCACACTCGAAATCTGGGTCACCTGGTCCGGCGGAGCAGCGGCGCAGAAGCTGCTCGACTTCGGCGACAACACGACCTACATGGGGACCACCACCGCGAACACTTACCTGAACATCACGCCTCAAACGAGCGGCACGGTTGGCCTTCGCGCCTCCTTTTCGCTCGGAGGGCGGTCTGCGGCCGTCAACGCGGACGCGAGCCAGCCACTGCCGGTCGGTCAGATGTCGTACGTCGCCGTGGTCGTCGACGATTCGACATACACGTTGACGCTCTACCTCAACGGCGAGTACCAGAGCTCCGTTCCGTTGCCCGGCGCGCTAGCGGACCTCAGCGACACCAACAACTGGCTCGGGCGCTCACAGGCCTCGGCCGATCCGTACTTCGGCGGCACGATCCACGAGTTCCGGATCTTCCGAGTCGCCCGCACGGACGAGCAGATCGCCGAGAGCTACCGAGCCGGTCCCGACGATCTGCCCGGTCAGTGAAGACAGTCGCGGCGCTACAGCGTCGGATCCACGACTTGACCCGAGAAGAGCACGATGCCGGTCTTGTCCTGAATGAAGAACAGGAACGGCCGATCCAGTGTGAAAACCACCGGTTCCTCAGGAACACCGCCGGCCACGACCACGGCGGTCGCGGCCGCCGCTTCGGTACCTGCTTCGTCCGTGCCGATGAAGGCCTTCTGGACGACCGTGCTGATCCAGAGCGGAGCATCCTCGACCATCCCAGAGAAGTCAGCCTGGCCGGTGAAGGCGATCCCCATCCCCAGGCTCTCGAGCGGCTCGTTCAGCTTGATCTGCCCTGTCTCGATCTCGAATTTCGGCAGCGAGAACCGCACCTCTGTCGCGGCAAGATCGGCACTCACCTCCGACAGCCATGTACCGGAAACCTGGGACCGGACAGCCTCGAACTGGCCTTCGGCAGGCAGCACGAAGGTCATCCAGAGCTCGCCTCGATAATACGGGACCTGGACCAGCGCGTGCGACTCGGTCGCGGCGTAGGGAACCTCGTAGGTCTGGTGCATCATGTCGACGGTGACCTGCTCACCGGAGAGCGTCGTGAAAGGCTCCGGTGTCGTACTCGTCTTCACGAACAGACTCGACCAGTTGGCATAGAAGTACAGCGCGTTGACCAGGACGATTCGGGTCAAAGAATCCACATCGCCTTCCTGCAAGAGGTCCTTGATCCGGTCGTGAGTCTGGTCTTCGACCCAGCCATTGATGGCCAGACGCACGGGATCGGGCGAACCGATGAAATCGACCTTGCGCGCGCCGCTGTCGTACTCTTGGCTCAACAGGTCCAGAAAGGGGCTCGCTACCCTGAGGGTGCGCTCGAGCCAGATGGAGTTGGCCGGCGCGACTTCGACACGGACTTCCTCTCCAAGGGGATCGGTCCCCGTCTTGTTGCGGCTTCGGAGCTCGCGCATGAGACGGTTGTGAGCGACGTGGTACAGGCCCTCGTCGAGCTCGTCGTGAAGCGTCGTCTTCATGGCTGCTGCAGTATCCCCGCGCGCGCCCGCGTAGGTCATGGAGAGGGCCACGAGCGCACTCAGAGGCGAGAAAACCTGGTTGCCTTCGGCGTCCAGTGAGCCGGCATCGACCGCCGCTTGTTCGAGCTCCAGACCGAAACGGTTGGCGCTTTGTACGAAGGCGTCGAAGTCCTCGTCGGAGATCTGGGGATCGGTGTCCGCAGCGACGTCCGAACGGTCTTCTTCGATCTCTGACGTGCCACCAGCGCCTGCCGTGGCCTGCGACCCGCCCGTGGCCTGCGACCCGCCCGTGGCCTGCGACCCGCCCGTGGCCTGCGACCCGCCCGTGGCCTGGCGACCGCCCGTCGCCTGCGACCCGCCCGTGGCCTGGCGACCGCCCGTCTCTTCCGTAGCGTCGGTGCCGCCCGAAGCGGGGTGCCCGGCATCAGCCTCGTGGGTTCCCCCGGTGGACGGCGAGCCACCCGAGGATCGCGTCCCCCCTGTGTCGGAGCTGGCTCCACCCGAGCTCTGTGAGCCGCCCGTGGCCTGTTCGCCCCCGGCCTCGTCGTCCGGGCCAGCCCCACCCTCCGCCTCTGCCACATCCGCGATCTTGCTGCACGCCCCCAGCAGCAAAGCTAGGCACATCGTCTTCGAAAGCACTTCCAAGGTTCGCATGGCTCCTCCTTATGACCATGGATGGCCGCAGCATGGGGCCGCCTTCGAAAAAAAGCGTGGGCATGGCTCACTCGGGCTCGGCCTGGCCGAGCAGTTGCCTCAGTCTCTTCGCGTACAGGCTGTTCGGGGCCCGCGCCAGCCCGGGCGCCGCCCGCCGAAGTGCCTCGTCTCGACGCCCCAGGCGTACAAGCGCGTCTATCACAATGAGCTCCCGCTCGGCGCTGAGCTGAGCCATGGGGTGCTTGCGCGCGTGCTCCTCGGTGATGCGCAGGGCACGAGCCGGATCCGTCCCGAGCGCGGCACGAGCGCTCTCGAGCAGCCGCGCTTCGTCGGCAATGCTCGGGTCGGGAAAGGACGCACTGTTCACCGCATCTTGTGGCCCCCATTCGCTCCTGTCCGGTCGGGCCACGGGCTCGGTGCGTGCGACCGGCGCGCCAGAGACCGTCCGGGACGGCCGCGCCGCGGCGCTCGGCTCGGTGGCCTCAGGCTCGGAGGTGGCCGGGGTCGCGGTCCGGTGTCGCGCGCTCGGCCGACCACGCAAGAGCGGCCCGGAACCTTGGGCCGCGACACTCGTGGCCGCGGGCAAAGAGGCAGGGCTCGAACGCGTCGCGACATAGGTGGCCACAGACGCCCCACTCAGCAGAGCCGAACCTACGACGAGCTTGGTCGCGAGCTTGCTGGTCCCGAGCCAGCCCAGGGTCTTGCCGCCGAGCGAGCTCTTGGCCGCCATCGCGGCCGCGCCCGCTGTGACGGGAGCGGCCGACAGCTGCCGAGCCAGTGCCCCGAGACGGCGGTCGAGCGCCGCGGAAAGCGCCGGGACGTCCCGAGCACTGCCCAGCAGCTCACGCAGCTCCGGCAGCGTGTTCTTGTCCGCAAGCCAACGAACGGGTTCTCTCATGGCCGCCCTCCCACGGCGCGCAGACGGTGTTGCTCATCGGCGTCTAGCCGAGACAGAGCTCTTTGGAACTGCGCGCGCGCCACGGCCAATCGAGAATGCACCGTACCCACGGGCACGCCGAGCAGCTCCGCGATCTGAGCACAAGGCAGGCCCTCGATCTCGAACAGAATCAAGAGCGCACGCCGTTCGGGCCCGAGACTGTCCAGGGCGGTGTCGAGTCTGCGCTGTGCGTCTCGTCTGGTCATCAGCCGCTCCGGGTGGTTCTCGTCGACCAGGACGATCCGGTGCTCCTCGCTTTCCATGGGCGCCTCACGACGCCTGCGACGGCTACGCCGTATGCCACCAGCGACCCGCAAACAGATACCGAAGAGCCAGGTCGTGAGCTTGGAGCTCCCATCGTACGTTCGTAGACGCCGATGCACGACCAGCAACACCTCCTGCATCGCATCCGGAAGGTCCGCCTCGCCGACACCCATCCGGTACAAGCTCTTCCACAGGAACTGGACGTGCGCGGTGTAGATCGCCGCCACATCGAGACCTTCCCGGTCAGCCGAGGCTGCTTGATGGGATCCGGCTCTCCGGGGCGCCAAACTCGCACCTATCCCTGAATGCCCGGTCGCAGCGCTGCGCTTCAGCGAAAGTGTAGGCCAAGACCGATGCCCGCCCCAGGCATGAACCACGGCTGTTGGTATGCACTCTTGGGCGAGTGACCGGGCATGCGTACACGGAACTCCCAGCGGGTGATGGGGACCGCGCCAAACAGGCGAGATTCGACCCAGAACGGTCCAGGAAGCTCCAAACGCGCTCCGACATGAGCCCGGCCGGCAAGCCACGGCCGGTCGCCAGGCTTGAGCGGAGTGGGATCGTGGACGACCGTATGGATCGCACCGCCCTGCAGGGCCACGCAGCCGAGCCACGCCAGATCGCCGGCCGAGATGGCGCACGCTCCCAGATCAACGGCAGTGAGCCCGTAGCCAATGTCGCCCACAGTGTGCGCGCGCAGCTCGGGCAGGAAGAGCACTCCGAACCGCCACGCGACCACGGACGACAGAGGCACGAACGCCTCGGTGCTGGCCTCGACCCCCGCAGCGGTCGAGGGGAACACGTCCCAGACGAGGACTGGCGAGACGAGCAACCCGGGCAAACGCTCCTCGGAGGTCCGAGCGCACGCAGGTGCGGGAGCTGTCACCGAGGCCGGACACCGGGCGCAGGCGGTAGAGGGCGGCGGCGATCGCGGGATCGGAGAGGACCGCTGACCTTCGTGGTTCGCTCGGGGCGGCGTAGCCTGGCCTGGGGGCTCTAGAGCTGAGTCCGAAGCCTGGCCCGGGCCGAGCTTCGCCGTCGGATCGATGATCAGGGCAACCGCCAGAGTCACGGCTTCGTCGAGGTTCCTACAATCCCCGGCGAACTCTCGCAGGCTGCGCATGCCCACGGCGTTGCCCCGAGCATCGCGCTCGAACAGCTGAACCGTGAACCCGCCCTCATGCGCGAAAACGACGCCATCCACCCATTGTCTGGACTCACCCTGGAAAGGATCGTGTCCGAGACGCGAGGTCACGGCGCCCTCGAGCGCCTGAGCCGTGATACAGCTCGAGGCACCCTCGGCACGAACCCAAGACAGGCGCACGCCAGCCGGCCCCGCCGAGCCCGGCTCCTGTGCGTGTGTCCTGCCGACGAGGCTCAAGCCAGCCGCGACCAGCGCAGCCGTCAGTGGCAGATGGCGCCTCTGTGCAAGCATGCGCCAGCGTATATCAGAACCCGCCCGGGAGCGCAGCCGCGCAGCGCCTACCAGCCCAAAGCGCTCTTCAGGGCCGTCTCGAGCACGGTCGCCATCTTCTGGTGTGTCTTGATGCTGGGATGCCAGTCGCAACCCAGACCGTCGCCGGGATCCTGGGGCTCGAACTCGAAGCTTCCCACCTGGGTATCTCCCTCGGTCTTGAGCTCCTGGACGACATCGTCGATGTAGCCACGTACCGTGTCGAGATCCGTGCCGGTGAGCATCGGCCCGTTGGTGCAGAGAATGTAGGCGTTCGGGTTCTTCTCGCGGATGTGCTGGAGGAACGCCTTGTACCCGCTCTCGAACTCTTGCTGGGTCGGGTCCTGGTCGGTGCTGAGGTCGTTGGTGCCAAGGTTGATCACGACCGCATCCGGCTGGAACTTCGCGAAGTCCCACTGGCTGCTCACAAGTTCGGGCAGAGTGCGGTCGTAGTAGGTCGGCAGCGGGTTGGTGCAGCTGTTGGCGTCGTCGCCGTAATTGCACACGACACCCTTTCCGGACCACGCGATGGTGACGAGCTCGGCACCGAGATTTCGGGCTGCGATGGCTTCGTAGGTGAGGTAGTGGTTCTCCGTGTCGGCAGAGAAACCGCAGTTCTCGTCAGGTCCCTCGTTCCCGTAGCCGCAGGTGATCGAGTCGCCTATGACCTCCAGGCGCCTCGTTGCAGCGGCAGCAGGAGCCAAGAGCTGGCCATCGCCAAAATCCAACCCGAGCAACTGCGTCACTCCCTGGTTGGCCTCGGTGCGACGGTACAGCTCAATCGTATGCTCCCCTGCAGTCAGACCTTGGGCTATGGAGGTGGTGGCGTTGCTGGTCGGTTTCAACGTGTCCTTCACGGCCCCATCGAGCACGACCGTGTACTGCCCGCCGGAAAGCTTCACCCCGACGCTCGTGCCGGAGAATCGCGCGATCATGCCCGAACCGGACCAGGCAAACTTGGGACCCGCCGCGTCGCTGGTGTCCATGCGACCGATCAATCGGACTTCGGGCGTCCCGGTTCCCGTCGTGCCTCCGGTCGGTGCCGCCCCCGCCAATCCGCTCGAACCGCCCGAGCCTTCGCTGGTAGCGCCGCCGGTCCCGGCTCCGCCGCTCCCACCCGAGGGACGGGCGCCTCCGGTCCCAGCCCCACCGCGTCCACCCGTGGGAGCGCGACCCCCCGTCGTGGCGCCGCCCGCAGGACCAGTGCCCTCGGTCGCGGCTCCACCCGCGTCCTCTGAGCCACCGGACGTGCCCACGCCACCGGTCGGGCTCCCCCCGGTTGCGCCAGGGCCAGTGCCCCCGGTCGCGCCGGGACCGGCGCCACCAGAGCTGTGCCCTCCCGTCGAAGTGGCTCCGCCAGATGGTGCGGCAGCGGAGCCCCCCGTCGAACCGGAAACCGCGCCGCCGGTATCCCCTGCTCTCGATGGGCCGTCATCGCTGCTGTCCGAGCACCCGGGGCCGGCCATCAACCAGGCCAATCCGATAGCCCATACCGCCTTGACCGTGACCGCCTTCTTGGGGCACGAGCCGGCAAGCTTCGCGACGAACAGGGACCGCATGATGCCTCCGCAATCGAAGTAAGGCGACCAGCCACCCTAGCACGCGTCGTTCGCCGGATCTCGCCGGTCCCTCGGGTGAGCCGCGAAACTTCGGCCATGCCCGGATCCCCGTGCCGCGTTGCACGCGCAACGGGGGTGACTCGACCTCCTGGCGTGAGGGCAATACGTGGGCAGGCCACCACGAGGGCGCCGGGCACCAGTTCACTAGCCTCTGGACTTCGCGCTCCAAAACGACGAGATCGTCGGGATGGGTACGCATGGCCTTGGTTCGCGACAGGTCAGCTGACAGCACAGCCGCGGTCCGCGTACCAGAGAATCGAACATGGATCCTTCGCCACGAGCAGGAGGCGGCCCGCCTCGCGACTCGGAGATCCGACACTGTGGTGCTTCACCGTTTGCGTGACGACCTGAGCAGACACAGCCAGCCACGTTGAGGAGGTCCAGCAATGATCCGGTCTGACCGATTTCCAGGAAACGCAGGAGCAATTCCCGCGGATCTCATGAGCCCCGCGGCTTGGGACCACGCGGTGGCCAAGGCGGAGCGGGCCGGAGGCCCACTGCACGGCGAGCTGGTCCGTCTGGCGCAGCGCTTCGATGCACACGGAAGCGTCGGCCATGGCGTTGCCACGTGCCTCATGATGCTGTCCGCCTGCGCCCGCGAAGCAGAGACCGGCTACGAAGTCCAGGTCTCCACCGCACGCATTCTCGAACGCGTCGCAGCCGCTTCCTTCGAGTCACGCTTGCACTTCGAGTCCGAAGGGCCGCTTTCCTAGTCCTGGTGCCTTGTCTCCAGGGCAAGGCACAATCCAAGCGAACCGACCGCTGCGCCCCAGTGCATCAGCGCAGCCAGAGCCACAGCGCGAACGTCGCGACCACGGCAACGACCAGCAAGTGCACCGCCCGGTTCGTTCTGCGCCGCTGCCCGGCAGAGACCGGAGCGCCAGCGGGTCCACTACGCTCGGACGCGCGTCGAATCTTCCGAGGGACCGAGCGCTGGGGTCTGCGCTCGGCCCGTTCTGTCTCGCGCGTCGAGGCAGGGCCACGCCGCGCCTCGACTCCACTCGTCGCCAGCGCACTGACGGCCACTTCACCCATGCGCCCCGCCCGGGTGGCCGCTACATCCATGGCCTCGGCGTCCTTCGCGTCAGCACGTACGACCACCGAGGAGAGACGCTCTGCCGCGCGTTGCCTGGCCTGCTCTCGGCGCTCGAGCTTCCGAGCTTGCTTGCGTTCCGCCCGGCGCTCGGTCGCGTGCCGCCGCTGCTGCCTGGCCAGTTCACGCCGTTGCCGCTTGGTGAGCCACGTAGCCGCGGGTAGCACCGAAGCCTCCTGCCGGGCACTTGCCCGCTTGGCCCCGCGCGCAGGTTCCCCCGACGGCGCAGCAGCCAACGCACTCGAGTCCGCGTTCCATCCGTCATCCAGGTCGCCCAGATCCGGAGGGACACTGCTCACGGTCACAGGCTGTGCCTGCGCCAGGGTGGGAGGCTCCTCCCAAGCCTCGTCCAGGTTCGCGAGTTCGTCCTTGGCCGCAGCCATACGAGCACCTCCAGCGCCCTTCGGTGTAGCCGATGCGTCAACGACGGACCAGTGCCAACAGTCGCCGTGCTCGCACGCGAGAGTCCTCCGTGCTTGCGCGGCTCGTGCGCGAGTCCAGTTTCCGTGGTTCGCCGCGGAATTCGACAACCTCGAACCGAGCGAAGCCGTCGAATCCTGCGGCGAAGGCCCTGGGGCTGAGCCAACGGACGCGCTGCTGCTCGTGTGCCCTGTCTTGGAGACAGGGCACTACCGGCCGGACGATCTGTGGCACGTGTGCGCTGGCTGTGATCGCTTTCCTGCTTCGGCCAGCACTTGCGTGCAAACGGCCCGCAGAGCGGCCCACGCCGCGGACGACACGGTCGTGCCGTGATCACGCGAGAGCCACGACGCAGTCCGAGCCCATCAGACGTCGTGCGCTACCACCATCAGGCGCAGCGTCTCTTCGAAGGCCCGCGGGTCGGCGTCCCGTCCCTGCACCTTGAAGTGTACGCAGCCCTTGCGTTGCATGAGCCCGACCTGCTCGGGCTTCAGCCACGACTTCTTCAAGGTGATCCGCTGTCCTTGCTTGATCTTCTTGATGGGCTTTGCGCCGTCGTTGAGCACAGCGTCATACTTGCGCAGGTGTTCGAGCAGCCGGTCGCGTCCGAGACCCAGGGCTTCCTTCTCGGCGATGCAGACTCGAGTCGGCGAGCCACCCGCCGATTTGAAGCCGTGCGCGATCTGCGTGTAGTGCTTGACGGCGAACGGGCAGTGCCAGAAGCAGTTGTTGTTGACCAGGAACTCGAGCTTCGACTTGTCGAGCTGGTCGAGCACACCGAACCGCAGATTGAGTTCCGAGGGGACCACCACCCGATCGTAGTACCGGACCTTTTCCTGGAAGTAGCGGACGATCGCGTCGGGACGACTGTAGATAACCTTGTCGAGGTAGGCCTGGACCACGGAGCGGATCAGCTGGTACTTCGGGTACCGCTCGCGCACGTAGTCGGCCAGCACGGTATCGCACACGACCACACCGTTACGCTCGTCGTGCAGCTTCTCCAGAAGCAGGTTGCCGTATTCGTTGCCGAGGTCCTCCGGGCCCAGCAGGTGATTCGAAAAGAGCAGGTTGAAGCCGACGCCACGCCGTCGGTACTGCTCGAGCACCTCATCGAGCACGGCGGGCTCTATCGTGCTGCCGCTCTCGCGTCCCCCACACCACGGAAGGCCCGAGAATCCGTCGTGCACGCTGAGCACGATGTTCGCGACCTCGAGCGCGTCGATGAAGGGCAACAGAATACCGCGGTGAACGATGCCCCCGGAAAGGTTCCAGTGAATCATGCGCAGCGTGTGCGCAGCCTACCTCAAGCCCGTGCTGGCGGCACCTGAAGGCCGAGCCTTCGTCCACCAGCCTCCGGGGGAAGCCCCGCTTCGTCGGAGCCATGCACCCCGGCGCTCAGGCCCGCCGCCGGAACGGTCCAGCGACACTGCGGAGTCGACTGCCGAACGACGAATCGAAGCCGGCCCTGCGAGGCCACCATGTTCCTCGAGCCCCCCGAAACGCCGCCGCCCTCACATGAAATGGTTACGAAAACCAACCGCAACACGGGCCTGTTAGACTGCGGACCATGACCACCACACATCGACTGCCCGTGCTCGAAACCGCAATCTCTGCTTTGCTCGCAACGTCGAGCGTCGGCCTGGCCCAGACGCCTACTGCGGAAGCCGAGCCCAGCGTGCCAGAAGCGAGCACCGAGCCGGCAGCCGCAGCCCTGCCCGCGGCGGAACCCGTGGACGCCGCAGCGGCGCCAGAACCTGGCGCACCTCCCGAAGCGGTCCCGTCGCCGCCCGCGGCAGAGGCCACAACCGAGCCGGCCGCGGCCGAGCCCGACGCCGAGAGCGCCCCGGTGCCGAGCTACTTCCGGATCGACCACGACTACCTCTTCGGTTTGCAGCTCTGGGCCGGCGCCACCTATCCCTTCGGAGACAGCGTTGGGTTGGCATCGGACATCTACATTGCCGAGAACTACCCGAGCCAAAGCGCGACGGACGGGACCCTGTCGCTGCTGTCGTGGTGGGGTGAGTTCGACGTGGGGCCGGCGTTCACGCTCGGCCCGGTATCGTTGACGCCCATGGTGGGTATCGCGTTCGATTGGGCGGCCCGCAAAGCCGTCGCCATCAACGGCCCGCAGCTGTACACGATCGTGAGCACCGACTCCATCTACTTCGAGTCGTGGGTGTGGACCTTGCTCTACTCCGCGTTCGACAAAGGCGGGGCGAACGACTACATTCACACCCGTGACTGGCTCCTGTACAAGTTCAACGACACGATCGCCTTGGGCCCGCAGCTCGAGTACACGTATGATCTCGAAGACAAGAGCACGCTCGCGTTTCCGCTCGGCGGTCACGTGGAGCTGGCCTATGGCACGGGCAACTCCCTGGGCCTGTTCCTCGGCTACGAGCTCAAGAAATCCCTGCGCCAGGCAGCAGATGGGGCGGGCGCCGAGGGTCGCTTGACCTTCGTTCACAGCTTCTGAGCGCTGCACGGCGTTTCTGGACCCCATGCCAGTGTCGTAACAGCTCCGTCCCCCTGCGACCGCGGCTCCGCCGTCCAGTGTCGTCACGGCTCAGTCCCCCTGCGACCGCGGCTCCGCCGTCCAGTGTCGTCACAGCTCCGTCCCCCTGCGACCGCGGCTCCGCCGTCCAGTGTCGTCACGGCTCCGTCCCCCTGCGACCGCGGCTCCGCCGTCCAGTGTCGTCACGGCTCCGTCCCCCTGCGACCGCGGCTCCGCCGTCCGCGTGCGACGAAGCGGCCCCGTGGCCTCCTTGACCCAGTCCAATAATATATGCCATAAATACTTGCTCGTCGTGCTCGTCGCTTCGCCTCCTCGTCGCGGCCGACCGCCCAAACCCGGTGCAGGCGCTCCTCACACCCCGCGGCCGTCCTTCGACCGCTGGACCGCCCTACACGTCACCCT